>NZ_JAIQXS010000040.1:0-17746 GCF_020166565.1 Rhizobium sp. 3T7
TCGATCATGCTGACATTGTATTTCGCGCCCCATACCTGTGCGCTCGCAAGCCTCATCGCACTGGAAGAGTCTGGGTTGCCGTTCAAGACGAAGAAGCTGAACTTCGCCGAAGCGGAGCAGCGTTCGCCTGAGTATCTCGAAATCAACCCGAAGGGCCGGGTGCCCGCGCTTGTGACGGAACGCGGCGTTCTAACCGAAACGCCGGCAATCCTGGCCTACATCGCGCAGCTCGCACCGGCGGCGCAGCTGGCGCCGCTCGATCCTTTCGAGTTTGCCCGGATGCAGGCATTCAACAATTATCTTTGTTCGACGGTGCATGTGAACCACGCACACGGTCGCCGCGGCAGCCGTTGGGCGGATGATCCGGCCGCGCACGGGGCGATGAAGGCGAAGGTGCCGCAGACCATGGCCGAGTGCTTTGAACTCATCGATGCGCAGATGCTGGAGGGCCCGTGGGTAATGGGCGAGTACTACTCGGTCGCCGATCCCTATCTCTTCGTCATGACCGGCTGGCTGCGTCCCGACGGCGTCGATCCGGCCCGCTTCAGAAAGGCGACCGCACATTACGCTCAGATGATGGAACGTCCGGCCGTGCAAAGGGCATTGGAGCGCGAGCAGGCATAGCGAGAAGCCGGGCGCACGTTGTGCTTGTGAAGGGTGAAGGCAGGCACGTGCTCACCCGCGAAAGCTCGTGGCAAGCCTTTTCGGCGCACGGAATCGCCAGGCGCCGATCAGCCGTTCTTTTAGTTCCGCGTCGCTGATTGCGCTGGCACGCAACGGCAGCGATGGCCAGCCGACATAGTGGTCCGTCTGGTATTAGATCTCGGGCGCCATCTCGATCAGCCGTTCCTTGTCGTCGATCGAGATGGAAAGCACGATGGTCTCATTGTTCTTGACCGCCACGAAGGATTTGCCGCTCACTTTCAGCGCTGGATTGCCATAGGACGTGCCCTCCTCGAGTTCAGGCAGATTGGCTTCCACGGAGAGGCGCTTGAGACGCGCAAAGATCGTGTCGACGCTGTCGGTCATTGGGCTCGCTCGAATTGAAGCGCGCACAGACTAGCAGATTTCTCACTCTTAAGCGCACCTTGCAAGCTGTGGCCGCTCGGCGGCGTGCGTGGTTCCGGACCGAGCGGCAGATCGGCGAGCGCAGTCGGCGACATCCGCGCCAGATCCGGGTGGTTCAACGGATCCTGCTTGATATCCGCGTTGTAGGGCGGCTCTATGGTTTCGACGCTCAAGAAAAACTTCAGGATTTGCATGGCATGCCTCCCTTCCTTCTTGGGTGGCGAACGGAGCATCTGCTCAATACCGGCGGATTATCGCGGCCGGTGAAGCACGTTTCAATTGAGATTACCAATCTCTCAGTATAGAAAAACTATATGCGAAACCTGAACTCGGTTCATCTGAACGGATTGCGTGCGCTCGAAACGGTCGGACGGCTCGGCTCCCTGCAGGCCGCGGCCGAGGAACTGGGCGTCTCGATCGGTGCGGTCAGCCAGCAGGTCATCAAGGCCGAGGCACAGCTCGATCAGGTGATTTTCGAACGCACGCCGAAAGGCATGGTCGCGACGGAGGCAGGCGCGCGCCTGCTGGCGGGTTTGACGGAGGGCTTCAACGCCCTGTCACAGGCGGTGGCGACGACACAGCGGCACGACGACAGCATCCTGACGATCTCGGTGGCACCCGTCTTTGCCGCACGCTGGCTCGTCTATCGGCTCGATCGTTTTGCCGAGCGGCATCCCGAGATCAGCCTGCGGATGGATGCCACCACCCGGCTGGTCAATCCGGCGCTGTGCGATATCGATATCGGCATTCGTGTCGGCAACGGGCAGTGGCCCGATGTGAAGGCGGAATTGTTGCTTCAGCAGGAGGTCTTTCCGGTCTGCTCGCCTGTCATGGCGGCGCGACTGTGCGAACCGGCCGATATTCTGTCGCTTCCGGCCGTGATCGATGGCCGCGCCATGTTCACCTGGGAGGTGTGGATGCGCGAGGCCGGCCTTTCAGGCAAGACGCTCGAGACCCGCCACATCTTCAACGACGCCTCGCTCTGTCTCGATGCGGCAATCGCGGGCCAGGGCGTCATGCTCGCCTGGCAGACGCTGGCAGGCTTTGCCCTGCATCAGCAGCAGTTGGTCGCGCCCTTCGGCATTCGCGCCAAAACCGGCTTCGGCCACTATTTCGTAACGGCCGAAGGTTCGCGCGAGCCCAAGAAGGTTAGGGATTTCAAGGCCTGGATCCGTGAGGAGATGGCTGGCACCCTGAAGCTCTTCCCCTGATCAGATCGGCTCCTCAGAACGCGTCGCCTGCATGGCAATGTAGGCTGGTCGCGACTGGCAACGCTTGATCCAGGCGCTGATGTTGGGATGGGCGTCGAACAGCGCCTGTTCCGTCTGTGCGTAGCGAAGCACCTCGGCGAGATTGAGATCGGCTGCCGTGAAGCGGTTGCCGACGACGTAGTCGTTCGTCGCCAGATGCTTCTCCAGGGTCGCGAACGACTTCTTCAGCGAGCGCACCGCTACGCCGATCGTCGCCTTGCCCTCATCGCTGTTCTGCTTCTCGTCGTCATAGACGTAGACGATCTTGACCGTATGCGGTTCCACCTCGGTTGCCGCCCAGATGGTCCACATCGTCATCAAACCGTCTTCCTCGACGGTTTGGCCAGCAAGGGGGCCGCCATGCTTGCGCGCAAGGTAGAGCGTGATGGCGAGCGACTCATGCATCACAAGGTCGCCGTCCTTGATGCTGGGGATGAGCGCCATCGGATTGATCGCCAGGAAATCGGGCGATAGCGTGTTAACAGGCGCATCGGCGGCAAGTGGATTGGCAAGACGTCGAGCTTGAATGACCCGTATGGAATCGAATTCCAGCCCCAGTTCCTCGGCCATCCAGTAAACGCGCGAGGCGCGCGAGCGATAGACCCCATAGATTGTCAGCATTTCGATATCCCCGGTTCGACTGGCCACAGGGTAGGAGCCGAAGCGTCCCAACGGAAGCTACCGAGCCTTATGAATCGATGAAAGCTTTTGATGTTTCTCAGGACACGCGGTTGCGCTCGATCGTCAGCTGAGCATAGGGCGAGGAGCTTGCGGTCGCCAATTCGCCTGATACCTTCTTGTCCCATTCGAAGCCGAGGACGGCACCGTGGGGCGTCTCCTGAAACACGTTGTCTGTAACGACAGCCGTTCCCGCACCCTGCGCCACCGACACCGCGCAGCCGACCGGCGCCTTGCGGATAATGTTGCCGGTCACCACGAGATTGCGGAGATAAGGGCCCCAACCAAGCTGCATGCCCCAGCGCGGGGCGCCCTCGATGATGTTGCCGGAGACCAGCGTGTCAGCCTCGGCGGCAATGCCGATGCCGAAGCCGACCTCGTGCTGATAGGGGCCTTTCAGGGTCAGGTTGCGCACCACGTTGCCGGTAACGCTTGCCAGCCTACCGCCCTGGTCGAAATTGGCGATCGAGATGCCGTTCGCCGCGCCGTCCACGATGTTGTTGGAAACGACGGCGCCCTCAAATTCGAATTCGACATAGATCGCCGTCTCGCCGGAGCGCTGGCACTGGTTGCCGGTGATCTGGATGTCGGAGGCCGAATTGGCGCGAATGGCGGTAAACGCGCAATCGGACACATGGTTGTTTGCAACCATGACGTTGTTAGCGCGGAATATGTTGATGCCGTTACCGTTCTGGCCGGTGCCTCCGTCATTGGCCTTGATCCGGTAGACGCGGTTGTCGTTGACGACGCTGTTGTCCGTCGCCTTCTTCCAACGGTGCACGAGAATGCCGCCATTGCCGCAATCGAAGACCTCGTTTCCGGTAATCGAGAGCGCATCGGATTCAACCGCGTAGACGCCGGAATGGCCCGCGCCGGAGATGCGGCTACGCTCGATCCGACCACCGCATCGCTCCAGTTGGACGGCATGTTTGCGGCTGCCGGCGATCTGGCAATTGTCGATCATCACCTCGTCGACGCCGGTAAATTGCAGCAGCGCGCCGGCATAGTCGCCGAGCCAGCGGTTCTGCCCGTCGATGACGATATTGGATAGCTCGACGCGCTTGACGTTTTCCGCGCTTAAGAGGTGGCCATCGCCGGTATAGACGATACGCGACGCCCCGGGTACGCCTGTGATCCTCGTATTCTCCGGAAGCACGAGATTGGAAACCTTGTAGGTGCCGGCCGGCAGGAAAACCGGCACGTTTTCCGCTGCGGCCTGATCAATCATCTTCTGCAGGCTGACGCTCTTGCGATCGGCCGCACTCGGCGTCGTCTTGTATTGCACAGCGTCGATCGCGCCGCGCAGACCGCCCTCGCGCGTGGTCGCAAAGCTGCGGGAGGCCATCAGTACAAGCGCGGATGCTCCCGCAAGGCGGAACAGATAACGGCGGGAGGTTAACGGACTTTCCTTCATTTCTACCGCTCTGCAGGAAACGTGCCAGCGCGCCTGTTTCATTTTGGTGCGGATCAACATCTCCTGTCTGCGAAGCGCGTGCCACTGGCCCTTCCATTGTTTCCCGCTATCTTTGCATGCATGAGACCAGACGCCTTGCTCTATCCCGCCCCCGAAGGGCTCTATTGTCCCGAGGGAGGATTCTATGTGGATCCCGTGCGGCCGGTCGAGCGAGCCCTGATCACCCACGGCCATTCGGACCATGCGCGGCCCGGCCACACGAACGTGCTCGCCACGCGCCAGACGCTTGATATCATGCAGATTCGCTATGGTGAGGGCTTCTGCACAAGTGAGCAGGCCGTCGCATTCGGAGAGGAAATCCTGATCAACGGCGTCAGGGTCAGCTTTCATCCCGCCGGCCATGTGCTCGGCTCGGCGCAGATCGCCATCGAGAAGAACGGCACGCGCATCGTCGTCTCCGGCGATTACAAGCGGCGCGCGGACCCGACCTGCGCCGCCTATGTGCCGGTGCCCTGCGATGTCTTCATCACCGAAGCCACCTTCGGGCTGCCCGTCTTCCATCACCCGGATCCGGCCGACGAAATGGGCAAGCTCTATGCGTCGCTGCGGCAGTTTCCGGAGCGCACGCACCTGATCGGCGCCTATGCGCTTGGCAAGGCGCAGCGCGTCATCCGCCTGCTGCGCGATACAGGCTATGACCAGCCGATCTATATCCACGGCGCGATGGAAAGGCTCTGTGATTACTACGTCAGTCAGGGTGTCGAGCTCGGTGAACTTCGACCCGCGACTATTGAGAGCCGCGACAAGTCCGCCTTCAAGGGAGCAATCGTCGTCGGCCCGTCCTCCGCCTTTGCCGATCGCTGGGCGCGACGCTTCAATGAGCCGTTGCCGGCGTTTGCCTCGGGCTGGATGATGGTGCGCCAGCGCGCCAAGCAGCAGGGTGTCGAACTGCCGCTCGTCATCTCCGATCATTGCGACTGGCCGGAACTGACCGAGACGATCAGCGATCTGCGTCCTGAGGAGGTTTGGGTGACGCACGGCCGCGAGGAGGCGCTGGTACGCTGGTGCCAGCTGCAAGGCATCAAGGCCCGACCGCTCCATCTGGTCGGCTACGAAGACGAGGCCGACTGATGAAAGCCTTCGCCGACCTGCTCGACCGCCTCGTGCTCACCCCCAGCCGCAACGGCAAGCTGAAGCTGCTTACCGATTACTTCCACAACACCCCGGACCCGGATCGCGGCTACGGTCTTGCCGCCATCGCCGGCACGCTCGAAGTGCGCAACGTCAAGCCGGCCATGCTGCGCGAATTAGTGCTGGAACGGATGGACGACGTGCTCTTCCACTATTCCTACGACTATGTCGGCGACCTCGCGGAGACGATCTCCCTTGTCTGGGACGCCGGGAAGGACATCGAGCGGTCGGCGCTTGCCCAGCCGCGGCTCGGCGATGTCGTCCGGCAGATGAACGTGCTCGGGCGCACCGAAGTCCGCAGCTTCGTGCGCGACTTGCTCGATCGGCTGGACACGTCAGGTCGCTTCGCCTTCATTAAGCTCGCGACCGGGGCGCTCCGCATCGGGGTCTCGTCCCGCCTGGCGAAACAGGCGCTCGCCGACATGGGCGGCCGCGACGTGACCGAAATCGAGACGCTCTGGCATGGCCTGCAGCCACCCTACGAACCGCTGTTTCGCTGGCTGGAAGGGCAGGGCGACAAGCCAATCCTGGCAACGCCGGCGATTTTCCATTCCGTCATGCTCGCCAATCCGGTCGAGGAGGGGGATCTGGAACAACTCGATCCAGTCGAATATGCCGCGGAATGGAAGTGGGACGGCATTCGTGTGCAGTTGTCGCGTTCCGGAGATACGCGCAAGATCTACTCGCGTTCGGGCGACGATATCTCGGGCGCGTTTCCCGACATCATCGATTCGATCAGCTTCGACGGCGTGATGGACGGTGAGCTGCTTGTCGGCGGAACCACCCGTTCGAACAGCCCGACACGCACCTTCTCCGATCTACAGCAACGCCTGAATCGCAAGACGGTGACGACGAAGATGCTCGACGAGTATCCGGCCTTCATTCGTGCCTACGATCTGCTCTTCGATCGCGAGGAGGACGTGCGTGGCCGCTCCTATGTCGATCGCCGAGCGCGTCTTGCGGAGGTCATCGACCATGCGCCGCACGACCGCTTCGATCTGTCCCCGCTGGTCGAGTTCTCGTCGTGGGACGAACTGGATCAGCTGCGGTCCTCGCCGCCGGATCCTGTCATCGAAGGGGTGATGATCAAGCGCCGCGACAGCATTTATCAGGCGGGGCGGGGGAAGGGGCCGTGGTTCAAGTGGAAGCGCAATCCCTACAATGTAGACGCCGTGCTGATGTATGCGCAGCGCGGCCACGGCAAGCGCTCCAGCTACTATTCGGACTTCACCTTCGGTGTCTGGACAGAGACCCCGGAAGGTGAACAGCTGGTGCCGGTCGGCAAGGCCTATTTCGGCTTCACGGATGCCGAACTCGAAGTGCTGGACAAGTTTGTTCGCAACAACACGACGGAACGCTTTGGCCCGGTGCGCGCCGTCAGGGCGGATAGGGACTTCGGCTTCGTCGTGGAAGTCGCCTTCGAAGGCATCAACCGCTCCACCCGCCACAAGTCCGGTGTTGCGATGCGCTTTCCGCGAATCTCTCGCCTGCGCCCCGACAAGCCATCCTATGAGGCGGATCGTCTCCAGACACTGGTCGCCATGATCGATGCCAAGGGCGAGCAGTAGCTTTTCTTGGCGCAAAACGCCGCAGGGCCACCTTTTTCAACACAACGTGTGTTGGCGACCGGACGCTTCCGGTGCAATCCTCGAATCGCCGGGAACGATGGAAGTGTGAAATGACGTCAGACGAAGGTAATTCTTTTCTCCGCCAGCGCCGCACGGTTCTCGCAGGCCTGGCTGGAGCTCTCCTGCTCCCGCGCATGGCAAGTGGATTCGAGGTTCCGGACGTGCCGAGGCTGATCGATCACGACTATGTCAAGGTCCGCAAGCGCTTCCATACCAAGCTGCTGCAGAAGGGGCCGGCTCCCGACAAGTACGAGCCGCTCGACGCTCCCGCGGACGGTGAGAAGATTTTCTATCGCTCAGGTTACGGCGGCGAATTGGAGCTGGTCGCCTGGGTCTCCAAATACAAGCGTGGCAGCAAGCCCAAACCGGGCGTTCTGTTCCTGCATGGGGGCAACGCCATGGGTCTTGGCCACTGGGTTCTGCTCAAGGCCTATGTCGACGCCGGATTCGTGGTGATGATGCCGTCGTTGCGCGGCGAAAACGGCCAGATGGGCAATTTCTCGGGCTTCTATGACGAGGTCGATGACGTGCTTTCGGCGGCCGATCGTCTGCAGCATCTTCCGGGCGTCGATGCCGATCGCCTGTTCATCGCCGGCCACAGCATCGGTGGCACGCTGACCATGCTTGCGGCGATGAGCAGCCACAAGTTCCGCGCCGCGGCACCGATCTCGGGCAATCCGGACGCCTTCCGCTTTTTCAATCGCTACCCGCAGGATATTCGCTTCGACGACGGCAACGCCCACGAGTTCGAGGTCCGCAGCGCGCTCTGCTATGCCAAGAGCTTCAAATGCCCCGTCCGTGTCGTGCACGGCACCGAGGAGGCGCATTTCAATGACCGCGCCGGCCTGCTTGCAAGCCGCGCCCGCTCCGGTGGTGTCCGCATCGAAACGGACACGGTGACCGGCAACCACACCTCGGCGCTGCCGGCGGAGATCGAACAGAGCATACGGTTCTTCCACGGCGTCGCGGCCTGATCGTGATCCGACGTCCATTGATGCGAGGCTGATCTCGTGACCAGCCTCGCGCCAGCCGCGAGTGCCATCCTTGCCGCAGCTATACGTCTCGCTGTTGTCGATGAGGGTATTTTATGACTGTTCTCAGCCGGGTGTCGCCATTTGTCGGGCTTGCGGCCGCTGCTCTTTGCCTGAGCGGTTGCAATATCCTCATCCCGGACACCGGTGCCACCGATCCCGCGCGCTTCGTGCAGGAAACGTCCCCTGTTTTCTATAACCCGCCCGGTGTTGATCCCATGCGGGTCAAGCCGGTGGATACGCCGATTCCGCAGAGGCCGGGTGTGCCGCCTACGATATACAATCAGACTTATGGCATCCCAGGCGCGAATTTTAGCCGGACCTACGGTCTGCCGGTCACCAATCCGGTGAACAGCGCCATGTATGGCCAGGTGCGCGACACCGACTTCACCTTGCCGGCCATACCGATCAGCCGCATCGATCCGCAGTATCTGCGCCAGGAGGTCGATTATCCCTCGAAAGAGAAGCCGGGCACGATCATCGTCGATACGAAGACCAAGCACCTCTATTTCGTTGAGCCGGGCGGCAAGGCGATGCGCTATGGCGTCGGCCTTGGCCGCGAAGGCTACGCATGGTCCGGCCGTGGCATGATTCAATGGAAGCAAAAATGGCCGCGCTGGACACCGCCGGCAGAAATGGTGTCACGTCAGCCGGACATACGCGCCTTTTCCGCTGAGAACGGCGGCATGAACCCCGGCCTCGGAAACCCGCTCGGTGCCCGTGCCCTCTACATCTTCAAGGATGGGCAGGACACGCTGTACCGCATCCACGGGACGCCGGATTGGCAGTCGGTCGGAAAGGCCACGTCGTCGGGTTGCGTGCGCATGCTGAACCAGGACGTCGTCGACCTTTACAACCGTGTTCCGGCGAAGGCAGAGATCGTCGTGATGTAGCGGCGCAACAGGGTTTGGGATATCGTGTGTCCGCGGGCGGACACGACTTCGTGAGGTGATGGTTTATTTAGCGCAAGCGGATAGATTTCCCGTGCGTCACCGGCGTTGAATCACCCTCCGCGAAGGGCGTTCGTCCTTCCAGCGCAACAGGAAACCAGACCCGCGTTATGAGCTTTGAAAAATCCCTTTCCCGCCGCAGCTTCCTTTCGCTTTCGGCAATGACCGCAGCTTCGGCGCTGACCGGGTGCGCATCGACGGCCGGGCCGCCTCCCGTGGCTCAGCCGGTCGTCATGCGCAATCCGATCAACATGTTCCAGGCGCCGCAGACGCCGGGTGATGCCGAGCTGGCGGTGATGTATGGTCCGATTGAGGATGGTGGCTTTCTCATTCCGGCCGTGCCTTACCAGCAGATCGATCCGCGCTTCTATCGCCAGCAGGTCGTCGATCCGACCGGCCAGGCGCCCGGCACGATCGTCGTCGATACCCCCTCGCGTTTCCTCTACCTGGTACAACCCGGCGGCACCGCGATGCGCTACGGCGTCGGTATCGGCCGTGAAGGCTTCGCCTGGCAGGGCTCCGGTGTCATCCAATGGCGCCAAAGGTGGCCGCGCTGGAAGCCGCCGAATGAAATGGTCGCGCGTCAGCCCGAACTCGCCAAGTATTCGATCGAGAACGGTGGCATGGAGCCGGGCTTGAAGAACCCACTCGGCGCGCGTGCGCTCTACATCTTCTCGAATGGCGAAGACACGCTCTACCGTCTGCATGGCAACCCGGAATGGCGCTCGATCGGCAAGGCCGTTTCGTCAGGCTGCGTGCGTCTGTTGAACCAGGACATCATCGACCTCTATGACCGCGTGCCGAACAAGGCACCGGTCGTCGTTCTGCAGTGATCGATATGCATCCTGGTGTCTTCCTTTCCCAAGGGAGACACCATCTTCCCAAGGGAGATAGTGTGGTCTTCTGGCGCGAATTTGTCGGAGTTGAAGTCTACCGCCACGAATAGCTTTTGGACATGATCGGGTCGGGATCGGAGCCTCTCGCTGACTCATGCCAACCGGCGAACTCTTCGTGTCTGACGATGCCGATATCGGCGAGCTGCTCGTCGTCAAGCTTGTCCAACGACCGGCACGCAACGTGATCTGCAGGCGCTGCATGGCCATGCGGGACCAAATGCGCGAGTGCGTGCCATGTTCCCGAAAACGCCGCTGTCGGCGAAAAAGCGCGAACGCCATGTAGGTGCAGGAACGTCATGGTAGCTCCCCCAAGCTGCAGTTGTATTGGCAAAGCCTCCCATTTATCCGTGTGGTTGTCGTGAAGACCCGCTGAAGCGCTTTTGAAATTTCTCTGAAATTCTTTGGTTTCGGTGTCGTGCTTGGATACACTTCGTTGTCGTGGTGGGAAGCGTTTGCTAAATTGCGCGCCAACATTCGGAGCATCCAATGTCGATGTTCGAATTCGCGGGACACCAGCTCGATTTGCAACAGGGCCGGCTGCGCAAGGGCGGGCAGGATGTTCGTTTGCGCCCCAAATCCCTCGCGTTGCTGACTTATTTACTTGAAAATTCGGGACGTGTCGTCACCAAGGACGAATTGGTTTCAGCCGTCTGGCCAAATGTGGCTGTCACGGACGGCTCGCTCAGCCAGTGCGTGACGGATATACGCAGGACGCTGGGTGAGGGCGCGGCAAAGCTCATTCGCACCATTCCGTGCCGCGGTTATGCCTTGGACGAGAAGCTCGTGGTGCGCAGCGAGGCTCCGCCGCCGCCCGCGGCGATCGGTCCGTCGGGGCGGCCCTCCATCGCGGTCCTTCCGTTCACGGTCGCGGTGCCCGGTGGTCGGCACACATGGATCGCAGACGGCATTGTCGAGGACATCATCACTGCCTTGGCGAAGATTCCCAATCTCTTTGTCGCATCGAAGAACTTGAGCTTCGCCTATCGCGACAAGGTCGACCGCCTGCCGGACGTCGCCCTAGCGCTTGGTGTATACTACGTCCTCGGCGGAAGCGCTCGCGTCAGCGGCCACGAATTGCGTCTAACGACCGAGCTTGTCGATGCGCGAACCGGCGGAATCATCTGGGCGGAACGCTTCGATCGTCATTTCGGGCAGATCTTCGCGGTTCAGGACGAAATAACGACGGCCGTTGTCGAGCGGCTGAAGATCGAGCTTCTGCAGGAAAGCCGGCCCCCTGTTGCCATCGAAAACCATCGAGAATTCGACTTTCTGCGCAACCATTCCCGCCATGCTGCCCTGTGGAATCGATAAGGTTGGCCAATCCCGTTGCTGCCAGCGCGACCCCTATACCGCAGCCGTCAGGTTGGACCGCAGCCCCTTCAGCATCTCGCGTATTGTCTTTATTTCCTCGAGCGTGCAGCCCGCAGCCTGGCCGATCGCGCTCATGATGGTATCGATTTCGCTCCGCATGGCGCGGCCTTTCTCGGTCAGCGACACGATGACCTGCCGTTCGTCGCGGGAATCGCGGGTGCGCTTGATCAGGCCATTTTGCTCGAGGCGTTTGAGTAGCGGCGATAGCGTGCCCGAATCGAGATCGAGCTGTTCGCCGATCGCCTTGACCGGCTGCTCGGATTTTTCCCACAGCGCCAGCATCACAAGATACTGCGGGTAGGTAAGGCCGACCTTGTCGAGAATCGGCTTGTAGGCGCGGGTGAAGGCATGCGCGGTCGAGTAGACCGCAAAACAGAGCTGGTTGTCGAGCCGCTTTTCGTCTTCCGGAATTTCCATCGTCTTTGCCAGATGCGCTTTCATTGTCGTCCTTTCCCAGGGAACAATTGTCCTCTTTTCGAATTCGAAATGCAATTTGCAAAATTCACTTGTGTACAATTTAATTGCGCATTATACAAAATCCAACCCCAACGCAAAGGAGACTGACATGCCTATCCTCTATACGACCAAAGCTTCCGCCACCGGTGGCCGCGCGGGCCGCGCCGTTTCCGAAAACGGCGTTCTCGATGTCACGCTGACGGTTCCGAAGGAGCTCGGCGGCGACGGCGCGACCGGCACCAACCCGGAACAACTCTTTGCAGCCGGTTATTCGGCCTGCTTCCTCGGTGCCTTGAAATTTGTCGCCGGCAAGGAAAAGGTCAAGATTCCCGAAGAGACCACGGTCAGCGCCACCGTCGGCATCGGTCCGCGTGAAGACGGCACGGGCTTCGGCATCGAAGTCGCCCTGACGGTGAACATTCCCGGCCTCGACAAGCCGACCGCTGAGAAGCTTGCCGCTGCAGCGCACATCGTCTGCCCCTATAGCCACGCCATGCGCACGTCGACGGAAGTTCCGGTCACCGTTGCTTGATCATAAGTGTAAAAGAGCGTCGTGCATCGCGACGCTCTTTTCATATGAAATTAAAGTGCTATATTCTTTCCAGTGAAAGGAATATGGCATGGCTCTAGCACACCCGATCTCTGGCGCCCGGTCCCCCGAGGCTGCCGTGATCACCAAAGCGGCCGTTAATGCCGCCGACCATCTTGGCCTCAACGCTCGAACGCTTTCGGCGGTGCTCGGTGTTTCCGAGGCAACCGTCTCGCGTATGAAGCGGCAGGATTATCTGCTGGAGCGCGGCTCGAAGTCCTTTGAACTCGCTATCCTGCTCGTGCGTCTGTTTCGCTCGCTCGACGCAATTGTCGGCGGCGATGAGGGCGTTGCCCGGCAATGGCTGCGCAACGCCAACACCGCACTCGGCGCGACGCCGCTGGAAAAGATCGTCAGCATCTCGGGATTGACCGATGTCCTTGCCTATCTGGACGCCCGCCGCGCTATCGTCTGAGACACGGGCGATCTCGGGCAGGTTCTGGCGTCTGGTCGAGGCGCAGCATCAGATTTCGACGCTCAAACTCGTCGATACGCTCGAGGAGCAGGCGCTGCTTGAAACGTTGCTCGAAGAAAGCAAGCCCGCATTGCCGCCGGAGTGCATCGGGCTGGACTATCTGCTCGCCACTCCGTTCCGCTATGGTGCCGTCTATCCGCATGGCTCGCGTTTCCGCCGGGCAGGGCGCACGCTCGGCGTCTTCTACGCTTCCGAGCGTGTGGAAACCGCGCTTGCGGAAATGGCCTTTTATAGGCTGTTGTTCTATTCGGAATCGCCGGCCACATCGTTTCCCGGCAACGCCGCGGAGTACACGGCCTTTGCCGCGGCCATCGCTACACCGTCTGCTATCGACCTCACGCGTGCGCCGCTCGATGCCGATCGGCCCATATGGACCGATCCCCAGAACTACGCGCCCTGTCAGGCCCTCGCGGACGCTGCGCGGGAGGCGGGCTGCCAGGCAATCCTCTACGAATCCGTGCGGGATCCGCAGCGCGGCCGCAATATCGCGCTGTTGACGGCGGCGGCATTTGCTGCCCGCGAGCCTGTCGAACGCCAGACATGGAGGATCCGGCTCTCGGGAATTGGCGTCCAGGCGCTTTGCGATTTTCCGAGGGTCAAAATTGGATTCTCGGTGGACGATTTCGCCGGGGATCCGCGAATGGTGCGCGACTAAAACACGCCGCATGTAGCCGACCTTTAGGCGAGCGCTTGCAGGTCGCGCCGCAGTCTTCCCATGTCGCCGTCCGGCAGAACCGCCTCGAGGCTGGCGTGGGTGCTTTCCCAGATCGGCAGTGCGGCGGCGAGCACAAGCTTGCCCTCCGGTGTCAAGCTTAATAAGCGTCGGCGCTTGTCTTTCGCATTCTGCGTTACATTTACCCAACCACGGCGCTGCAAAGGCTTGAGCGCTGCCGTCAATGTCGTCTGATCCATCGCAAGCAGGGTCGCGACCGGTCCCATCGGCGGTGGCTCCGGACGGTTTAGCGACATCATCAGCGAAAACTGGCCGTTGGTGAGCCCGACAGGGCGAAGGGCATCGTCGAAGAGCCGCGCCAGTGCGCGCGCCGCCCGTTGCACATGCAGGCACAGGCACGTGTCGCGTACTAGGAGCGTCGTCGAAAAAGGAATCTCTACCGCGTTTGACATGCTCAATTTATATTGATATCAATGTAAACAGTCAAGGAAAAGGAACATGGACCGCCACGTCTCGATCGCGCCGGAGGAGGGCGCCGTGATGCAGAACCAAGTCGTTTCCCGTGAAGAATGGCTGGAAGCCCGCCGCGCGCTGCTTCTCAAGGAGAAAGAAGCAACGCATCTGAGGGATAAGGTCAACGCCGCTCGCATGGCTTTGCCCTGGGTCAAGGTCGACAAGAATTACATCTTCGATACGCCGCAGGGAAAGAAAAGCCTTGCCGAACTCTTCGATCGCCGTAGCCAGCTCCTGATCTATCACTTCATGCTTGGCCCCGATTGGGAGGCCGGTTGCCCGGGCTGCTCGTTCCTGTCCGATCATGTCGACGGAACGCTGCCGCATCTCAATAACCACGATGTCACCTGGGTCGCCGTCTCGCGCGCGCCGCTCGTCAAAATCGAGGCCTATAAGAGGCGCATGGGTTGGAAATTCCCGTGGGTTTCGTCCTTCGACAACAGCTTCAACTTCGACTACCACGTGTCCTTCAGCCCGGACGATCTGGCGAAGGACAAGGTCTTCTACAATTTCGAGGCAATCGAGCCCGCCAAAGCCAATGATGAGCTTCCGGGCCTCAGCGCGTTCTACAAGAACGAGAATGGTGAGGTCTTCCATACGTATTCGACCTATGCCCGCGGCCTTGAAGAGGCGGTCGGCACCTTGATGATCCTCGATCGCGCGCCAAAGGGCCGCAACGAGGACAGCACGATGGACTTCGTCAAGCGCCACGACGAATACGAACCGGCGAAGAACGCGCCATCCAGCTGTCACTGATATCTGCGACCATCATCCAAGGGAGAAGGACGATGCAGCAAGCGAAAGTTTTGAAGGAGCATGAATTCCTGGAGGATCTCGTCGGCCTCTGGGACGTGACGGCGCCCGAGATGACCGGACAGGAGCCATGGACGGAAATTGTGAGGTCGCTTCACGGGATCTGGTTCATCGCCGAAGGCTCAGGCCAGATGCCGGGCGGCGGAGCCGCGACGACGGTACTGACCCTCGGCTACAGCGCCGATAAAGGCAAGTATGTCGGCACCTGGATCGGCACGATGATGGACCACTTATGGGTTTATGAGGGTGAGGTCTCCGACGACGGCAAGATCCTGAGCCTTTATACATTAGGCCCCGATTTCAGCGACGCGAACAAGCTCGCCGACTATCGCGAGCAGATCATCTTTCACGATCGCGACCACCGCACGTTCAACTCCGCTGCCAAGCAACCGGACGGCAGCTGGAAGCAGTTCATGGAAGCGCATTACACCCGGAAGCGCTAGCTGCGGGTGAGCGGACAGCATCGCCGACGCGGTGCGCTCCGCAACCGATAAGAACCCAGCGCAAATGGAGATCACGATGTCCGAAACCCACGGAAAATTCATCTGGTGCGAATTGATGACCCCCGATCCCAAGGCAGCAGCCGAATTCTACGCCAAGGTTGTCGGCTGGACGACGAACGAAATGAAGATCCAGGACCTGCCGCCCTATACGGTCTTCGAGGCGAATGGCGCAGGCGTCGCCGGCCTCATGGATTTTCCCGCAGAACTGGAAGGGAAGGGCATTCCGCCGAACTGGACGGGCTATGTTGCCGTCGATGATGTCGATCAAACGGCGAAAGATTTTGCTGCCAATGGTGGCTCGGTCCGCCGCCAGCCGGAGGATATTCCGACCGTCGGACGCTTTGCCGTCCTCGCCGATCCGCACGGCGCCGTGATCTGCGTCATGACCCCGCTGCCGAGAGACAATCCGACCCCGCCCGCGCCGATGGGTACGCCCGGCCATATCGGCTGGCACGAACTGATGGCTGGCAACATGGAGGAGGCCTTCGCCTTTTATTCGAAGATCTTTGGCTGGACCAAGGACCACGATTTCGACATGGGCGAGATGGGCGCCTATCGCATCTTCGCCGAGCATGGAAAGCAGATCGGCGGCATGATGACCAAACCCGCCAACGTGCCGATGTGCTATTGGGGTTACTACTTCAACGTGCCGGCGATCGACAGTGCCATCGAACGCGTCAATGCGGGCGGTGGCAAGGTGATCGTCGGTCCGATGGAAGTGCCCGGCGGCAGCTGGATCATCAATGCGACCGATCCGCAGGGCGCATTCTTCTGCCTCGTGGCGCCCACCCGATAGGCGCGGCGGAATGACCTTTTTGAGCTCAGTGCGAGACGGTGTGAGCCGTCTCGCACTGAGCTGCATCCGGAGGGTTCAAGCGATGCCGGAATGTCCTGGAGGCGGCGTGGGTGTCGAATCGACGGCCCGGAACGCACGACCGTCAGCGCCGGAGCGTGTTTGTATTTCATTAATTTTATTAGAATTTTAGCGTTTCCAGCCATGTTCCGGCCCCTGTCGTTAACTCTTCCTAAAACATTTTTGGGTGGATGCATAACCGGCTATGTCTGAAGCGGCTGCAAGTATTGCTTTTGGCTCTTCTGCGTAATTGATTGGCCCCAGTTTCTCATTGGGGTTGTTTTGTTATGTCTATCGAAGATCCGCGCATTTCCGCTACTGCAAGCGAAAACGTCTCGCACGACTTCCGCCAGGACATTCATGAAGACGCAAGTATTGAGGCTTCCGCTCGTGAGGGCGTCGAGGTCGCGCAAGCCAATAATAGCCAGCAGCCTGAGAAGACCGACCGCGTGCCAGCGGCGCCGCAGACGGTAGCTGCGAACGCCCATCCAGGTGAAGTCGTCCCGGATCAGAACAACGTCGCCCACCTGCCGGCTAACGTGTCGATCGACGACATCCGCGTCGAAGGCAACAATCTCGTGCTCGTCCAGGCCGACGGCACGGAGATCGTCATCGTCAACGGCGCCCTGCACGTGCCGACCTTCCTGCTTGGCGAAGTCGAGCTGCCGCAGCAGGCCGTGATCGCCGCCCTCGAGCAGAGCAACATCAACGTCGCGGCCGGTCCTGACGGTTCCTACTCGGCAAGCGCGGCTCCTCCCAGCTCGGGCGCCGACTTCCAGGACACCATCCAGCAGGATCCTAACGATCCGACGCAGCTCGCCCAGCTTCTTGCTGACACGCAGCAGCCCGACCCGGGCCTCGGGGACGGTCAGGAGCTGTTCGACGATCTGCCGACGATCTCCGACACCGCAACGCTGAGCCTGACGGAAACGGAAGGCCAGGAAGGCGGCTTCGAGACGCACTCGGTGAATGGCACGTTCGGCTTCGATGGTGGCGCTGATGTTGGTCAGATCACCGCCGTCCAGTTCGTCGATTCGCTGAACATCGATGAAGGCACGCAGAACGGTTCGCACCTTGAACTGACGTCCGGTGGCAAGCCCGTCGTCATCACGGTCGATGGCCTGACCGTCACCGGCAGCGTCGACGGCCAGCCTGTCTTCGTCCTGACCGTTGCGAACGCGGCAACCGGCGCCTTCACCTTTACCCAGTTCGGCCCGCTCGATCATCCGGACAAGGGACAGGCAGGTCTCGATGACGTCCTGCGTCTGCAGTTCAGCTATACCGTCACCGACAAGGACGGCGATTCCGTAACCGGCACCGCCTCGATCGACATCAATGACGACGCCCCGGTCGCCAATGCAGGTGCGACCTCGACGGTGGAGGACGAAGCGGTC
>NZ_JAIQXS010000041.1:0-16072 GCF_020166565.1 Rhizobium sp. 3T7
ACTATCATGCGTAGTTTGATTATGTGCCTGATGTTGGCGACCGCCAGCATGACCGCGGCAACAATGGTAAGCGCGCTTCCTGCGCACGCCGCGACGAACGTTCGCGAAGCTCCGGTTCCCATCCACTACCGAACTGCGATGATCGAGGGCCTCGATATCTTCTACCGGGAAGCCGGTCCGGCCGACGCTCCGGTCGTGCTGCTGCTCCACGGTTTTCCGACGTCCTCCCACATGTTCCGGAATCTGATCCCGCTTCTTGCAGACCGGTACCACGTCATCGCGCCGGACTATCCGGGTTACGGCCAAAGTGCATCTCCCGATCGTAGCAAGTTTGCCTACACGTTTGGCGGCGTCGCCGATATCGTAGACAAGTTACTGAATCATTTGGCGGTCAAAAGCTACACGATGTACCTCATGGATTATGGTGCACCGGTGGGCTACCGCGTGGCGCTGAAACATCCAGAACGGGTCAGTGCGCTGATCATCCAGAACGGCAACGCCTATGATGAAGGGCTGAAGGAATTTTGGGATCCCATCAAGACCTATTGGTCCAATGGGTCAGAGAAGAGCCGTGAGGCGCTCTCCGGTCTGGTCACGCTTGAAACGACCAAGTTCCAGTATACCGATGGCATGGAGGACGTGTCGCGCATCAGCCCTGACAACTGGGTTCACGACCAAGCTCTTCTGGACCGACCAGGCAACAAGGATATCCAGCTCGATATGTTGTATGATTATCGCACCAACGTGCCGCTTTACCCTGCGTTCCAAAGTTTCTTTCGTGAGCGCAAACCGCCCACGCTCATCGTCTGGGGCAAGAACGATTATATCTTTCCTGAGGCCGGCGCTCATCCTTATCTCAAGGATCTTCCGGATGCCGAAATTCATATCCTGAACTCAGGTCACTTCCTGCTCGAAGAAAAGCTGGACGTCGCTGCTCCGCTAATCAACGACTTCCTGGATCGCAGCGTCGCAAAGAAGTGACCATCAGCCATGGTCACCGGCGGTGCGACCAAGGTTCCGCCAAGCCAAGGTCGCACCGCTGAACAGCGGTTACTAAATTCCAGATTTTGGAGATCCCCCATGCCGTACCATTTTTTGGAAGTTGCAATCACTCCGAATGTGCGGCTTGCACAAGCTGAAATGGGCGCCGACCAGATTTGGTTGGGCGACCACCATCGAGAATCCGACAGCTTCACCGACAGCGAACTGGCTTTCATCTCTGCACGGGACAGCTTCTACATTGCCTCTGTGTCGGAAACCGGCTGGCCATATGTTCAGCATCGCGGTGGCCCAAAGGGCTTTTTGAAAATAGTCGACAAGAAAACGCTGGCTTTTGCCGACTACAGGGGCAACCGCCAATATATCAGTACCGGAAACTTTGCCGCAAATGACCGGGCCTGTCTCTTTCTGGTGGATTACCCGCGACGAGCACGCCTCAAGATCTACATGCGTGTCGAGAAGCTGACACTCGATGCCGATCCGGCACTGACCGACCTTGTTTTCGACGCCGGCTACCGAGCAAAGGCAGAACGGATTTTCCGGCTGCGGCTGGAAGCCTTCGATTGGAACTGCCCTCAACATATCACACCGCGTTACACCGAACACGAGGTCGAGAAAGCGGTAGCACCGTTGCGGGAACGCTTGGCCGAATTGGAGTCGGAGAATGCAGAATTGCGTGCTCGGCTCGGGGCCTTGGGAGGAAAATAATGGACGCCACAAGACCCCCATTGCCGCCCTTTTCAGGGGCTTCTGCAACAGAAAAGGTTCGGGTTGTGGAGGATGGCTGGAACAGCCGCAATCCCGAGAAGGTAGCGCTGGCCTATAGCCATGACAGCCGGTGGCGCAACCGTTCCGAGTTTATAAACGGCCGCGAAGCGATTATCGGCTTTCTCACGCGGAAATGGCAACGCGAACTCGCATACAGACTGATCAAGGAGCTTTGGGCCTTTACCGACAACCGCATCGCTGTTCGCTTTGCCTATGAATGGCACGACGATAGCGGCAACTGGTTTCGGTCTTACGGGAACGAAAACTGGGAGTTTGGGACAGATGGCCTCATGCGAAAGCGCTGCGGTGAAGTCTGTTTGGCTTGTTGATAGTCAAGGACACTACCATGGATCGCCCGTCAGCATCGCGCCAAACGGTGCCGGAAGAAGATATCATCGAAACGAAAGCATTTGTTGACCTGTTCATGATCGCGCCCCAGACGCTCGTTGACCAGGCTGAGTTTCGCTGCATGCAATTAGCTGTAGGTTGCGCAATATCGCTGCCCAGCGCGCCCGCCATCGGTCTCAATCGTGTGCTCGGCATCGTAGCACGTGAAGATCTCGACACGGCCTATGAATGGATGAGCAAAAAGGCAGGCCGCCGCTACTTGCAAATGAACGCCGCCACCGCTCCTCAACAGACACACGATTGGATAAGGAAACGGGGCCTTGTTCCCCAAGGTAACGGATGGGCAAAGCTACGGCGAACGGCGCCTTCTACGCCACTCATTCATTCTGGAGAGGTCGCTACCCGGCAGGTCAAAGTCACCGAAGCCGAAATCTTCGGCTCGATGATGTGCGCCGGATTTAACTTTCCGGCAAACCTGACACCGCTTTGGTCAGCGATCGTCGGGAAGGACGGTTGGAGCTGCTTTTTCGCGGAATTGGACGGCAGGCCGATCGCGACCGGCGCGATGTATGCGGCAGACGGCTTTGCGTGGCTTGGCGGTGGCGCGACCGTTCCCGAGTTTCGCAATCGAGGAGCACAGAAGGCTCTCATTACCGCGCGTCTGAACCAAGGCGCCAGTCAGGGCGTTCAGACATTCGTCGTGGAAACCGCCCAGCCTTCAGCCGATGAACCGAATATCTCTCACGCCAATCTCATCGTGGCCGGATTCGAGCAGATTTATACGAGAATAAATTACCGGTTTCCGGACGGTTCATAAGGGACGTCAGACACCTTAGGTCTGCGAGTCGAGCTGTTGCTGTCTTTCGAATTGCCGCGCTTGCCGGATCAGTGCTTCGAACTCTGAGAGAATGTCATCTGCTTCTGGATCAGCCTGCAAACTCACTCCCAAGCACCGCCACCGGCCCTACCCGAAAGGATCATCGACGTCGTGGGCTGTTGCGAGACCGATCGCCAGGTCATACGTTCTCTGATCCAACCTCAGAAGGAGCAGCAGATGCAAATCGATCTCGCAGGCAAGACCGCTCTGATTACTGGATCTACCGAAGGCATCGGCTACGCGATCGCCCGCCAGCTCGCGAGGGCTGGCGCGGACGTGGTGATCAACGGACGGTCTGAAACAAAGACCGCAAAGGCCGCCGAACGCCTGAAAGGCGAAGGTGCCGTGGGCACCGTAGTCGCCGTCGCAGCCGATGTCGCAACCGCTGAAGGGTGTGGCGCTCTCGTCGCCAAGGTTCCTCATGTCGATATCCTGATCAACAATGCGGGCATCTTCCAGCCGCTCGACTTTTTCGAGGCGAACGACGAGGTATGGGATCGCCATTGGCAGGTAAACGTCATGTCGGCCGTCAGGCTTTCGCGTGCCTACCTTCCGGGCATGCAGAACGTTGGCTGGGGTCGCGTCATCTTCATCGCATCGGAATCCGGATTTAACATTCCGGTGGAGATGATCCATTACGGCGTTAGCAAGACCGCCGATATCGCGGTTGCCCGCGGGCTCGCCAAGCGCATGGCTGGTACGGGCGTTACTGTGAACTCGGTTCTCCCCGGCCCAACACTGTCCGAAGGCGTCGAGGCGATGCTTGCCGAAGAGCGTGCGAAGACGGGCAAGCCGATCGAGGAGGTCGCGGCGGACTTCGTCAAGAAGCATCGTGGCAGTTCGATCATCCAACGAGCTGCAAGCGTCGAGGAAATCGCCAACCTCGTAACCTATTTGGCGTCGCCTTTGGCATCCGCGACGACCGGAGCTTCCATGCGCGTGGACGGAGGACTGATCGACACGCTCTGAGGTGGTCCTTCACCTCACCTGCCAGTTGTTCATACGGCGGAGCCTTCCGATCGCCTCCTCGACGATGGCCGCGCCACCGGCTCGTGGATGGGCGCAGTGATAGATTGGGCCGTTCGCTGTCCGTCCGGTTCTGGCCCTGGAATTCGGTAAGCTGCCGTTTCGCTGAGGACTTCTATCACGATGATCCACGATCTATCGCAGCTTCGCGCAAGAGGAATGGCGCCACCCCATGCGGCGTTTTATACCTGCGGGCTGACGGTGCCGAGCCATTGCGCAATTGCCGAGGGAACTGGGCGCCCTGTATTCCTGAGATCGTACATGCACTCTTCCCCTACCTGTACACGGCAGACCGTGAAAGCGAGCCTCTCCTCACGACTGTTGTCAACGAATACCGTTGCGTCGGCAATCTTTAAAGCTGCGCGCCAATGGCACGCTGGGTTTTTGGGAATCGGCGTATCAGACGCTCCGTCTCAACGCCATGCCCGTGTTCCGCGACACGTGTCTGAACGCGAAGGATAGAGAGTTCGACATTGGAGAGACCAACAAATAGCAACAGAACAAAATAGCCGGCTGCCTGCATGTCGCGAATAAGCTCGAGCTTGGAACGGACGGTGCCATCCGCAAGCTCCTCCCAGTAAGAAAAAACCGTCTCCATGGCGAAGGGAACTTTAGATTGCATTGCGTGGCCGACGAAAGCCTGAACGCCGTCCTGCGCCACCTTCATCCAGCTTTGATCGGTGTCCCTGAGAGACTGCGCCCATGGAACCAGAGCCCCGTCGCTGCCCGCCTCAGGCAGGATGGACAACATCATTCGGTCGGCATTTATGAGCGGGATTTGGAGCCTATCCGAAAGGACCTTCCGCCACATCGTCGACTTTCCCGAACCGTTGTGGCCAGCAAGGATGATCGCAAGCGGCTTTCCTGTTATCCGCTGAGCGTGAAGAATCTGATCAATCGCGTCGCTCAGGCGCCTCAATCAATGACCTCGAAAACGCCGTTTACCAAACGACCACGTTCGGTACGTCCGTCCAGGCGTCGTATGAACACGCCAGCTTCGTTTTCTGCAATCGAGAAGCGGGGGACGCCTTTCTTAGGGCGAAGAGACACGCCTGGCTTTGCCAGTTTGGCTGTTACTCTCGCAAGCGCTTCGGTGCTTTTTTCGACGTTCACTTGCACGAGTTCGGAACTAGGCTTTGTACCGGTAACAACGACACTACCGAACTTCACTTTGCTAGAACGCGAACTCCTAGAAGTACGCATTGTGAGTGTCGATGCAGCCCCGGTGGCCCGTTTTTTGGATGTCGTCTTTGCCATAACAGGAAAGATAGCGATTCTTTGACCGCGTCGCCACCCTGTAATGCAACAGAAATTCTCCTCTCCAAGCGGCCGAGTTGATCGGTGCCCGGCGCTGCTCAAGGGTGAACACAACTGCCTGCCTTGTGAGGTGCTCAAACTACCGGCGGGATCGGGGCCGATGGCCGACCGTCCGCTGCGAGGACACCCAACACGAAATACCGACATTAGCGTTCTTGCCGCCAAGGTCTGGGATTGACCCTTTGCTGCCGTTCGAGGTCGATCCGAGGAACGTGCAGTATGTGCTAGAATGCGGCCCGAGGGCTGAATGCGACAGACGCACTGCGAGGGCGGTGTGATCGAACCGGAATTCGCGCGACGGAGAGCCGACGTTGCTCTTGGAAGGGGAGACGAGGACGATGCCGACACCACAGCAACCCAGTCTAATAGTTCGACAGAAATCCCCACAGAACATCGAGTTTCCGTTCGCGTCGCTCTCCGATTGGCTGATCCCAACCGAGCTGTTCTTCGTGCGAAACCATTTCCCGTCGCCGGAGCTCGATGCGCGAGACTGGAGATTGCGCGTTGACGGGGCGGTGGAGCGCCCGATCGAACTTGACCTCGACAGCATCAAGGCGATGGGCAGCACGACTTTCACCGCCGTCGTCGAGTGCGCAGGGAACGGGCGCGTCTACTATGTGCCGCCGAAGGAGGGGTTGCAGTGGCAGAATGGAGCCGTCGGCAATGCCGCGTGGACAGGTGTTCTTCTGCGCGAGATTTTGGAAATGGCGGGCGTTAAGCGAACCGCACGTGAGGTTCTGCTCGCAGGCGCCGACAGCGGCGTCGTCGACACGAACAAGAAAACGGCTTCTCCCGGCCCCATCGCTTTTGCGCGCAGTTTACCGCTTGAGAAGGCCATCGCTGACAGCACGATCCTTGCCTATTCGATGAACGAGGAGCCGTTGACGCGCGATCACGGCTACCCGCTACGCGCGGTCGTGGGTGGCTGGTTCGGCATGGCTTGGGTCAAGTGGATCACGCATATCACAGTTGTGGAGCAACCGTTCCTTGGCTACTGGCAGGCGCGCGACTATTTCCGTTGGGAGCGCAGCCTCGGGGAACCCAGGCTGGTCCCCCTTGCGGAGATGGAGGTCAAAGCGCAGATCGCGCGTCCCGTACAGGGGGCGCATCTCATCGTCGGCCAACCGTACCGGATTTTCGGAGCCGCCTGGAGCGGAGAGGCTGTTATCCGGCAGGTGCAGGTCTGCACCGGAGATGGCAGGGGCTGGCGCGAGGGAAGGCTCCTCGAAACAGAACGTCCCTTTGCATGGCGCTTGTGGGAGTACATGTGGACCCCTGAAGAAGTGGGGCGATATATACTGCGATGTCGCGCGATCGATGGGGCCGGGTGCGTGCAGCCCGACCTCCAGCGTTCCGACTGCGAGAGCTACGCGGCCAATTGGATCATTCCGGTGGAGGTTACGGTCGTTCCCGAGCCACAGACATACGCGGAGGAATTCGTGATCTAATCACCCGCATGGGGCGCGGCTTTTGGCGCAATCAAGCCGTCCAGCCTGTCGCTGGCGACGTCTGCTTTCGGGCAGCGGCCAAGTGGTCTCTACGGCCGCCATGGGCGCATAGCCGCTCGATGAAGCTTCTAAAACCGGAAACATTTTTCCCAATAGCTGCGGCCCGGGGCTGCACTCGCTCAAATCTCTGTATGCTCCGCTAGATCCAGCGCGCATCCTCGATGTCCGCACCAAGATGCCTGACTGTGTTTTCGATCTTGGTGTGCCCGAGCAGGATCTGGATTGCACGAAGATTGCCCGTCGCTTTGTAGATCATCGCCGCCTTCGTGCGTCGAAGCGAGTGTGTGCCGTAGTCCTTGCGTCTTGGCCCGATTGCAGTCACCCGCTCATCGACCAATCGGGCATACTGGCGAGGGTCCCGATTTTGATCTTGGCAAGACGCAGCCTCGGAGCTTACTGTCGATTGCGAGATCAAACAGCGCGCGATCTCTCATGCGCCCCTCCCGGTCTAGGAAGAAGCGGATCGCCCAAATCTGGTGCTGTTTCAGCGGCTTCTTGACGCCGACTTTTCGGCCGGCGTTCCAAGCCGGACGTCCAAGTGCGGTGGGATCATATTGTGCAATACTCATTTGAGTTCTCCTTCGGCCACCATTGGCCGTTAGACATGAGCGCAGTGATTGAGGGGGGCGAACGCGGACT
The DNA here is from genome assembly GCF_020166565.1 of Rhizobium sp. 3T7. Taxonomy (NCBI): domain Bacteria; kingdom Pseudomonadati; phylum Pseudomonadota; class Alphaproteobacteria; order Hyphomicrobiales; family Rhizobiaceae; genus Rhizobium; species Rhizobium sp. 3T7. The sequence goes on from NZ_JAIQXS010000041.1 coordinate 7,483, forward strand.
GGGCGCTTTTTTGGCATCGGAAAAGCAATAGCAGACATTCAACGATCCGGATCGAGGTCTCGAGCTGACCCGCTTCGGTCATTGCCACTGCTCGGCAGGAACGTCGCGAGAGGGTGGAAAGCGGTCGTTTGCCTAGTCTTCAGGAAAGATGGCGTTACGACAGGAACCGGTCGTTTGATGTTCCGCCTCTCGTAGCAGGCCCTTGAGGCGGGTCGCCCATTCCCTGTTGCCATCTCTGAACGGACCAAGCGCATCGCCGGCAGGCTCCGGGAGATCGCCTGCAGCGGCGGAGAAACGGCGAGCCTCCTGACTATGTCCCAAGGCCGTGTGGCAGCACGCCTGAATGCGGAGCAGCGCCGGCCAGTCAGGCCGCGCCTTTAGCGCCGAACGCCCCGTGTCAAGCGCGCCTTCGACGTCGCCCGAAAAGAACAGCGCAAGCATCAAGAGACTGAACCAGACCGCATTCTGCGGATCATGGGGGTTGAGTTCGAGGCCGCGAGCCAGCGGCTTTCGCGCGCCGGCGGCATCGCCCACGAAAAGACGGGCCATGCCGAGGACGAGATACCCCAAGGCGAAGCTCGGACCGAGTTCGATGGACCGCTCGGCTGCGAGGATCGCCTGGTCAGCCCTGCCTGTGTAGGCCGACACAATCGCCAGCGCATAGTGCGCATACGGATTCCGGGCGTCGAGATATATCGCCCGCAAGGCCGCATCGAGTCCTTCCTTGCCGTCCGCAGCGGGATTTTCTGTCCAGCCATAGGCGATGAGGCCTGCGTTGACCCGCGCCCGCCAGATCTGCGCCTCTGGAAGCATGGGATCGAGCTCCGCGGCCTCTCGGAAGAATCGCCTTGCGAGAAGATGGGTTGGCTGCGTTACCTTGTGAAAATTGAATGTACCTTGCCGTACAAGGTCCCAGGCGGTCACGTTGCCGGTGTGCGGAGCGACCTGAAGTCCATGCCGCAACAGCAGTTCGGGCTCGACCGCCGCTGCGATCCGCTCGGCGATGGCGTCCTGTACCGCAAATACCTCGGCCACCTGAAGATCGTAATGTTCGGACCAGACGGTGGCGCCCTTCATTGCGTCGGCGAGATAAACCGATATCCGCATCCGATCGCCGGTATGCCGGATGGCTCCATCCACCAGAAAATCAACGCCAAGTTCGTGCGCGATAGACTTCGGATCCCTCGGGCCATTCCTCCTTGCGAAACTCGCCCCACGCGACGCGACGCGGAACCATCGGAACCGGGCAAGCGCCATGATCAGGTCGTCGGCGATACCGTCGGCCAGATACTGTCTGTCGGCATCGCCGCCAAGATTCTCGAAAGGCAGTACTGCAATCGCGGGGCTGGATCTCGCCTCCGCATGCCCTTCGCTACCGGGTCCGTCGGTCCGGCTCTCCACCGGACCGGAAAATCTGTATCCGACCCGTGGGACCGTGATGATCCAGTCGCCGCCGTCTGGTGCCGGGCCGAGCAGCTTGCGAAGGGCAGCAATCTGAACGGAAAGATTACTCTCCTCGACGGCGAGGCCCGGCCAAACGGCATCCATCAGCGCCGACTTGGCGACGACACGCCCATCTGCCGCGAGCAGAACGGCAAGCAGCGACGCGCCGCGGGCGCCGATGGCGACGGGCCGGTTGTCACGGAGAAGGCATCCATTCTCCGTGATGAACTCGAACGGGCCGAATGCAAGGCGCTGCGTGATCATGATGGGAAATGATACGCCGATTTCGCAGTTTTTCGGAATTTTTCGGCCCTCTTTCAGGACTTGCGACGACTCTGCGCGCAGATTCGGCTGCGATTGCAGCGGTTGAGATGGTGGGAGCGATGAAGAACGAAGCAACGCAACTAAAAAGTGCTTATGCATCAACCGCGAAAATCGTACGCGGGAGTGAGGGCTATGTCGCCGAGCAGGGATCTGTCTATCGCTCTGGCGTCTCGGCGGAGAGCGTCGGTTCCAACATGCTGTGGCTCGGGATGATCTCGCTGCCCGCAGGAAGACGAACACGCGCCCATCGCCATCAAGGGCATGAGACGGCCCTTCTCATGACCGCGGGCAAGGAGATCGAGATCTGGTCGGGGGGCGAGCTCGAACGGTGCGAAAAGGTTCGCCCCGGCGACTACCTGTTCATTCCGGCCGGCGTTCCGCACGTGGCCGTCAATCGCAGCACCGAAAACGCTGAGTTCCTCGGTGCCCGCAATGACCCGGCAGCGAACGAGAGTGTCGTGCTGATGCCGGAGCTCGACGCCATCGTGCCTTAGCGAGGAGATCTATTATGGCTATCATCGAACAACGCCTCACCGCCATGGGTCTGGAATTGCCCGCGCCTTTGAGAGTTCGTGAGGGGCTGCGGATGCCGTTCGCCTGGGTCCGGGTGCGCGGCAACCGTGCCTACATCTCGGGTCACGTCGCGTGCAATCGGGATGGAACATTAGCAAAACCCCTTGGCAAGGTCGGGGCCGACGTTTCGCCGGAGCAGGGTTACGCCTCGGCGCGGCTCGTTGCCCTGGCCCATCTCGCGAGTCTCAAGCGGGCTGTCGGGGACCTCGATCGGGGGCGCGGCAGTGGCCGTGGGCGAACCGCAATGACCTTTACGCATTCCTGTGGCCGCGACCTTACTTGTCGCCGTCCTGGCCGCGGAATGCGCTGGACTTGCAGTTGGCATTAGGCCGCCAATCGCAGAACCCCCTTCAGGAGCTTTCTTAGCAGGCTTCAATAGTTTGACAAACTTTGGCATCAAAGGGCAGCCTGAGACCTCAAGGAGACTCTAATGGCAACCATGAATTTATCCCTGCCGGACCCGATGAAAGACTGGGTCCAAGCGCAAGCCAAGATCGGTCGATACTCGAACGCGAGTGACTACGTTCGAGAGCTTATCCGCAGAGACCAGGCCCGGACTAATAAAATTGCGGAGATGCAACGTTTCGTCGATGACGGAATCAAAAGTGGCGTAGGAGGCCGTTCGAAGGACGAGTTGTTTTCCGCAGCCGTTGCGCGTGCCGAGATCACCCTCGAACGTGATTGATGCCATTCAGGCTCTCTGTTGAAGCGGAAGAGGATATCGTCTCAATTGCCGGATCCTTGGCTGCCAAACGATATCACGATGAGCTTTTTGGTGTGCTCGATCTCATAGCCGCGAGCCCTCGAATGACGCGTGAGCGCCATGAGATTTCCCCGCCTGTCAGAATCCATCCATTTAAGGCTCACCTGGTAATCTATCGGATCAATGGAGCGTTCTCGTGATCCGTATCCGTCATGGTCACGAAGATTGGACTGAAGATTCCCTCTAACGCGCCGCAGTATCGCGTTTGGCAACTAAGGCTTTGGACTTCCGGTAGGAAAGCTCCCCAACCCGCAATTAATGTATGCCCGTCGCTCTGTAAAATCTCGCGGTTTCGATAACTTCGCACACCTTATTAGCCGGGCAACGGTTCGAACCTTCACCTCGTGCGGATTTCGCCTTCACCCATTTATTGAGCGTCTGCGCCGTGCAACCGATCTTGGCGGCAATCGAGGAAACCGCTGCCCATCGCGAGGAATATTCGCCTTGGTGATTTCTGCATGCTTAGTTCCCTCCTGCTCAGCGATCAGCGATCAGCGATAAACATGCGCGAAGTGACGGCCATCCCGTCAATCAACTGAACGGCCTGCAGATAGCTGAATAAGACTTCAAAGCTACAGGCAAACACATCATAAATTCCATAAACTTAGTGGATATTGAAACGTCATTTCTAGAAGATTTTGACGTCCCTCCCTACGCTACAAGGCAACAATGCAAAGCTGGAGAGGGATATGAAGTCGATCATTTTGCGTATCGTGGCGATGGCCGCTTTTATTGGCGCAGGACTGCAGCAGGTTTCTGCCGCGGACGTTTCCGAAATTCGGATCGACTGGGCAACCTACAATCCGGTGAGCCTGCTTCTCAAAAAGGAGGGCTTGCTGGAGAAGGAATTCGAAAAGGATGGCATTGCTGTGCGTTGGGTTCAGTCTGCGGGCTCGAATAAGGCGCTCGAGTTTCTCAACGCCGGTTCAATCGACTTCGGCTCCACGGCGGGCGCTGCGGCCTTGATTGCGCGCGTCAACGGTAACCCGGTGAAGTCGATCTATGTCTTCTCACGGCCCGAATGGACAGCACTTGTCACGGGTAAGGATTCGAAGATCGCCAGCGTTGCTGATCTCAAGGGTAAAACCGTAGCCGTGACGCGCGGTACCGACCCGCATATTTTCCTTGTCCGCGCTCTGGCCGATGCCGGTCTCAAGGAAGGCGACGTCAAATTTGTCCTTCTGCAACATGCCGATGGCCGTCTGGCCCTTACCCGCGGCGACGTGGATGCTTGGGCCGGTCTTGATCCTTTGATGGCGGCCGCGGAGGTAGAAGACGGCGCCAAGCTGTTCTTCCGCAAGCCGGAGAACAATAGCTGGGGCGTCCTCAACACGACGGAGACCTTCGAAAAAGAGCACCCAGACATTGTGAAGCGCGTACTTGCTGTTTACGAGACGGCGCGAAAGCAGGCACTTTCCGATCCACAGGCACTGAAGTCTGCTCTGATCGAGGCCGCCAAGCTTCCCGATGCTGTCATCTCGAAGCAACTGGAGCGCACGGACTTGACGCATTCGCAGATCGGCGACGAGCAGCGGGAAACGATCCTGAAGGCCGGTGTTGCCTTGCAGCAGGCCGGTGTGCTTCCGGCTGATGCGGATCTCGCTGCGATAACCAACAGCCTGATCGACACGAGTTTCAATGGCGCCGCTACTCAGTAATGGATCACAAGCGTTGACAGCAATTGAAGTCTTGTCAGGTCAGCTGCGTGAACGGATAGCGGGCAATAGAACAGGCGCCCGGCCGGCAATTTGGAAAAGGTTCTTGCTTTCCATTGCTGTGCCGGCCGGCGCCTTTCTGCTTTGGCAAGCGGCAGTCGATTTCGGTCTTTCCTCCGGTCGGCTGGTGCCGCCTCCTTCCCGCATTATCGCGGCTCTCTGGCAGCTCGCAGAGAACGGCGAACTTTACCGGCATGTCGCCTCCACCTGTCTACGTGTTCTCTTTGGCTTTCTGGCAGGGGCTGCAGCAGGCGTGGTTGTTGGAACGTTGACCGGCTTTTTCGCCACAGCGCGGGCGTTGGTCGATCCGAGCCTTCAGGCCCTTCGCGCCATCCCATCGATTGCGTGGGTGCCACTCTTCATTCTCTGGTTTGGCATCTTTGAAACATCCAAGGTAATGCTGATCGCGACAGGGGTCTTCTTTCCCGTTTATCTCGGCCTTTCCACGGCTCTGCTTTCGGTCGACCGGAAGATCGTTGAGGTGGGCCGCATCTTCCGCCTCTCCGGGTTGGAGCTTGCGCGACGCATCCTTTTTCCCGCCATCCTGCCGGCCTTGATCGTGGCGCTGCGGGCAGGTCTGGGGCTTGGCTGGATGTTCGTCGTTGCGGCGGAATTCATGGGCGCTTCCGAGGGGTTGGGCTATCTGCTCGTTGATGGTCAGCAGCTTGGCAAACCCGATCAGATCGTCGCGGCAATTATCATCTTTGCCATTATCGGCAAGCTATCCGACGGCCTGATCGTTTCCGTAAGCGCGCCCCTCGTCGCTTGGCAGGACAATTACAAGAGAGGGGGCGGCTGATGTTGTCGGTCGAAGGCTTGTCGAAGACCTATCGGAACGGCGTAGTCGCACTCCAGGACTTCCACCTCGAAGTCCATCCAGGAGAAATTGTTGCTGTCATTGGCGGCTCGGGTTGCGGCAAGAGCACCCTGTTGCGACTGATCAGCGGCCTCGATCAGCCGACGGCGGGTAAAATCGCCATAAATGGCGAGGCCGTTCGTGCGCCGCACCAACTTATCAATCTGATATTCCAGGAACCACGCCTGCTGCCGTGGCTTACCGTCGGCGAAAACATCCGCTTCGGTCTGCGCCATCTCGAGCGTCGTGAGCGCAATGAAAGAGCAACGGCTGCGTTGGATCAGGTTCATCTGGCAGGTTACGAGAACAGCCTGCCAAAGGAGCTTTCGGGCGGACAGGCGCAACGCGCTGCCATTGCCCGCGCGCTGGTGACGCGGCCGGAGGTTTTGCTGCTCGATGAGCCGTTTTCGGCGCTCGATGCGCTGACGCGGGCAGTACTTCAAAATCACCTTGTCGGCATCTGGCGCCAGACGCGTTCAACGATGATTATCGTTACGCACGACATCGAGGAGGCGGTTGCTTTGGCGCACCGGGTTATCGTCATGCAGCCTTCGCCCGGTCGCATCATGGAAGAAATAGCAATCAATTTACCAATGCCGCGCGAGGTCAGTGGGCAGGCGGTCGATCGCTACAAGAAAAAGGTGAGGGCGTCGCTCAATCGCTCGCTCAGCAAGTCTGGAACGGTGATGCGGGATGCCGAAGTCATATCAATCGTCGAAGACATTGCATGAGTTCGGCGACTTAAGAAATCAACGTTTTCTGGTTTTACGCAGGCGCGACAGCCGCTGTGCTTTGGCACGACGATTGGCGGAAGAACCCCCGCGACCGCTGGGGCGGTCGGACGGGAGCTCTCAGCAAGGTTAAGCAACTGGGCGGTCGCACCAACAGCACGCCAGCGGGCAAATGTGAGCCGCGCCCAGCTGCTTCCTTCGGTCCTTCAGCCGATCTTGTCTTGCGTCCTTGTTTCGAAATCGGAGGCGTCGTGACGCTCGTGGAGCTGTTCCGACGGATCGCCGTATGTCCGGTTGACCATGCGGCCGCGCTTGACTGCTGGACGTTCGGCGATCTCGGCGCTCCAGCGCTGTAGGTTTTTGTAGGTCTGGACGTCCAGAAAGCTTCCGGCGTCCCCGTACGCCTTGCCCTGCGCGAGGTTGCCGTACCAGGGCCAGATTGCGATGTCGGCGATCGAATATTCTTCGCCCGCCATGAACCTGTTGCCGGCGAGGTGACGGTCGAGAACGTCAAGCTGTCGTTTCACTTCCATCGAGAAGCGGTCGATTGCATATTTGATGTGTACCGGCGCGTAGGCATAGAAATGGCCGAAGCCACCGCCGAGATAGGGCGCCGAGGCCATCTGCCAGAAGAGCCAGTTGATCGTTTCCGTCTGTGCCTTGTGTTCCTTCGGAAGGAAGGCGTCGAACTTCTTCGCCAGGTAGAGCAGGATCGATCCGCTTTCAAAAACGCGCGTCGGCTCAGGTGTCGACCGGTCGATCAGGGCAGGGATCTTCGAGTTCGGGTTGACTTCCACGAAGCCTGAGCCGAATTGGTCGCCTTCGCCGATCCTGATCAGCCACGCATCGTATTCTGCGCCTGTGTGTCCGAGTGCAAGCAGTTCTTCCAGCATGATCGTCACCTTGACGCCGTTCGGCGTCGCCAGCGAATAGAGCTGCAGGGGATGCTTGCCTACAGGCAGTTGCTTGTCGTGGGTTGGGCCAGCGATCGGCCTGTTGATGTTAGCAAACTGCCCGCCGTTGCCCTTCTCCCAGGTCCATACCTTGGGTACTTCATATCCGGCAGGGAAGTTGTCGGCGGGGTTCTTCTCGGTCATCACAATGATCCTTTTGTTGTGTGGTCGTAGGTCGGCTTCGGCCGTAGAGGAAATGACGGGTCGTGCCAATGGCACGCTTGCGGTTTTACCACTTCACGCCGGTGGAGCGCACTTCATGGTCGTGTTGACCCGGCATATGCGTCTACCCTGGCAGGTTAATGGATAGGATGGCTTTTCCGTAGATCGCAGGAAATGAGCATTCTGTACCGAGCGGAAGCAAGTACTTTTCCCGAAGGATTTCACCCGGCTGAAGCTCGTTCCTGTCGGCTCACTTATGGCGTCCGGTCAGGACCTTTGTTGCCGGACAATCCTTACCAATATTGTGCATTGCAGCATCCGTGGAATGTCGATAGGCTTTTCGTTGTCGGCGAGGACGCTGCCATGGATGAAGCCAACATCGCGCAACTGATATTCGCCCTGAGCGTCGCTCGGGAGATGGCATCCCTGGAAGGCCCCGAGTTCGACATTGTGGTCCATCGGATCCAGCAGGCAATCGACGAAACCAGAGATAAGGCTCTAAGGTACGGGATTGTTATCGAAATCGATCCTGCGTCAACACGAACGCACTAGTGGGAACTAGCGATAGCAAGGGAGCGCGCTCCTCTATCGGACGATGCGGCTCGTCCTAAAGCCGAAGTTCCCAACTTGAAGTATTGGTATGGACGCTGAACATACCCTGTTTGCCGCCTGTGCGTGGACCATGTAGCGGGCCGCTTTATGCTGCCTTGCTACATAAGCCGAAATGATGATGGAGGCGCGGCCTCGTCTGATTGAAGAACCTGCTGTCACTCTGGTTGTGGGAGCAACAAACTCACTGAGCGATGTCGTCATTGTCGCTAGTGATACTAAGCGTTGCATCGTGCAGAGCAGCATCGCGCAGGTGACGCAGAGGCCCACTGGTAGGTCCGGATCATTATATTCCCCACGACGATTACTTGCAGCATGCCCGAAAACAGGAGCTTCCTGGGTACAGCGAAGCTGGATTTCATCGGTCCGGTATGGTTATGTTGCAGAGCAGCAGAAACTCCGCCGCTAGGCTTTTGTCTGAACGCCTTTGCTTCCGGCTTAAAACGTGACCGATCAACGAG
>NZ_JAIQXS010000042.1:0-10805 GCF_020166565.1 Rhizobium sp. 3T7
TTTTCTGTCCTGTCCGGACAGCGCAAAAGCGGCGTTTGAGGGTTGAAACTCGGCGGATGAGGATCATTTGCCCCTTACACGGATCAAATCGCGCAGAACCTAAAGCAGCACTTTCGTGTTCTCGTTCGTGTAGAAGAAAGGAGAAAGACATGGCTGCCACTACCGACGACATCAGAGCGTCCGTCAGCAAGGATATCGCCGCGCTCCAGCAGGAAGTATCCCGCCTGCAGAAAATGATCTCGGCGCAGGGTGCCGAAGCCTACTACGAAGTGCGCGACCGTGCCGGCAAGGCTTATGAAGATGCCCTCCCCCGCGCAAAGGGCGCCGTTGCCCAGATCCGGGCCGAAGGTGTGGCCGCCGCAGGCGCTGCCCGCGACCATGCAGCGGCGACGACGACCGCGCTGGCACTTGCCGGTGCGATCGGTTTTCTAGCCGGCTATCTCTTGAGCGGCAGCCAACAGCCGCCTCACCATTGGTGGCGCTGATATAGCACCAGCGGAAACGCTCCGCTTTTATCGCGAGCCGCATGATCTGGAGGTCAATGCGGCTCGTAATACTTTGGTCTTAGAAAAACCAAGTTTAGTCGTTATTGCTAACGGCTAAAATGGGCGGGAGGACTATTTATGGAGAACCAGAAAGCGCACTTTATAGTCGAAGTCAGTGTCGATGGTGTCAACGGCCGCAAGGCGGTCGGCATCATGAACATGCGCCAAGCCCTTGAATTACCTGAATTGCCTTGCCTGGCCTATACTCATCCGGACCCCGCCAAAGCAGCCGCGGGTGTCGTTATCAGCCGCCAGGAACTCGCCGGTTTCATGGCTTGCCACTAAGGCTTGCCGATCTCTCCCCGACGACGAATTTGGATGGCGCGTAAAGCGCCGTCTGGCTCTTTGACCTTCGCCACCCCCAACCCTTGAGCGTCTTATTTTTCCCCGCGTTTTCTTCGCGGCTTGCTGGCTTCGTAAACCCGTTCGTGTCAGAACCTGATCAACGGAACTGACAGGATGGAACAGAGTGAGGCAACGGCGCTCACCTCAGAAATCGCGCGAGCGCGCAAGACCGAACGGCGAAGCGCCCGGCAAGCGGGTAACCCTGCCGCGTGCGCTTTCAAAGCTCGGCCATTGCTCGCGGACACAAGCTGAACGGCTGATCCTAGAGGGGCGCGTCTCGGTCGATGGTCGCAAAGTCACCGACACCTCCGCCTGGGTGGACCTAGCGGCCACGATCCGTGTCGATGGCACCGAGGTGGTCGCCGAGGCGAAGATCTATCTGATGCTGAACAAGCCACGCGGGCTGGTAACGACACGCGATGATCCCGAAGGCCGGCCCACCGTTTACAACTGTCTCAGGGACTTCGAAGCTCCGCATCTTTCGCCCGTCGGCCGATTGGACAAGGCAAGCGAAGGCTTGCTGCTCTTTACCAACGATACCGTCTTCGCCCAGGCGCTGCTCGATCCCCTCACCCATGTCACGAAGACCTACCATGTTCAGGTCAACCGGATCATGGATGCCCAGATGCTGGCTGCGATGACCTCTGGCGTGCGCCACGACGGCGAAGTTTTGAAGGCAACGTCCGCGGCGCTATTGAGGAGCGGCGACAAGAACGCCTGGATCGAAGTCGAACTCGATGAAGGCCGCAACCGCCAGATCCGTCGCATGCTGGAAGCCCTGGATGTCGAATGCCTCCGCCTCGTGCGGGTTGCGATCGGGGGCTTGGCGCTCGGCGAATTGCCGAAGGGAGCAGTGCGCGCCTTGACGGATGCAGAATTAAAGGAACTGCGCCGGAGCGCCGGCATGGAACCGGCAAGACGGAATTGAGTGCATGACGGAATTGGCCGCGCACGAGTTTTGGCAGGAAGTTCACAACCCGGGCACTTTTAGGAGCGACGGTGACTTCTCATTTTACTATGTCGCCGAGCTGGACGATGGGCGCCAGCTTCGCCTGCCGGTACGCGTGCTGGCAGACGGGCAGCATGCATTGGCCTCGCTGATCATCAATCAGGCGAGTTTCAAGGTTCTCGATTTGCTGGCTCAGTCGCTTGCCGAGAAGCTGAAGTCTTTCGAGGTCGAGGTTGTTGCGGGCCTGCCGACACTTGGGCTGACGCTCGCAGCTGCCGTGGCGCAAAAGCTGGGGCACTCGCGATATGTGCCGCTCGGAACGTCCCGAAAATTCTGGTACCGCGACGACCTGTCCGTGGCGCTCTCGTCGATTACCACCCCAAGCCAACAGAAGCGTCTCTATATAGATCCCCGCATGCTGCCGCTGCTGGAGGGCCAACGCGTGGCGCTGATCGACGACGTCATTTCCAGCGGCACCTCGATCATTTCCGGGCTGCAGCTTTTCGCCGGTTGCGGCATCGAGCCTGTTGCGATCGGTGCTGCGATGCTGCAGTCGCGCCGTTGGTGCGGGGCGCTCGATGCAGCCGGATCACAATGGCGGGAAAGAATAGTGGGCGTGTTTTCCACGCCGATGCTGGAGATGACCGAGACCGGCACCTGGCGCCGGCCCGCTGACTGAGCGTGTTGTCGGCGTGGAGCACGGAATGGGAGATTTCGCTATACAGCGCGGCCCGAACCGCTACATTCTCCCGGTGGACTGAGGTTCGGGACAAGCCATGACGTTCGAGCAAGCATCCTTGCTGATCCTCCTGCTCGCGATGCTCGTCCTGTTTTCACTGGAGCGCTTCCGCATCGAGGTCATCGCGATTGCCGGACTGCTCGCCGGTTATGCCCTCCACCTTTATTCCGCCGAGCAGGTCTTCTCCGGCTTCGCGAGCCCAGTGGTTGTGACCGTCGTGGAGATCCTCCTCGTCGTACAGGTGCTGGCACGGGCGCAGTTGTTCGACCGGCTCGCGGATTTTTTCGTGCACGCTAGATTTTCCAACATTGCGGTCATTGCCACTTTGTCTGGAGCGACCGGCTTCATCTCCATCTTCATGAATAACATCGGCGCCTTTTCGATCGCCCTGCCGGCAACACTGCGCGTCAGTGCTGCGCTCGAGATACCCAAACGGCAGTTGATCATGTCTATCTCTTTTGCGGCGCTCTTGGGCGGCATCGTATCGCTAATCGGTACGCCCGCGAACATGCTCGTCAGCAATGCTTGGGCGGAGACGAGCGGCACCGGCTTCCGACTCTTCGATTTTGCCTATGTCGGTCTGCCTGTCGCTGTAGTGGGCATCGTGCTGACCGCATGGCTCGCGCCGCGGCTATTTCCGCAGGAAATCGACGGGACGGCTTCGGCAGAAACTTTCTCGCCAGCAAGACGCAGGATCACGGAACGACATATTCCTGCGGGTTCATCGCTGATCGGCGCGCCCCTGTCGGATCTCCCCGATCGATTCTCGCTGCAGCCCCATACCCTCGTTCGCAATGACAAGTTCGTTTTCGGGACGCCCGATAAACTGGTCGTCGAGGCGGACGATCTGCTCTTGGCCGAAGCGGACGATACGATTTTTGATGGCCTTCAAACATCAGGAGCGCTGCTTCCGCGGCATCGTCCGAGCTCGGCCATTTCCGATCTCGACTGTGTCGAGGCCGTCGTGATGCCGGAGAGCACCCTGGTCGGCTCGCGACTGCATTCTCTGGAGGTGTTCAGCAGTCGCGACGTCACGGTTTCCGCTCTCTCGATGCGTTCACCACGGATCGAGGGGCGCTTTGCCGATCTGCAGCTGTCGATTGGGGACATTCTGGTGTTGGAGGGCGAGCAAAGGTCGATCGCCGAAGCGCTCGAGGAGTGCGAGTGTCTTCCGCTGGCGTCGCAGCCGCCGTCCCGAATGTCGGCATCGTCCTGGCAGCCCTTTGCCATCTTTGCCGCAGGCGTCGCGGCAACGGCCTTCGAACTCGTCACACCTGATATTGCGTTTGCGGGCGTCGTGCTTGTCCTGGCGCTTCTCAATTACCTGAACATTCGCCAGGCAATGGCGGACCTCAACTGGCCGATCATTATAATGCTCGGTGCGATGATCCCGATAGGTTCCGCCGTCGCGACAACGGGCACCGCCCAAGTCATCGCGGCGGCGCTCGGTTCCATGGTGTCGCTGGCCGAACCGACCACGGGGGTGGCGCTCGTTCTCTTTCTGTCAATGCTCCTGACGCCCTTTGTCAACAACGCGACCGTCGCGATCGTCATGAGCCCCATCGCCGTCGCCTTCGCAGCAACCGGGCATCAGTCTCCATCCGCCTATCTGATTGCCGTCGCCGCAGGCGCCTCGCTGGATTTTCTGACGCCGTTTGGCCACCACAACAATACGCTGGCCATGGGGATCGGGAGCTACCGCTTCAGCGACTTCCTGAAGGCCGGGGCACCGCTGACGGTGGTGAGCTATGGTCTTACGCTACTTCTCATCTATCTCTTCTGGCTTTAGGAGCGGGTTTGCTTGACATCCCCGGCGATGGAACTAGAGCAGGGGGAAGTTTACGATCAATGCAGAAGGATGGTCGAGCCCGTGCGAATCCTCTCCGAAGCCCATTTCCCAGAGCTCCCCAATTACTATCGCGGCAAGGTTCGCGAGAACTATGACCTGCCGGATGGGCGGCGCATCATCATCAGCACCGACAGATTGAGCGCCTTCGACCGCATTCTTACCTGCATTCCCTACAAGGGTCAGGTGCTGACGCAGACGGCTCGCTACTGGTTCGAGGCAACGAAGGACATCTGCCCCAATCACGTTCTCGACTATCCCGATCCGAACGTCGTCATCGGCAAGCGTCTCGATATCCTGCCGGTCGAAGTCGTCGTTCGCGGCTATCTCGCCGGCACGACGGGGACATCAATCCTTACTCTTTATAAGAACGGCGAGCGCGAGATGTACGGCATGCGATTGCCGGACGGCATGCGCGACAACCAGAAACTTCCGACACCGGTCATCACGCCGACTAGCAAGGAATTCGATGGCGGCCACGACGAGCCGCTGACGCCGGCAGAGATCGTCGAGCGCGGTCTCTTGACCAAGGAGCAGTGGGAGACACTATCGCGTTACGCACTGGCTCTCTTCGCGCGCGGCCAGGACCTTGCGGCCAAGCGGGGCCTCATCCTCGTCGACACCAAATACGAATTCGGCACGGACGAGAATGGCAACATCATTCTCGCGGATGAAATTCATACACCGGACAGCAGCCGCTACTGGCTCGCCGACAGCTATCAGGCAAGCTTCGAGGCCGGAACGCGCCCGACAAGCTTCGACAAGGACTTTGTGCGCGCCTGGGTCGCGGAGCGCTGCGACCCTTATAAGGATGAGATCCCGGAAATCCCCGTCGAACTGATCCAGCAGACCTCCGAAGTCTACATCAAGGCCTACGAAAGCATCACGGCGCAACGCTTTGTTCCCGACGACGGCGGAGCAACCCCGGTCGAACGCATCCGCAAAAATCTGTCGGCCTACTTCTCGTAAGGCCGCCGCGCAGGAAGCCTGCAACATTGGCTTGCAGGCTTTCCGTCGTTGGCGCTAGATCTTTAAAACTGGGGTGCCGGCCTCGAGCCGGCGGGGGAATGGATGGCACGCAGGCCAAGACGCAAGGCCGAAGAGACCCGCGAAGACATTCTGTCCATGGCAGAATTGCTGTTCCGCCAACGTGGTTTCGTCGCCGTTTCCATCGCCGACATTGCCGCCACGCTCGGTATGTCGCCGGCCAATGTTTTCAAGCATTTCCGTTCGAAAACCGCGCTTGTCGACGCCATTGCGGAACGCCACCTCGGCGACGTCGCAGATCGCTTTGCCGCCTTCGACGATGAACTGCCGCCAAACGAGCAGCTGCTGCGCTTTGTATTGCGCCTGCTCGACAGCCACCTGCAGGACATTCAGCAGAACCCTTATATCTTCGAAATGGTCCTGATGACGGTGCAAGCCAAGCTCGAGGCCGGCAATCGGTACAGAGAGCGCATCGTTCAGAAGCTGGACGATATCATACGGGTAGGTATCGCCGCGGGACGCTACCATTGCAGCAACCCGGAAGATGCCGCCAGCACCGTTGCCGATGTCCTGGCGAGCGTCCTGCACCCAGTTCTGATCGCCCGTGATGATAAGGACACACTTGTCCACCGTGCAAAGCAGATCGTCATTTTCGTCGATGCCGCACTGCAAAATAGCGCTTGCTAAGTGACGATTCATAACTTACGTCACTTCGTAAAGTCTTTCTTAAATTCGGATCAGTGGCATTCGATTCTGGATCGATGACCGGCCTTCATTGTTGATGAGGTCATTGGTTCGGACGCCACCGCACAAGGAATTCATTATGATACGGCGTATTTTCCTCGTTTCCTCCGCCCTTGCTCTCGGCGGGGTACTCGCCGCATGCAGCGATAGCGGTAACAAGCAGGGCGCAGCCGGCGCCGCGGGTGCCGCTGCTCAGCAGGCCGCCCCGGTTGGTGTCATATCCTTGACGAAGGGCAGCTTCCCTGTCACCACGATCTTGCCAGGCCGCGCCGAAGCTTCGCAGATTGCCGACATTCGCCCACAGGTTAGCGGCATCATCGAGAAGATCCCCTTCAAGGAAGGTGGCGAAGTCAAAAAGGGTGACATTCTCTACCAGATCGAAGACGCGCCCTATCTGGCAACCGCTGCACAGGCACGCGCCGCCATTGCCAAGGCAGAAGCAAGCGTTCCAAGCGCGCAAAGCAATTTCGATCGCTATCAGCGCCTTGTCGGTTCGGGCGCGACGCAAATCGAACTTGAGACGGCGCGCACCAACCTTCTGCAGGCGCAGGCCGAGGTCGAATCCGCAAAGGCAGCCCTAACCGCCGCCGAAATCGATGTCGACCACACGAAGATCATTGCGCCATTCGATGGCGTGATCGACCAGACGGCATACAACGTTGGCAACGTCGTCGCCGCCAACCAGACGACGGCGCTCACGACCGTACGCCAGCTCGATCCCGTCTATATCCTCCTGACGGAATCGAGCACGAACCTGCTGCGGCTTCGCGACGCGATCAGAAGCGGAGAAGTCAAGGGCAATGCCGGCAACGCCGCCTTCCGCCTCATCTTGGAAAACGGCAAGGAGTATGACCAGAAGGGCACGCTTGACATGTCGAAGTCCGTCGTCAGCGAGACGACCGGCACGTTCATCATCCGCGTCCGCTTTCCAAATCCCGATCATATCATCCTGCCCGGCATGTATGTCCGCGCCACGCTGGAACTCGGCGCAGAGCAAGGCTATGCGCTGCCGCAGCTTGCAACTAGCCGAAATGCGAATGGTGAGCTGACCGCGCAGTTCGTCTCAGCCGACGGCAAGGTCGAAACCCGCATCTTCGAAAACGCATCGCCCTCCAACAACGCCTGGCTCGTTACCGAGGGCATCAACGACGGCGACCAGTTGATCGTCAGCGGCCTGCAGTCGATTTCCGCAGGCATGCCCGTCAAGCCAATGCCGATGAAAATCAATGACAAGGGCATCGTTGTGCCCGCTGATCAGGCCGCATCCGGTGAAGCGCAGAAGCCCGCCGCGAAGTAATCGCGACGAACCGTGATCAGAGCCGTACAGGAACAATAAGCCAATGGCCAAGTTTTTCATCCGACGCCCGATCTTTGCTTGGGTCATCGCGATCACGATCATGCTCGCGGGCTTGCTCGCAATCTTCACGCTATCGATTTCGCAATATCCTGATATCGCGCCGACCACGGTGCGCATCAATGCGACCTATCGCGGCGCCAGCGCCGAAACCGTCGAGAAATCGGTGACGACGATCATCGAAGACGGCATGACTGGCCTCGACGATCTGACCTATATGACGTCGACCTCGTCGACCGGGTCTGCCAGCATCTCGCTGACATTTGGCACCAGCGCCGACCCCGACATCGCGCAGGTCCAAGTCCAAAACAAGCTCCAGCTGGTTCAGTCCCAACTGCCGAGCGACGTCATTGACGCCGGCATCAGCGTCACCCGCTCGACCTCGAGCATTCTGCTCGTCGGCTCGTTGGTTTCGACCGACGGCAAGCGCAACTCGGTTGACCTCGGCAACATCATGTCGACGTCCATCGAAGATCAGATCCAGCGTATCGAGGGCGTCGGCAGCATCAACATCTTTGGTTCCGGTTATGCCATGCGCGTGTGGCTCGATCCGTACAAGCTATTGAAATATCAGTTAACGACCGGCGACATTACCTCCGCGATCGAAGCGCAGAACACCCAGGTTTCGGTCGGATCGCTCGGCGCCCAGCCGTCGGTCGAGGGCCAGCAGCTCAACGTGACCATCACGGCGCAGAGCCAGCTCACCACCGTTTCCGACTTCGAGCACATCATCTTGAAGGTTGAAAAGGACGGTTCCACCGTCCGCCTCAGCGATGTAGCACGCATCGAGATCGGCCAGGAAAGCTACGGCGGCTCCTCCCGCTACAACGGCCAGCCGTCGAGCGGCTTTGCCGTCAACCTCGCCATCGGCGCCAACGCCATCGATACCGCCGACCGCGTTCGCTCTACCCTCGACACTATCAGCCACGGCCTGCCGGAAGGCGTGGAAATCACCTATCCGTACGACACGACCCCCTTCGTCGAACTGTCGATCGAAAAGGTGGTTCACACGCTGATCGAAGCCATCGTTCTCGTCTTCATCGTCCTTTTGGTCTTCCTGCAGAACCTCCGGGCGACACTCATTCCGACGATCGCCGTGCCCGTGGTTCTGCTTGGGACCTTCGGTATCCTCGCCGTGGCGGGATATTCGATCAACACGCTGACGATGTTTGCCATGGTCTTGGCGATCGGCCTTCTCGTCGACGACGCCATCGTGGTCGTCGAAAACGTCGAGCGCATCATGACGGAAGAGAAGCTGCCGCCGCTCGAAGCCACAGAGAAGTCGATGGGCGAAATCACCGGCGCCATCGTTGGTATCGCGCTCGTCCTCACAGCCGTCTTTATCCCGATGGCTTTCTTCGGCGGCTCGACCGGCATCATCTACCGCCAGTTCTCCGTGACGATCGTCTCCGCGATGCTGCTTTCGGCACTCGTCGCAATCGTCCTGACGCCGGCGCTTTGCGCGACCATGCTAAAGCCTGTGACCGAACACAAGAAGCACCGGATCGGCGACTGGTTCAACCGCAACTTCACGCGTTCTACCAACGGCTATGTCCGGAGCATCGGCTACCTGCTGAAACGGCCGATCCGCGTCATGCTGGTCTTCCTCCTCATCGGTCTTGGCTGTGCCTACTTGTTCAATCGTCTGCCAAGCTCCTTCCTTCCACAGGAAGACCAGGGTGTCCTGCTGACGATCGTCACAACGCCTCCCGGCTCGACGACGCAGCAGACCCAAGCCGTCGTCGAAAAGGTCGAGAAATACTACCGCGAGAACGAGAAAGACGCCGTGCAGTCCGTCTTTGGCGCCCTTGGCTTTGGCTTCAATGGTTCCGGCCAGAACAGCGCCATCGTTTTCACTAAACTCAAGGATTTCTCTGAGCGCACGGATCCGAACCTGCATGCGCAGGCTGTCGTGACGCGGGCGCTGAAGACCTTCTTCACCTTCCGCGAAGCGCAGGTCTTCGCGCTGCTGCCGCCGGCCATCCAGGGTCTCGGCGTCTCAAGCGGCTTCTCCATGTATCTCGTCGATACCGGCGGTCACGGCACCGACGCTCTGGACGCTGCCTCCAAGCGCTTGATCCAGGCCGCAAACTCCAGCGGGAAGGTCGTCGCGCTACGCAGTAACAACAAGGAGGTCGAGCCGCAGATGAAGATCGTCATCGACCAGGAAAAGATCGGCGCGATGGGTGTCGATATCACCGCGGTCAACTCGATGCTCTCGGTCATCTTTACCGGTCGCGACGTGAACGACTTCACCTTGAATGGCGAGATCAAGCCGGTCTACGTGCAGGGTGACGCGCCGTTCCGCATGCAGCCTGACGATCTCGATCACTGGTATGCCCGCAACTCAAGTGGTGAAATGGTGCCCTTCTCTGCCTTCACCCGCACCGAATGGGTCAAGGGCGCCCCGACACTCGCACGCTTCAATGCAGTGAGCGCAATTCCGCTCGAGGGCGCGTCGGCACCGGGCGTGAGCTCGGGCGACGCCATGAACGAAATGGAAGCGCTGACTGAACAGTTGAGCGGCGGCTACACCGTGGCCTGGCAGGGCATTTCCTATCAGGAGCGCCTGTCCGGTTCGCAGGCACCGATGCTCTATGCGATTTCCGTTCTCGTCGTCTTCCTCTGCCTGGCAGCGCTTTACGAAAGTTGGTCGATCCCGTTCTCGGTCATCATGGCCGTACCGGTCGGCGTGCTCGGTGCCCTCGCCGCTGCAACGCTCTTCGGTCAGGCGAACGACGTCTACTTCAAGGTCGGCCTGCTGACGACCATAGGTCTGGCGGCGAAGAACGCGATCCTGATCGTGGAGTTCGCGAAGGACCGAATGGAAACAGGAATGGGACTGCTCGAGGCGACTCTTGAGGCAGCGCGCTTGCGCCTGCGCCCCATTATCATGACATCCCTTGCCTTCATTCTAGGTGTCGTGCCGCTGGCAGTCGCAACCGGAGCAGGCTCTGCGGCGCAGAACGCAATCGGTATTGGCGTGCTCGGCGGTATGCTTGCCGCGACCGCTCTCGGCATCTTCTTCGTGCCCTCGTTCTTCGTTGTTATCCGCCGGATCTTCTCGCGGAGGAGCAAAAATGAAGCGTGAGTGTGATATAAATGCACTGTGAGAAGGTGAGACTCGTTGATACATTGCCGCCAACTGCTTCGGGATGGTGTTTCTCGTACGAGCGAAGCGCGGCCGATAGCGAAGCATGAAGGCTTCTGACAAGAATAGATTTGGTCGAGTTACAGGAAGATTTTTAATGGCATCTTTTCGCTTTGCCTCTCCGGCGCTTCTGCTTCTACTCGCG
>NZ_JAIQXS010000043.1:0-2500 GCF_020166565.1 Rhizobium sp. 3T7
GGGAAGATTGGTTGCGGGGGCAGGATTTGAACCTGCGGCCTTCAGGTTATGAGCCTGACGAGCTACCGGGCTGCTCCACCCCGCGCCAAGTGCAAATCCCGAGGGGATTTGCTGGTAGTGCCTGAGCAACTTGGTTCATCAAGTTGCCTGGTGTATTATTTTACTCTGCAAAAGGTCCGTTAGAAAGGCGAAAGGACCGCTTTCGGCGGCCCTTTTGTATCGGCTTGGGCCGTTTTTCGTTGAGAGAAGATTATCTTTTTCTGTTGCGTTTAGCAGACCTGGCAGCGACCGACTCTCCCGCGTCTTAAGACGAAGTACCATAGGCGCTGGGGCGTTTCACGGCCGTGTTCGGAATGGGAACGGGTGCAGCCGCCCCGCCATAACCACCAGGTCAGCGAAGCGCAACAAATGAGAAGCTGGTGAGGACGAGGCCTCATTTTTAGTCTTTGAACACGTCTCAGGCTGCACCGGACGAACACTTGAGGGATAAGCGCGGTGCGCTTACCCTTGGTTCGCCGGGCCTGTGGCCAAGGCTTAGGCCTTGGCTCTGTCAGGACAAGCGCTTGGCTTGCCTTGAGATGAGCATTGATCAATGAGAACGATCAAGCCAATCGAGCTATTAGTACCGGTAAGCTTCACACATTGCTGCGCTTCCACACCCGGCCTATCAACGTGGTCGTCTTCCACGGCTCTGATAGGGAATACTCGTTTTCAGGTGGGTTTCCCGCTTAGATGCCTTCAGCGGTTATCCCTTCCATATGTAGCTACCCTGCTATGCCCTTGGCAGGACAACAGGTCCACCAGAGATATGTCCATCCCGGTCCTCTCGTACTAGGGACAGATCCTGTCAATATTCCTACACCCACGGCAGATAGGGACCGAACTGTCTCACGACGTTCTGAACCCAGCTCACGTACCGCTTTAATTGGCGAACAGCCAAACCCTTGGGACCTGCTCCAGCCCCAGGATGCGATGAGCCGACATCGAGGTGCCAAACAACCCCGTCGATATGGACTCTTGGGGGTCATCAGCCTGTTATCCCCGGCGTACCTTTTATCCGTTGAGCGATGGCCCTTCCACGCGGGACCACCGGATCACTATGACCGACTTTCGTCTCTGCTCGACTTGTCAGTCTCGCAGTCAGGCGGGCTTATGCCATTGCACTCGACGACCGATTTCCGACCGGTCTGAGCCCACCATCGCGCGCCTCCGTTACTCTTTCGGAGGCGACCGCCCCAGTCAAACTACCCACCATACACTGTCCCGGATCCGGATAACGGACCGCGGTTAGACATCCATGACGATAAGGGTGGTATTTCAAGGATGGCTCCACGGAAACTGGCGTCCCCGCTTCAAAGCCTACCACCTATCCTACACATGCCGACACGAATGCCAGTGTAAAGCTATAGTAAAGGTGCACGGGGTCTTTCCGTCTGACCGCAGGAACCCCGCATCTTCACGGGGAATTCAATTTCACTGAGTCTATGTTGGAGACAGCGGGGAAGTCGTTACGCCATTCGTGCAGGTCGGAACTTACCCGACAAGGAATTTCGCTACCTTAGGACCGTTATAGTTACGGCCGCCGTTTACTGGGGCTTCGATTCAAAGCTTGCACCTCTCCTCTTAACCTTCCAGCACCGGGCAGGCGTCAGACCCTATACGTCGTCTTGCGACTTCGCAGAGCCCTGTGTTTTTGATAAACAGTCGCTACCCCCTGGTCTGTGCCACCCCACCATACTTGCGTATCATGGGGTCACGCTTCTTCCGAAGTTACGCGTGCAATTTGCCGAGTTCCTTCAACATAGTTCTCTCAAGCGCCTTGGTATACTCTACCTGACCACCTGTGTCGGTTTCGGGTACGGTCTATACGGTGGAGCTATTTCCTGGAACCGCGTCCCTGCAAGATCAATCCAATAAGACCTCACAAGTTGAGCAATCCGTCACTACCACCAGGCCCACGAATATTAACGTGGTTCCCATCGACTACGCGTGTCCGCCTCGTCTTAGGGGCCGGCTAACCCTGCTCAGATTAACTTTAAGCAGGAACCCTTGGTCTTTCGGCGAGAGGGTCTCTCACCCTCTTTATCGTTACTCATGTCAACATTCGCACTTCCGATACCTCCAGGAGCCCTCACGGGTCTCCCTTCATCAGCTTACGGAACGCTCCGCTACCACGTGTATTGCTACACATCCTCAGCTTCGGTGCATGGCTTCAGCCCCGTTACATTTTCGGCGCAAAGACCCTTATTTAGACCAGTGAGCTGTTACGCTTTCTTTAAATGATGGCTGCTTCTAAGCCAACATCCTGGTTGTTTTGGGATCCTCACATCCTTTCCCACTTAGCCATGACTTGGGGACCTTAGCTGGAGGTTAGGGTTGTTGCCCTTTTCACGACGGACGTTAGCACCCGCCGTGTGTCTGCCGACTAGTACTCCCCGGTATTCGGAGTTTGGTTAGGATCAGTAAGACGGTGAGTCCCCATAGCCCATCCAGTGCTCTA
>NZ_JAIQXS010000044.1:0-6062 GCF_020166565.1 Rhizobium sp. 3T7
TTGAGGAGCTTCTGGTCGTTGAGCGAGAGGGAGGCGAGGTAATAGGGCTGGCCGGTTGCGCGGTCGAGGGTTGTTGCGGCGGCGACGACGGCGACGGTGCCGTGGAGTTCGGGCGTGGTGCGCTGGTTGAAGGCGGTGAAGCGCATGCGGGCGGGCTGGCCGGGAAAGACGCGGTCGATGTCGACGGGGGGAATGCGGACCTCGATGGTGAGGTCGCCGCTTTTCGGCACGACGGACATGACGACGGCGCCAGGGGCGATGATGCCGCCGATGGTGTGGACCTGCAGGTCATAGACGAAGCCGTCGACGGGGGCGCGCACCTCCATGCGGGTGAGGCGGTCGCGGGCGGCGATCTCGCGCTCGTTGAGCTCGGCGATCTTGGCGAGCAGGTTGACGATCTCGGTCTGCGCCTCCTTGCGGGTGGTCTGGTCGATGGAGATCAGCTTCATGTTGAGCTCGCTGATCTCGCCCTCGGCCTCGGCGACGCGGGCGATGAGCTCGCCGCGGCTGCCCTCGATGCGGGCGCGCTGGCGCAACAGGTCGCGCTTCTGCGAGATCGGCACCAGCTGGTTGGTGAGCAGCTTCTCGGTCTTGGCAAGCTCCTGCTCGACGATCTCGGCCTCGCTGTCGTTGGAGCGGCTCTGCGCCTTGAAGCCGCGCACCTGCTCCTCGAGCTGGACGATCTGCAGGCGCAGCTGCTCCTTCTGGTTGGCGACCATGCGGCGGTTGGCCTCAAACAGCCTCGTCTCGCCCGAGATCACGGCAGGGGAGAGATCGAGCGTGTCGAAGCCGACGGCGTCAGCCTCGTCGCGCTCGGCCACCAGCCGGGCATGGGCGGCGGTGAACTGCTGCAGCTGCGCCTTGACGATCGACAGCTCGACGCGGGTCTGGGTGTCGTCGAGGACGAGGAGGACGTCGCCCTTCCTGACGGCGGTGCCGTTGTCGACGCGGATGGCGGCGATGATGCCGCCGTCGCGATGCTGGATGGTCTTGACCTGCTCGGAGACGACCACCTGGCCATGGGTGATGACGGCGCCCGACAGCTTCGCCTGGGCGGCCCAGCCGCCGATGCCGAAGACCAGCACGCCTGCCAGCGCCGAGGAGGCGACGATGCGCGAGGTGATGCCGAACTGCCGGACCTTGTTCTTGTCGCCGCCGTTGCGGTCACGGCTCTTGTCGTTGGTCGTGGTGATCATTGCGCTGTTCCCCTGAAGCCTTGCCTGGCCTTGTTGCATGTCGTCATGGTCTGGTTGTCATGGTCCTGCTGTCATGGTCCTGCTGTCATGCTTGCTGCCATGGGCGGGACAGGCCTCAGGCCTGTCCCATCGGCTGGCTGTCGATCGTTACCTGGCCGCTGTCGAGGGCGGCCAGGATGAAGTCCTGGGCGGTCAGATCGTGATGGCCGCGCAACAGGATCTGCAGATCGTCGTCGTGCTCGAGGTCGACGACGGTGCGCACGACGGTGCGGGTGTCGTCGCCGAGCGCCTCGTAGTAGAAGGTGATCGAGCCGATCTGCGGCGTGTCGCCATCCATCTGCAGGCCGGCGAAGACGAGCGCGCCGGTCTGGCCAAGGGCGGAGAGATCGATGCGGTCGCCGACGGCAAAGTCGAGGATCTCGTCATGACCGGAGCCGTCGTTCTGCAGGCTGGCGACGGACTGGAAGACGAAGATGTCGCCGCCCTCGCCACCGACGAGCACGTTGACCGTGGCCGAGGCGACGATGAGGTCGTCGCCGGAGCCGCCGCTGGCGTTCTCGACGTCGACAAGTTCGTCGTCGCCGATCTCCGCACCGGAGGCCTCGCCGCGCTCGATATCGATGACGACGCCGAGCACGGTTGCCGAGGCGTCGTAGCAGTCGCTGCCGCTGCCGCCGTCCATCCGGTCGTTGCCGTCGTCGCCGCCACTGGGGCTGCCGTTGCTGTCGCTGCGGGCCAGCACGATGAAGACGTCGTCGCCACTGCCACCGTCGAGCTGGTCATCGCCGTCGCCGCCGACCAGGTGGTCGTCGCCGCTGCGTCCGGCCACCTGATCGTCGCCACCCCCGCCATACAGGATGTCGGTGCCGCTGCCGCCGGAGAAGCGGTCGTCACCGGAGCCGCCATGAATGGTCTCGAAGCCGGCAATGGTGTCGCGGCCGATCTCCTCGCCCTCGGCATAGCCGGCCTCGATGTCGGCAATCACCACCTTGATCAAGGCCGACAGGTCGAGCGTGTCGTAGCCGGCGCCGCCGTCATAGACGTCGTTGCCGTCATCGCTGCCACTGCCGCTGCCGCTGCCGCTGCTGTCGTTGTCGCCGCTGTCGCCGCTGCCGCTGCTGTCGCCGCTGCCGCTGCCGTCCTGGCCGCTGCTGTCGTCGCTGCTGCCGCTGCTGCTGTCGTCGTTATTGCTGTCGGCGGCAGGGGCGGCCAGCACGATGACGACATCGTCGCCGGTCCCGCCCAAGACCGTGTCGTCGCCCTCGCCACCGGTCAGCTGGTCGTTTCCGACCCCGCCTTCCAGGCGGTTGTCATCGCCGTCGCCGCACAGCGTATCGTCATGGGCGCTACCGGTGACGTTCTCGATGCCGGACAGGCTGTCGCTGCCGATATCGGCGCCGGTGGCCGTGCCGGCGGCAAGGTCGACGACGACGGCAGCCGTCGCACCGCCGGCATCATAGGTGTCGCTGCCCTCGCCGCCGACATAGGTGTCGTTGCCGTCGGAGGTTGGGGCGGGCGCGGAGGCAAACGATCCCGTGGCCGGTGCCGCCTGACGCAGGTCCTCGCCAAGCAGGCCGACCCTAAAGGTGTCGTTACCGGCCTCGCCGAGCGCCACGTCCTTGCCAAGCCCGCCGGTCAGCGCGTCATTGCCGTCGCCGCCTTCCAGCAGATCGTCGCCGGCCTCGCCGGCAAGCTGATCGTCGCCGTCATCCCCCATCAGGTGATCATTGCCGGCGCCGCCGAACAGCCGGTCGTTGCCGGCCTCGCCGATCAGGCTGTCATTGCCTTCGTCGCCGAACAGGTCGTCATTGCCCTCGCCGCCGAACAGCACGTCGTTGCCAAGCCCGCCGAACAGCCGGTCGTCGCCCGCCTCGCCATGGATCAGGTCATTGCCGTCGCCGCCGAAGACGGTGTCGTTGCCGGTGCCGGCAAACACCACGTCGCGGCCCTCGCGGGCATAGACGAAGTCGTCGCCACCCTTCAACGAGACGATGTCGTCCTCGGGCGTGCCGAGCAGCCGGTCGTCGCCGTCCGTACCGCTAATCTCGTGCGGCGCCGCCTTCAGGAGCGACAGGCTCGACTGCGTGACGATGCTGCCCTTGCCGTCGCTCACCTGGTAGCTGAAGGTCACCGGGCCGCTGACGCCGCGTGCCGGCGTATAGAGCCAGACGCCGTCGCCATAGGCGGTGATCGCCCCGCTCGAGGCCGTCAGGTTGCGCACGCTGAGCGGATCGCCGTCCGGATCGTAGGTCTTGGCCAAGAGATCGTCGAGGAAGATCAGCATCGACAGGTTGACCATGCCGTTGGCCAAAACGTTGCGGCCGAGCGACACCGGCAGCCGGTTGGCGCGCGTCTCGTCATCGTCGTCGTCGCCATCACTGCCCTGTTGACCAGGACCGCCCGGCAGCGGGCCGTCGCGACCGCCGGTGTCGCCGGGACCGCGGCCGCGGCCACCACCGCCGCCGCCACCGCCCTGGCGCCCCCGCCCCGTCTCGGGAAAGTGGAAGCTCTCGCCATCGATGCCGATGCGGCCCTCATTGTCGTTGGCGTTGAAGGCCCGCATCACCGTGTCGGCAAGGTTCGGATTGCGCGGCAGCGGCAGGTCCTCGAAGCTCAGCCGCACCGAGGCGACATGGCGCTTGCGCACCACGCCGGAGGTGCTGGCCATCAGCTCGTCGGTCATGTCGCGCAGGAAGGCGGCGACATCATCGATCGCCGCCAGATTGGTGGCCTCGGGACCGGCCGGCTCCACCGGCTCCGGGCCGGCAGCCTTCTGGTCGTGCGGCGGCTCGGGCTTGTCCTTGCCGCTGCCGAGCACGGCGCCGAGCACCCCGAACAGCAAAGGCAGCGAGTAGAGCCGACGGTCGACGCCCTTGTCGGCGGCAAGCCGGAACCGGTTGGCCGGCGCAACGGCCGCCTGGCCGTCGTCCGGCAGTCCGAGGATCAGTCTCTCCTCCATGACGCTCTCCTATCCTTGCTCAATCCCTTGCCGGGCCCTTG
The DNA here is from genome assembly GCF_020166565.1 of Rhizobium sp. 3T7. Lineage (NCBI taxonomy): Bacteria > Pseudomonadati > Pseudomonadota > Alphaproteobacteria > Hyphomicrobiales > Rhizobiaceae > Rhizobium > Rhizobium sp. 3T7. The sequence goes on from NZ_JAIQXS010000044.1 coordinate 4,197, forward strand.
CTCAATCCCTTGCCGGGCCCTTGCCGGGCCGCTATTCGGCGGCGTTCGCAATCCGGTCGCGGCCGGCAGCCGGCGGCGTCTTGCCGACGACCAGCGGGCGCACCTTGGTGGCGGTCTGGATGATCTCGTCCTTCGGCCCGAAGGCGGAAAGCCGACCGTTCTGCACCAGCCCGACCATGTCGACGGCCGATAGCGCGCTCGGGCGATGGGCAACGATGACGACGATGCCGCCGCGCTCGCGCACCTTGGCGATCGCCTTGGTCAGCGCCTCCTCGCCTTCGGCGTCGAGGTTGGAGTTCGGCTCGTCGAGCACCACCAGGAAGGGATCGCCATAAAGCGCCCGCGCCAGCCCGATGCGCTGGCGCTGGCCGGCCGACAGCGCCGTGCCGTGCGGACCGAGCTCGGTCTGGTAGCCGTCGCGCAGGTGCACGATCAGCTCGTGGATGTCGGCGGCCTTGGCCGCACGGATGATCTTGCGCGCATCCGGAACCTCGGCAAAGCGCGAGATGTTCTCGGCGATCGTCCCCTCCATCAGCGCCACGTCCTGCGGCAGATAGCCGACATGCTCGCCGAAGAAGGCCTCGTTCCACTGGCTGAGGTCGGCGCCGTCGACCCTGACTGAGCCGCGCAGCACCGGCCAGATGCCGAGGATCGAGCGCGCCAGCGTCGTCTTGCCGCCGCCTGACGGGCCGATCAGACCGAGCGCCTGGCCGGCCTTCAGCGTGAAGCTCACTTCGCTCAAAAGCACCGCCCCGGTCGTCGGCGCCACCGTCGTGATGTTGTCGACCGTCAGGCTCTCATGCGGCGCCGGCAGCTCGACATAGTCGCTCTTGTCATTCAGCACCGCCAGCGTCTCGTTCAGCCGCTGATGGCTGCGCCTGGCGCTGACCACGCCCTTCCACTGGGCGATCGCCAGATCGACCGGCGCCAGCGCCCGCGCCGTGACGATCGACGAGGCGATGATCGAGCCCGACGACAGCTCGCCGCGGATCGCCAGATACGCACCCAGCCCGAGGATCGCCGACTGCAGCATCATGCGCAGCACCTTCGACAGGCCCGACAGCGTGCCGCCGATATCAGACGTCTTCGTCTGACAGTCGAGGTGGCGACGGTTGGCCTTCTCGAAGCGATCGACGGCGCGTCCGGTGATCCCCATCGCATGCATGATGTCGCTGTTGCGGGCATTCGAATCGGCCACCGAATTGCGGGCCACCGAGGCCTTGATCATCGACTGCGAATGGTGCTTGGTCAGCACCTCGGCGGTTACAGTCAGCAGCGTCAGCACCACCGCGCCCCCGACCGTCAAAAGCCCCAGCATCGGATGCAGCAGCCAGACGAAGACGAGGTAGATCGGCATCCACGGCAGGTCGAACAGCGCCACCGGACCCTGGCTCGACAGGAAGCCGCGCAGCGTGTCGACGTCGCGGCCGCGCTCCATCGCCTCCGAGGTCGAATAGCCGTAGCGCGGCATCTCGATCACCACCTTGTGGGCGATCGGCGCCAGCTCCGCATCCAGCCGCGCGCCAAGCCGGATCAGGATCTGCGAGCGGATGATGTCGAACATCCCCTGGAACAAATAGAGGCTGATCGCCAGGATCGACAGCGCCACCAGCGTCGAGATCGAACCGCTGGTCAGCGCCCGGTCGTAGATCTGCAGCATGTAGAAGGCGCCCGTCAGCGCCAGGATGTTGATGATCCCCGACAGCCCGAACAGATAGACAAGGATGCCGCGCAATCCCGTGATCTTGTACTGCGGCTCGCTCTTCTTCTTCGTCATCGCACGTCCCCACATCGGCGCATCGAACCCAGGACATCACCCGTCGCCCGGACCCGGCGCATTGAACAGATAAGTCCCCGACCGGGATC
>NZ_JAIQXS010000045.1:0-4200 GCF_020166565.1 Rhizobium sp. 3T7
GCAAGCTGTCGGCGAAGCGCCACGCCGGCAGGATCCTGAAAGTCATTCTTTATGGATCCTATAGCCGCGGTAACTGGGTCGAGGATCACTTGAGCGGTTATCGCTCCGACTATGATCTGTTGATCGTCGTCAACAGCAAGTCGTTTGCCGAGGAGCAGGAGCTCTGGGACGGCATCGAGGAGCGGCTGTTGACGGAGCAGATCGCGCACCGCATCGAAACACCGGTGGTACCGATCATCCACACGCTGGCCGATGTCAACGACCAGCTGTCCCGCGGCCGACCGTTCTTCGTCGATATCGCCAGGGACGGCATTCCCCTCTACGAGGAGCCCGGCCATCCGCTGGCGCAACCGAAGCCACTGACAGCGGAGGAGAAGCAAGCCGAAGCTGCCAGATACTTCGAGGAGTGGTTCGTAAGCGCGGATGCCTTCAATGCGTCAGCCATGTTCCTATTTGAGCGGGGCAGCATCAAAGAGGCCGTCTTCAATTTGCATCAAGCAACAGAACGGCTCTACCATTGTGCCCTCCTCACGTTAACCCTTTACAGTCCAAAATCACATCGCCTGAAGGTTCTTCGTTCTCAAGCCGAAGGGCTCGATATCCGGCTGGTCGAGGCATGGCCGCGTGACAGCCGATTTTCACGACGCTGCTTCGAGTTGCTGTCGCGGGCCTATGTGGAAGCGCGATATTCGTCGAAATACACAATCACCAGCGAGGAACTCGCTTGGCTGGTCGAGCGCGTGAAGGCTCTTCAAACTCTCGTCGAAACGGTATGCAAGGAGCGACTTTCTCCCCGGTCCTGAGGGCAGGAACAACCAACGAACCTTTGCCTGATTACGAAGGGCCTAAGAGATGCTTCTATAAAAGATCGAAGCGGCCTGCGCTGGGATCAATGAAACGCGCCTCGGTCGCTGTTGCGCTTAACTGCACCACGGTCTAGGGGTCGGAGGGCAGCCGCTGGCGCCGAGATGAAGGGCACCGCGAGACCTTCGGATATGAGGATTTCGCCTACATCCCGTCCATCAGCTCGAAGTATCCCACAGCTACGTCCGTAGTTACACGATCGGTCCCTTCAGTGCCTTGGAGCACAAGGGCATCGGACCTTGGTTAGCTTAAGGCTGGACTTGCTCACGATCTCCGCCAGTCGATCGGAGGCGCGATTGCCTAGCTTGCGTTCGCGGTCACATTGGGGTGTGAACGTCTCGGGCGTATTGAAGCTCACGAGGCGGGTACCGCTCGCCTCGACATTGACCCGTATGGTGTCGCCGTCGGTCACAGAAAAGGTTTGCTGGTCAACCGTGCTCGCATAGATCCGCTCAGGTATCTCGAACTGCGATGACCACGGCAGCATCTGCATAGCAGCGTAGGTGAGAAGAACCACGATAAGCGCAGCGGAGCCCTTGTCAGTGAGATCGCCTGTCGGTTGCGGGGGATGAACGGGATGCCCTTCATCGGCGCTGCTGCCGACGATCTCCTCAAGCTCTCGGCGCGGCTTCTCGCTCAGGCGTGTGTTGCTGCCATACCATGCCAGCCGTGACAGTATGTCGGCGAGAAAGGTTCTCTGCCACGCGCTGAGGCGGGTCGTTGCGAGGGTGGCGTTCATCCTCGCTATCAATTTTTCAGTGTCATTGTCCACGGTCGCTCTCGGGGCCTTAATGGCGTTCCCCGTCAGTGTAGATGGACAAGCGCTGAAGGAGTGTTTCCGCCCACGTTACAACTCGACGCAAACCCGACCGTGGCGAGCGTCGGTGTCCGGTCGTGGTCCCAGTTCCCATGGCTTTGCCGGGGTCAGGAACCATCCTTGTCTCATTCGAGTTTTCAATAATGTCAGAGCATTCGGTTTTGATAGAACTCGATGCCGAGGTTGTTCCTGCGGAATTTCGACGAGAAAGGCGATGGATTTTCTAGAAACGGTCAATGCTACCGGATATTGGCTGCAAACCGTCGTTCTGAACGAGTGGACGGTCTATCAGGCCGTCGTGGTTGCAGCGGGTTACCTGTTTTGCGGTTTCCTGGCAAAACGGATGGAGCCAGCATTGGAGACCCGCGCGCGCACCATCAAAGGAAACCCCGATCTGCTCCGCGTCATCATCGCCTTCATGAGGCGGCTGCAGTGGCTCTTCTTGATCGTATGGCTCTGGATCGCCGATGTGATCCTGTCGCGATTCGGATGGCCCTCGTACCGGTGGCTGGTGGGCATAGCGCTTACGCTCGTGGCGGCGTGGTTTGTGATCGCGGTGCTGACGCGCATAATCAGAAACCAAATGCTCGCAAGAGTCGTTGCGGTCGCGGGCTGGTTCTATTTTGCACTATACGCACTTGGGCTGGATCAGACGATCCTCACCGCCCTTGATGGCGTTGCCGTCAACCTCGGAGCTGCCCGTCTTTCGATGTTGCTGGCCTTGAAGGCCATCGTCCTTTCTGCCGCGCTGGTCTGGCTGGCCGTTCTGATCGGTAGCATGTCGTCCCACTGGATACAGAACTCTGCGGATCTCACACCATCGCTGAAAGTTCTCATCAGCAAGCTCATCAAGATCAGCTTGATCGGACTGGCGATTGCGGTCGCCCTATCTGCAACGGGAATCGACCTGACGGCCCTCACGATTTTCTCGGGTGCCGTCGGCGTCGGCATCGGTTTCGGCCTGCAGAAAGTGGTCTCCAATTTCATTTCCGGAATCATCATCCTCCTCGATAAGTCGATCAAACCGGGCGACACGATTACGCTTGGAGAAACCTTCGGCGCGATCCGCGACCTACGCTCCCGTTTCGTCTCCGTCATCACGAGAGATGGAAAGGAGTACTTGATCCCGAACGAGGATTTTATTTCTCAGCAGGTCGTGAACTGGTCCTTTTCCAGCGAGTATGTCCGCATCGAGGTCGATTTTGGCACCTCATACGACAGCGACCCACACGAGGTTGCCCGCATTGCGGTCGAAGCTGCGAAAACCATTCCGCGCGTTGCCAGCGCCCACGCCCCGCCGGTTTGTTGGATGACCGCATTTGGCTCATCGTCGCTCGACTTCAAACTGAGATTCTGGATTTCCGACCCGAGCAATGGGCTGACTAATGTCCGCGGTCAGGTCCTGATGGCATTGTGGGACGCGTTCAAGGCGGCCGGTATTTCAATCCCGTTCCCGCATCGTGAGATCATCATGAAGACACCTGTGGAGGTCGTGGATTCACTCGAACGCAGCGAAGAAATGCGGCGCGGGCAGCAATCGGCGTCCTGAGGAAGACTTCCCCCGTGCTAGCATCGACCGAGATTACGTCGGCGCCATCCGTGCCGATGGCATCTGACCTTGCCCCCAAGTTTTATCCAGTTTTGAGTTCGCTCCAGCGGTTTTGGGTTGCTATATTTGGGGCCGTAGCGGCGAGTTGCGGTGCGGAGCCATTTCGGCTGCGCAGCACCGCATCGCGTCGCGGTGTTGATGGACTGAGCGAACTCGGTCGGTGTCAGCCAGCCGAGGCCGGAATGCGGTCGTGATCGTTGTAATCGCTGCGCCAGTTTGAAAGCGCTGATCGAGCATGGGTCAGTGACGAGAAGAGCGTTTCATTCAAGAACTCGTCGCGCAGCCGCCCATTGAAGCTTTCGATGAAGGCGTTCTGGATCGGCTTGCCAGGCGCAATGTAATGCCAATCGACCTTGGACCGATCCGTCCATTGCAGGATCGCGTTACTGGTGAACTCGCTGCCGTTGTCACTGACGACCATCCTGGGTTTGCCACGTTCCTCGATGATCCGATCAAGCTCACGGGCAACCCGCAGGCCGGAAAGCGATGTATCGGCGACGAGAGCCAGGCATTCTCTGGTGCAGTCATCCACGACCGTCAGAACCCGGAACCTGCGACCATCGGTGAACTGATCCGACACGAAGTCCAGCGACCAACGATGATTGGCAGTCATCGGGATCAGCATCGGTGCTCGTGTGCCTATCGCTCGCTTCCGGCCGCCGCGCTTGCGCACGGTCAGCTTCTCCTCCCGATAGAGCCGGAATAGCTTCTTGTGGTTCACAAGGTGTCCCTCGCGCCTGAGCAGCACATGAAGGCGTCGATAGCCAAAGCGGCGGCGTTCATGCGCCAGCACCTTCATGCGCTCGCGAAGGCCCTGATCGTCGCCGCGGCTGGTGTCGTAACGGATCGTCATCCGTGAGCGTCCGGTGAGCGGATTTTGCTGAACGAGCCAGTTAGGCGATGTTCTGGC
>NZ_JAIQXS010000046.1:0-2732 GCF_020166565.1 Rhizobium sp. 3T7
GATGAAATTTGGAACGAGTGGGCTTCGCGGCCTGTCTGTCGACCTCAAGGGGCAAGCTTCGGCGCTCTATGCCACCGCCTTCGGTCGCTATCTGCTCGACAGTGGAATGGCGCGGCGCGGCGATGCTCTGCTGATCGGCAAGGACTTCAGGGATTCCAGCCCTGAAATCGCAGTAAACTGCACCGATGCCTTGGCCGGCCTCGGCTTCGACGTTGGCGACTGCGGTACCGTCCCAACGCCAGCGCTGGCCCTCTATGGCCTGCAGCAAAAGGCCGCTTGCCTGATGGTAACGGGCTCGCACATTCCAGCCGATCGCAACGGCATAAAGTTCTATCGGCCAGATGGTGAGATCGACAAGGCGGACGAGGCGGCAATCACGGGCGAGGCCACAAGACTCGATCGCGCCAGTTTTGCGTTTGAGCCCCGCGGCACCAAACCACAGGATCGGTCTGCCGAATGCCTCGCGGCGTTCCGCGATCGGAATGCCAATATTCTCCCCACGGGTGCCCTTAGCGGCCTCAAAGTCGGTGTCTACCAGCACAGCACGGTTGCCCGTGACCTGCTGGTGGAACTCTTGGAGCATTTCGGCGCAACAGTCGTGCCGTTTGGCCGCTCGCAAACATTCATACCGGTCGACACCGAAGCCGTTTCAAAAGAGACGATTGCCAAGCTCAAGGATGTCGCAAGGCAGCATAGCCTCGACGCGGTCGTTTCTGCGGATGGCGATGGCGATCGCCCGTTGGTGGCAGACGAGACTGGCACGCCGCTGCGAGGCGATCTCCTCGGACTGATCGCCGCAAACTTTCTCGGCGCCACATCGCTCGTGACGCCCGTGACGTCGAATTCCGGCATAGAAGCTGCTGGTCGCTTCCGCGTCATTCGCACCCGTGTCGGCTCTCCCTTTGTCATATCGGGGATGCAGGAAGCACGCGCGGCCGGTCAGTCCCATGTCGCCGGTTTCGAGGCAAACGGAGGCGTGCTGAGCGCGAGCGACTTCAAGGTCAACGGCCACGTGCTGCGCGCCCTGCCGACGCGCGATTGCTTCGTGCCGATCCTGGCGACGCTTTCTCTTGCAGCGTTTAAACGGCAGCCGCTTTCGATCCTCGCCGCGTCCTTCCACCTGCCGCTTGCCGCGGCCGACCGGCTTGAGAACTTTCCGGTTGAGACCAGTGGCCGGTTGATGGCCTATCTTCGCGCCGGCCCTGCCAATCTCGCTGCGTTTCTGCAGCCGATCGGCGAGGTTGGCAGCGTCAGCGACATTGACGGGCTTCGCGTCACACTGACGGACCGACGCATCATTCATTTCCGCCCCTCCGGCAATGCCCCCGAAATGCGCTGCTACGCCGAGGCGGAAAGTGAAGGCGCCGCCGCGGGGTTGCTGCGCGCCGGTCTGGAGCGAATCCGCTGGTGGGCACAGGCGAATTGATTGGCGAAGCAAGCAAATATTCAAGGACACTCCAAATGACACAGAAGATCGTTCCCGTGATTATGGCTGGCGGCAAGGGTACGCGCCTCTGGCCGCTGTCGCGCGCTGCCGCTCCAAAGCAGTTCATACAGTTCATCGGCAACAAGACACTTTTCCAGGAGACGTTGCTGCGCGTGTCCGATCCAGCGCTTTACGAGGCGCCCGTCGTTCTTACGAACGAAGAGTTTCGCTTTCTCGTCGCCGAGCAGGCGCGTGAACTGGACATCGGCCTCGCCGCCATCTTGCTCGAACCGGTTGCCCGCAACACCGCCGCCGCCGTCGCAGCGGCTGCGACGGTCGTGAGCAAGCGCTTTAACGAAAACACGATCATGCACGTGCTCGGCTCCGACTATGAGATCGTCGCCGACGACACCTATTTCGACTGTGTCCGCATCGCAGCAGCCACAGCCGCCCAAGGCAAGCTCGTGACCTTCGGCATCCAGCCGAGCGAACCCGCGACCGGCTACGGCTATATCGAAGGCGGAGAAACGCTGGCGACCGGCGCACGGGTTGTGGTGCGCTTCATCGAAAAGCCACCGCTCACCAAGGCCGAAGAGATGCTCGCCGCAGGCGGCTTCTATTGGAACTCCGGCATGTTCATGTTCTCGGTTTCGTGTCTGCTCGATGAGCTGCGCACCCACGCTCCGGAGACGATCAAGGCCGCCGGAGAGGCCGTTGCCAACGCAAAGACAGATCTTGATTTCACACGCCTCGACAAGGCAGCGTTCGCCACAAGCCCTGATATCTCGATCGACTACGCCATCATGGAAAAGACGAGCAACGCCGCCGTTGTCCCCTCGCCCTTCAAGTGGTCCGATCTCGGCAGCTGGGATTCTGTCTGGAAGAGTGGTAGCCGCGACGAGTATGGCAATGTCGCAGCCGGCAACACGACGGTCGTCAACACGAAGAACTCGCTCATCATGACCCATGGCGTGCATCTCGCCGTCCAGGGGATGGACGACATCGCGGTTATCGCCAGCGAGGACGCTGTTTATGTCGGACGACTGCAGGACAGCCAGGATGTCGGAAATCTCGTGAAGATGCTCGCTGCCGCCCCGTCGACATCGCAGCTTACCGAGACGCACCCGACCTCTTACCGGCCTTGGGGCGGCTATACCTCGGTGCTGAACGGCGACCGCTTCCAGGTCAAGCGCATCTTCGTCACTCCGGGCAAGAAACTGTCGCTGCAGAAGCACCATCACCGTTCCGAGCATTGGGTCGTCGTCAAGGGCACGGCCGAGGTGACGATCGGCGAGAACGTGCAGAT
>NZ_JAIQXS010000047.1:0-2691 GCF_020166565.1 Rhizobium sp. 3T7
GCGTTTCATCTCGTCTGCCATAACGCGTTCGACCACATCCGGATCGCATTGTTCATCGACGAGAAACTGGCGGATTCCACCATCCCATGTCCGTATGTCGGCGAGGAGATTCTGGAGCTCGTCCACGCCGTTCTCGGTCAGGCCCTTTGTGCCGGATTCGCTGCCGTCGCGGACATAAAGCAATTCGCCTTCGCTGATATTATCCGAGTTGGCGGTCACCTCTTCGATCAACTCGAGGTTCTCGCCGATCATCTCAGCGACCTGTTTGAGGGTATAGATGATCCTTGAGCGTGCCATCACGCAGCCTCGTACCGGTCTTTTGCCGGAGTCCACTGCCACGGGAGCAGTTCCTCAAGTCGATCTTTCGGATGGCTCTGGATCCTGGTCAGGACGTCTGTGAGATAGGTCTCGGGATTGTGGCCATGGAGTTTGGCTGTCTCGATGATGGTCAGGATATTGGCGATGCGCTCGCCGCCCTTGTCAGAGCCGGCGAAGAGCCAATTTTTTCTTCCAATTCCGAGTGGCCTCATAGCGCGCTCAGCTATGTTGTTATCGATTTTGACACGGCCATCGTCAATGTAGACGCTCAAAGCTGCCCATCGCGAGAGGGCGTATCGCATCGCTTCGGCAAGCTTCTGTTTCTGCGGCAGCGTTGAAAGTGTCACTTCTATCCAGGCCTTGAGGTCCGCCAGAATGGGTCTGGCGTGTTGCTGGCGCAGTGTTCGCCTCTCGTCAGCCGACATGCCGCGGATACGATCCTCGATATCGTAGAGTGCACCGATGCGCGACAGAGCCTCGTCGGCGATCGGAGATGGCTTGAGCTTGATCACATCATGGAACTTGCGGCGCACATGCGCCATGCACGCAGCTTCGATGATCTGGTTGCCGTAAAGCTTGCTATAGCCAGCATACCCATCCGCATGCATTACGCCGCTGAAGTGAGCGAGGTGTTCAGCCGGATGCGCGCCCTTTCGGTCGGGGCTATAGTAATAGGCGATCGCTCCGGGCGTGGGATCCTGGTAGCCGCTGCCATCGAAGACATAGACCCACACCCTGCCGGTCTTCGTCTTTCCTCGTCCTGGGTCGAGAACATCGACCGGCGTATCGTCCGTGTGTATTCGGTCGACCGCGGCGATATGGGCTCTGATCAGCAGGATGAGGGGCGAGAGCAGAACGGACACACGGCCAACCCAGTCCGCCATGACAGACCGGGAGATGTCTATCCCCAGCCGGTCGTACATCTCGGACAAACGGTAGAGTGGGATATGATCGTCAAATTTGGCGACCATGATGTGTGCGAGCAGTCCTGGTCCAGGTTTGCCTCGCTCGATCGGCAAGCTCGGCATCTCACCCGATACCATTGTATCGCAGTCCTTACAGACCATGCGCTTCTCGATATGCCGGACGATCTTCACAGAAGCCGGCACATGCTCCATCACCTGGACCACCTTGTCGGCCGCCTTCAGGAAGGACATGCCACCACAAGTCGGGCAACTGCAGGGCGCTGTGTACACCCGCTCTTCAGTTGGAAGGCCATCCGGCAGAGGTCTGCGTTTCGGCTTGTCGGGGGTATCATCCAGATCTGGCAGCAGGCCTTTTCCGGAACGAGCATCAGCCTCGGCGCGAGAGGCTTCGATCTCCTCGAGCATCAGTTCGAATTGCTCAATCTTCCGATCGATCTTTTCCGAGGATGCGCCGTGCTGCCGATGTCGGAGCAGTTCCAGCTGCGCGCGCAGAAGACCGATGATCGAGTCGCGTTTGATGACCTCGGCTTCTTGGCTCTCAAGTTTCGCCGCCTGTTCAGCGACGAGCGCGCGCAATGCCAATAGCTCGTCCTGACTGTCCAGCGGCGGTGCTTTCATGCCCAAAAACATAGCCGATTTGCCGCGAAAGCACTAGCGTTTTGCCCCGGATGTCTCTGTAAAATATAGCTTTTAACCCGTGCGGCCAGGGGCGGAGGTCCACGCTGGTCGGCGCCAGTCAATCCCTTCAACAAGCATCGACAACTGAGCCTGCGTCAGATGCGCAACACCATCTTTCGCCGTCGGCCAAGGAAAGTATCCGCGCTCGAGAATCTTGTAAAACAGGCAGAACCCTTGGCCATCCCACCATAAAAGCTTGATCCGGTCGGCGCGTTTTCCGCGGAAGCCGAAGATCGCGCCGGAACCCGGCGCTTCCTTGATCACCGCCTCGACCATCGCAGACAGTCCATCGATACCACGCCGCATATCGGTCACCCCGCAAGCCAAGTAGACCCGCACATTCCCGGTCGGCCCGATCATGCAGCCTCAACACACGCGATCAACGATGACAGCGTCTTGCGTTCAATGTCCGCCGGAACTTTCAAACTGCGACCATTTCGTAGCTGGATCTTGATAAGCGCGGGCGCCCCGCCGGCCGCCGGCATCTGCCCGAGGCTTACTTCGTTGACCAGGTGGACCGGAAGGAACGTTGCTGACACATCGAAGTGGCTAAGCGTTTTCCGCCATAAACGGATCTGCGCAGGATAAATGTCATGACGACGAGCGACATCACCAATGCGAACGCCGGGCTGATCCGTTTCCGCCAATATCGCCAGCTTCGCTTCCTTCGACCACCGCCGCCTACGCTCAACGCCGGAAATGATCTCCATGCGAGCCATGCCAACCTCTCAGATCTGATATTAGTGTCAGCACTAATGCTGGTTCTAAT
>NZ_JAIQXS010000048.1:0-2569 GCF_020166565.1 Rhizobium sp. 3T7
GGCGCACCGCATCGTCTTCAAGTCGAACGGCGGCCACGACACCATCGTCGGCACGTTGCGGCCACAAGACGTGATCGAACTGGCCCCCGGTTCGACGCTCGCCGACTACCACTCGACGACGGCCAACGGTATGACGACGATGTCGAACGGAACGCATTCGATCACCTTCGCCAGCACCGGCACCCCGACATTCGAGGCCGGCTCCGGCAGTGGCGGCAGCAATAGTGGAAACGGTGGCGATGGCGGCGGAGGCGGCAATGACGATCCGGGAGGCAACGGCGCCTTCCATCTGACGGCCAGTGACCTCACGGCACTGAAGAACCTCGTGAATGGTCTGCCGGGCGGCGAAGACAACGATGCGGTCGGCATTCGCGATCTCGAAGGCACCGGCAACAACCGCGCACATCCGAACTACGGATCCGCCGATCAGCCGTTCATCCGTCTGACGGATGCGCATTTCGGCGACTACAACGACAGCACCCACAACCGCGATATCAACCCGCTCTTCAACGGGCTGGATCCGCGCGCGATCAGCAATGCACTCGGCGCTCAGGAGGCGAACCTGGCGACCAGTGCAGAGCATGCCAACAGCCTGTTCACTGCGTTCGGCCAGTACTTCGACCATGGTCTCGACTTCCTGCCGAAGGGCGGCAATGGCACGATCCAGATCGGCGCGCCAGGCGCCGGACATACGCCCGGTACCGACAATCCGGCGGATCTGACCCGCGGAACGGTCTCCGCCTTCGATGCCAATGGCATTCCTGAGAACCTCAACAAGACCTCGCCCTTTGCCGATCAGAACCAGGCTTACGGCTCCGATGAGCTCGTCGGTCAGTTCCTCAGGGAAGGCGACGGCCACGGCGGGTTCAGCGGTCGGCTCCTGGCCGGTGCGCCCGATGCGTCCAACCCGACCTTCAACCTGCTGCCCAACCTGCGTGAACTGATCATGCATCACTGGGCGAACAATACGGTGTTCACGGCATCCTCATTGCCGGGCGGCTCCGTCACCTTCCGCAGTTATTTCGCCGGTCTGGTCGATGCAAACGGTCACATCAACGAAGCGATGCTGCCGCAGATGACCTCGAACTTCATGGGCAGTGGCTTTGCGCTGCTGCTCGATACCAACCCGTTCATCAGCCTGCTCGATCACTATGTGGCCGGCGATGGCCGGGCCAACGAGAACATCGCCTTGACGGCGATCCACACCATCTGGGCCCGCAATCACAACTTCCATGTTGCCGGGCTCCTGGAGGCTGGTTTCACTGGCACCGCCGAGGAACTCTTCCAGGCCGCCAAGGTGATCAATGAAACGGAATACCAGCGTGTCGTTTACACCGAGTTCGCCGACAAGCTGCTCGGCGGCATGAAGGGAGACGGCGAGCATGGCTTCAACGATTACAACCCCGATGTCGATGCGCGCGTATCGCACGAATTCGCGACGGCGGCCTATCGCTTCGGCCACTCGCTGATCGCCCAGAACTTGACCGTGATGGATGCGCAAGGCCATCCGACCCAGATCGCGCTATTCGACGCCTTCCTCAACCCGACGAACGACGCCAGCGCGTTCACAGCCCCGTTGCCTCCCGGCTATGTACCGCAACCGGGCTATGAACAGCTGGGTATCAACGGCATCCTTGCCGGGGGCGTCGTGCAGCCGGCTGAAGAGGTCGATGTCAATATTGTCGATGCGGTGCGCAACGATCTGGTGCGCAGCAGTGCCGACGTGTTCGCCTTCGACGTTGCCCGCGAATGGGATGTCGGTCTTGGCTCGATGAACCAGATCCGCGCGGATCTCTTGGCCTCGACAGATCCCTATGTGCATGAGGCGGTCGGCTTTGCCGGTAACCTCACGCCCTACACCTCATGGGAGGACTTCCAGACCCGCAATGGCCTGTCGGACACCGTGATCAACCAGTTCCGCCAGGCCTATCCTGATCTCGTGCTTCAGCCAGGCGACATCGCGAAATTCAAGCAGGTCAATCCTGACATAGATGTCGCGATGCAGCCGGACGGCACCGGCATCGTCAAAGGCATCGACCGTGTCGATCTGTTCGTTGGCGGTCTTGCCGAGAAGCATATCAATGGCGGTGTCGTCGGGCAGACCTTCTGGGTCATCCTGCACGAGCAACTGGACCGCATCCAGGAGGGCGATCGCCTCTACTACCTCGACCGCGTGGAAAACCTCGACTTCTACGACATCGTCGAAGAGCAGGGCTTTGCCGCGATCATTGCCCGCAACACGGGGCTGACCAATTTGCCTGAAGATATCTTCGGAACGAACCAGGACAACCAGGGCGGAGGCGACGACGGCCAGAATCAGGGCGGCGGTGACGATGGCGGTAATGGTGGCCAGAACGGCGGCGGTGATGATGGCGACAATGGCGGCCAGAACAGCGGCGGCGATGACGATGGTCAGAATGGTGGCGGCGACGACAATGGCGGTGGGGACGACGACGACCAGTCTGGCGGCGACGACCAGTCCGGCGGCGACGACAATGGCCAGAACAACGGTGGTGGCGATGACGGCGGAGGCGATGATGGCTCCGATGACGGTGGCTCGGATCCGCTG
>NZ_JAIQXS010000049.1:0-2540 GCF_020166565.1 Rhizobium sp. 3T7
CCGTAAGCGCGATTTTCGATGCACCGCTGAACGCGCCTCGCATCGGTAGCGAGATCCGGCTCCGTTAGGCGGTGGATGTTTTCGAGAAGTTGATCGGTAGCAGGTCGCCGATGTCGGCGTCGTCGTCTCGCTGCGGCAACTCAGCAAGCACGTGCCGCAGCCAGATCAGAGGGTCTACGCTACAGGCGCGGCATGTCAGCATCAAACTATAGATCACTGCGCTGGCCTTGGCTCCGTCAGCAGTGTCGCTGAACAGCCACGATTTTCTTCCGGTCGCAAAAACTCTGATGTCACGTTCCAGAATGTTGTTATCGATGGGCATCCTGCCGTCGCTGGTGTAGCGCGTCAGATAATCCCACTGGTTCAGAGTGTAGGACACGGCGTCGCCGAGCTTGGTATCGGGTGCGACCTTTGGCGCGATGTTATCGAGCCACGTCTTGAGGGCGTTCAGGACAGGCAAACTGTGCTGTTGGCGGAAGCGGCGAATGCAGTCGGCCTGCGTTTCATTGGCCTCGGGCATCTTGTCTCGCGCCTGCCTCTCGATCCGGTAGAGCTGCTCGAAGAACCTGAGCGCTTGCTCCGGCGGGCCGCCGCCATTCTTTCTCGCCTTGAGGGCTTCGACGAAGCGCCGCCTGGAGTGAGCCATGCATCCGACATGGGTTGCGCCATGCAATGTGCGCCAGGCCGTGTAGCCATCGCTCACCAATATGCCGCGGTAGTCACCAAGGAAGGTCTGCGGGTGGATCTGGCCGCGCCCCGGCCGATAGTCGAGCAATACGATTGGCTCGTCACTGTCCTCGCCGCTGCGATATGCCCACATGTACGATGTGCTGGTGGCCTCCTTGTCCTTTTCCTTGAGGACTTGGACTGTCGTCTCATCGCCATGAATGAGAGGCTGCGATCGCAACCGCAGTTTCAGCGCATCATAGATGCGGTTCAGATGCTTCTCGCTTGAGCCGATGACCCAGTGAGCGAGAGCGCCGCGGCTGATCGGAACACCAGCACGCTCAAATGTCTGAGCCACGCGGTAAAGCGGTGTGCCGTCGACGTATTTGTGGACGAGCGCGAAGGCTAACGTCGAGGCGGTAGCGATGCTGCCCGGCAGGGGCTGCGTCGGCATCGGTGCGATCACGACGGGCGTGTTGATCCCGGTGCGGTCGCAATGGCGGCAAGCGTACTTGAACCGCACATTCTGTAGGACCTTCGCCTTGACCTCGATATGAAGCTGCTCGGTAACGGTCTCGCCCATGCGATGCATCTGACCCTGGCAGCAGGGACAAGACTTCTGATCGTCGGGGAGGTCATATTCGACGCGCTCGCGTGGCAGGTCTTCCGGCAGAGGTCTGCGTCCACGCTTCTTTCCCGTTTGACCTTCTACCGCTGGCAGGCCCGTGTCCGGAAGCTCGACAACATCGCCTGCCTCGCTGTCATCCTCGACCGCAGCCTCTTCGGCCTCGTTGAAGAGACGATCGATGTGCTTTTCACTGCGGGGGGCAAAGCGATGGAGCTTTGCCAGTGCCAGCTCTTCTTCCAGCTTGACGACTCGCTGCGAGAGCGCTTCCTTCTCGGCTTTGAGCGCAGCGATTTCGGCAGCATGGGCCGCCAACTGCGCCATCAGCTCTGCAACACTGGGATCGCCGGTTCGAGTCATCCTAGTTTTGAATCTGAACCGCTTCGCCGCGTCAACAGCTCAATTCGCCATCCTCAGCCGGCGATCTGATATTGCCGCACCGGATGACGGACCATCGCGTCGATGTCGATGCCATCGAGAATCCAGTGCAGTTGCTCTGTCGTCAGCATGACCATCGGCACCTCGCGACGGGGCCATCGGAACTTGTCCTCGGTCAACCGCTTCAGGACCATCACAAAACCGGACCGGTCGAAGAACAGGAGCTTCATCCGGTCACGCCGGCGATTGCAGAACGCAAAAACCGCAGGAGCAAAGGGATCCAGCGCCATCGTCTCCTGGACCAGGACCGCAAGGCTGTTGATGCCGGCCCGAAAGTCGATCGGTTCGCGATGCAGGTAAACCTTGAGATCAGCGCCAAGTCTGAACATGACCCAGCGCTCCTATTATTCCGGCCAAACCATCGACATCACTGCATTCCACCGTCACGCTCACCCCGTTCGGCAGTGAAGCGCTCAGCTTGGCCGCACAAGACAGCCTCTTGATGCTTTTATCCAAGCTGCTGCGCTGCACTGCCAGGCTCCGATCGGGACCGACCTGAACCGGAACGAACGCCGGACCCCCAGGCACAGGATGACCAAGCCGCTTGGCCCTCTGTATCCATTTCCGCAGGAGATTGACATTCACGCCGTGTGCAAGCGCAAGCCGCGATACCGAGACCCCCGGTTCAAGGCAGGCTGCAACAAGACGATCTACCGAAGCTGGGTCATATCGACGGCGGCCGTCACTACCCACAAGCCGCACCCGCAGTCTTTGCTCATCTTCTTCCATGATTTGGTGTCCACCTATTTTGGTGGACACTTCATGCCTGAGAGCACGGCGCTTCAGAAGGTGCGCAGAAATTCGCGCTTAC
>NZ_JAIQXS010000005.1:0-310072 GCF_020166565.1 Rhizobium sp. 3T7
TAATCAGCCTGCCTGCAGTCGCACGCTGATATCCCCTCCGGCCCTTGCCGGAAAGCACGGCCATCAGGCGCGAGCTACACCACCCATCGGGACACCATCTCGGATTTCCCCATCTTGGCAACGATTAGCCTTTGGCTGGTCTGCCATGGAACAGACACAAGGCAAGCGGTCTTGGCAACCGAGGTACATATCGCGCGAAGGGAGTTGGCCCGGCTGTCCTTTTCCGCAGAGGGCGCCGAGCGCTTGAGATTCCATAGGTTTCGGTAAAAAGTCGAGCCACATTGGGTTGTTCCAGGTCTGTTCGCCGTGGCGTTCGTGAAAGGTGCCAAGCGTCGTTTGCAACAATCCGGGGAAACACTAGGAAACTAGGTCACAAACGGGTCCTCCGTGGGATCGGTCCATGACCGGCGGATTCTACCGTCGATCCCTCGAAGTTGCTGATATGCCAATATCAATCGCGCGTCCGGTCGCGAAGTGTCCACATCTTTCGTTGTTTAAGGTGAGTTTTGCTGTTTACATTTGTTGTTCACATTTGCTCAAATCAGATTTGAGCTTTGAGAAGCCCTTCTCATGCTCGCGTTACGATGCGCGAGCTAGCAATGATCGGCGCTGATAAGAACAGCGCCGAGTGTTCCATCGGCTTCTGATTACTGAAGAAAAGGGGAGTGTGCATGGCAGACTTATCAGTCTACATCGGTTGGGATTCACGCGAAGATATCGCCTATGAAGTTGCGAAGGAATCGCTGCTCGAACATGCCTCGATCGAGGTCGATGTACACCCAATCAAGCTGCAGGATCTAATCGACCGTGGTGTCTACACCCGCGCGGTCGATCCGCTGGCATCAACGGAATTTACCTATTCCCGATTCTTCACGCCATGGCTTGCCGATTACAAGGGCTGGGCTTTGTTTTGCGATTGCGATTTCCTGTTCTTTGGCGACGTCGCTGACTTGCTGCAGTATCGCAATGAAGACCATGCCGTTGCCTGCGTCCATCATGATTACACGCCGAAGGAAGGCGTAAAGATGGATGGGAAGATCCAGACAACGTATCCGCGGAAGAACTGGTCGTCGTTCATGCTCTTCAATTGCGGCCATCCCTCCACCCGCAACCTGACGCCGGAACGCATCAACGCCGAAACTGGCGCGTTTCTTCATCGTCTCCAATGGGCCGATGACAGCGAGATCGGAGAAATTCCGGAAGAGTGGAACTGGCTGGAAGGCTGGAGCTCAAAGCCGTCCGCTGGCTATCCGAAGGGCGTTCACTACACCAACGGAGGCCCTTGGTTCAAGAACTGGCAGGATGTCGAGTATGCCCAAAAGTGGCTCGACAAGGCGCTCGCGATCGATCCGCAGTTCGCCCCGGTGTGACGCCTGAAATTCGGCGTTTGCGTCGAGCTTCGTTTATTGGATCGGCGCGGGAGCCGGGGTGCTTGTGGGCTTCCGTATCGCCCGAGGCGCCATAGAGGGACGAACAGTGTGGTGAAAGGATAACGGTGCCTTTTGGCGTCTATGCGGGAGCGCCGGAGCGCCTGGTGAAAACTGGGGCAGGCGAAGTAGTGAAACGGAGAACGGCGATCGCACAACTGCCTCCACGCGTTCCTTTAGCACGACAACACAAACATGGTTTGAACGATGAGCAGATCTGGCGCTAGCGATCTTGAAATGATGAACGCGACTCCTCCAGTGGAAATCAACTCGGAGGACTGGAGGTCGTTTTTTCTCGGCTACAGCGATATCGTCTTAGTGGCAAACAGCGACGAGGTCGACATCGACGAGCTTGCGTCGCGCTTTCCTGAGGCGACGCTCTTCATCTTCTTCAACAAGGTCTACAAGGTCCTGAGCAAACCGTTTACGCGCAATGCCCTTTTGGTGTCGCGAAGCGGAGCTCTGGGAGCCAACCTTGTCAAAAGCGGCAAAGTATCCAAGGTTCTCCAGTACTTTGATAAAAGCAGCTTCCTTGGGATCATCAATCTGACCATCGGTGACAGCGAAAAGTTCAGCCCAGCTTCCGCATTTGGTGATGTGAAAGTCAGGCATCTGGATCTGACGGATGTGTTCGCTCCGTTTTATCCACCTGCAAGTCTGCCAACCACGGGATTTGCATTGTGCTTTTGGCTCGCCAATCTCCAACTGGGAGTAACGGTCACTCTGGCCGGCTTCTCGTCCAAGAGAAGCGAGCGCTATCAGGTTCTTGACGTTCATGACTGGACGTTCGAACAAGTGGTCTTGCGACTAATGTATCGGCGCGGGAAGATCGACATTATTGGCCGCGAGCGAACCAATTCCTATGCAGAGCTTTCCGCACGCTTTCCAGAATACTCTCCTGCCGAGATCGCTTTCACGGCAAACGAGGTGCTGGCGGAGCGTCTCGTGAATTTGAGCTCATTCGTTGACAAGCTGATGCATGTAACGAGGTTCCTTCGTTTCGTTGAAAGAACCTATAAGCGGCTAAAGCCAAAGACGCGCAAGGAACGGCTATGGGAGGCGATGGAACAAAAATAGGATCCATCGCGTCTGACCGGAATTGGGCTCGCTGCACTACGGCATATCAACCATCGACGGCGCCACGGAAGCCGTTCACAAGTGAAACGAATCCATCAAGGGATCTCAACTGGGAACACTGGCAGCCCTTATCTCCGTCTGCACATTCGGTTGATTGGCTGGCTTTGTGAAAACCACCAGGTGGTGCGCCGCTGAGCGCCTTCCATGTTGCGAACGGCATCTCCAATTGGCCCAGTCGGCGTCGTTGACTTCGGATGAGAATGGAAGCGAGCCGCCCGTCGGATTCCCCCTGGGATTTTCTGTGTTGAAGCGCGCTTCATTCCTTTTTATTCACCGGTGGCGATTTTCCTCTTGCGTGTGGAATCCCAAAAGACTAACAGGATCAGGCCGTTTTGGCAGGTCGGGGCGTAGCGCAGCCCGGTAGCGCACTTGACTGGGGGTCAAGGGGTCGCTGGTTCGAGTCCAGTCGCCCCGACCATTTACAATCAACCTTCGGCACCCCCAGAAGCCCGAAGGCCATCTCGCCTCCTTGATGGTACTTGTCGAAGAATCAATTGTGCGGCGCCGACGCAATCGCGTTGTTCCGGCAGTATTTCCGATGCTGACGGCTACCTGTTGAGGCTCAACGGAAATACCGCTGTCAGAAATTTGTCGTGGTAACTCGAATAATTATTAGTTTTCTGTAATATATGTCCCACAAATGCTGGTGGATGACGCATGGCAGACGGCGAGACGAGCAAAACATGCCGGGAAGCGCTATCGGAGCCCTTTGGGGCTCTGGTCGAGAAGGCCGTGTCGTCGGGTTGGCCGGAGCACGAAGTCGCGCTGGCGCTGACCGAACTGGCCGAGACCTATGTCGTCAAGGTCAGCGCAAGGATCATCATTGAGGGCTCGCTCCAGTCGCAGCTTGCCTCGGAGCAGCTGAAGAACTGAGGCAGCACTCGCCTATCAGCAGGCTTGGCCTACGCCATTCACATAAATGTTTCCGCGAGAAATGTTTGGTTGATAAATCGCCGGCTCGCGCGCATAGTGACCGCATCGTCGGCTATGGATGGGCCGTCGATGACAATGTTGCTGGTATTGATAGCCCTCTGACGGGACCTGTGGCGTCATGCTCAAATCCCCAGTTCTTCCACGTGACCTGCCGCTTTTCTCGGACGATCTCGATCTTTTGTCCGGGGTGCTTGACGATGTCTGTAAGGACAGGGGGCTCGAGCGGAACACCTCGGCCGCCGAGACTATCGGCGCGCTTCTGATACAGCTCTATCGACAGGGCGTCAGAGACCAGGTCAAGCTTTCGGCTCTCGCAAAGGCCTATTTGTAATCTCGGGTCTCCAAGAAGGATATTGGATTAATCGTCGTTCGCAGCGTTGAGGTTTTCCGGGCGGATGCCTTCATCGACCCCTGTGCGCGCCCGTAATCTCACCCCCGGTCCGCCTTCGTCGTGATTGCCGCTGGCAATAAAGATAATGCCCGCCGCTTCAAGTGCTTGCCTGACGGCGAGCAATGCGTGTGGCTCCCCGTCCCGCTCGTCGCGTTCCATTGTTTCGATGGTGGCAGCGGGCAACCCGGATGCGGCTGCCAGTTGCTCGATGCTCATTCCGGTCATGGCGCGGGCGCCGCGCATTTGTGTGGCTGTAATCATAAATCAAAGACTAGCGCGCCGGCGTTCGTTCGCAAGACCGACGTGTTGTAAGACGCCGTTTATGGCGCTGTTCGAGCGCAGCGCAGCCCCAGACGACGCCGAAAAGCAGGTAGACATGTCGCCAGTGGTCGACGTCGATGACGTTGCCGACTGCTGCATGCCCTAACACCCCGATCCATGCGATCATCAGATAGGGCTGCCACGGGCGATCCTTGAGGAGATTCCTGAACCCGAGATAGATCGTCCAGCAAAGCATTGTGACATAGCTGAGAAAGCCGAGCCAACCGTAGCTCGTTAGTGATTTCAGCCAGACATTGTGCTCGTCTTCCGGAAACATTGTGCCGAAGACCAGCGGACCGATTCCGAGCGGCCGTTCCATCATCATCGTGAAGCCAATGCGGTGGCGATCGAAGCGACCGAGGTGCTCGCCGTCATACTGTTGCACGAGCTGGGCGCGTGCCGAAAAGAGCGCGCTGACCTTCGGAAATTGCAATGCAACGACCAGCGATCCGATTAGCAGCATGATCGCGGCAAGCGACAGGATTAGGATCCGCAGGCGAAACGCGCCGCTGCGTTCCTTGAGCAACATGCAGAAGATCAGAAGGACAATGCCGAGAAGAAAAAGACCCCAGGCCGCACGCGAGAATGACAAAAACACGCCAAGTGCCAGGATCAACAGTGCAAGGGCCTTGATCGGCGACGTCCTCAAGTTGCCGACGAGAATGCCGTGGACGAGGTAGAGGGACGGTGGGACCAGGAATGGGCCGAATACGTTAGGGTCCTGGAAGGCGCCCTTGGCACGATCATAGAGCGTGAAGACCTCTGCGCCGGGGAAGGCGTGAAAATAGCCAAGAATCCCGAGCAGCGAGGTGAAAACGGCGGCGAATGCCCAGGCATTGAAAATGAGCGGCAGGCGCCGATGGCTATCCTCGATAATCGCTGCATAGAAGATCGCTGTGAGCGCGAGGAAGGTCGAAACGGCGACATACATCGGTCCGGTCCCGAGATCTTTCATTTGCGTCAGCGAAAGCATGCCACCAATGTTGAAGGCAAGCAGCAGTGCCAGAAGCGGCGCGGTGAAGCGCGAAATCCTAAGCCCCAGAATGAACCAGATGCAGAGAAGCGCGGCCATCCAGAGCTCATAAGGCGCCGGCTCGTCGATAACGAAGCCGGAGAGAAAGACGCCAAGGGCGACCATCGCCGAACCAAGCAGCCGCAACGTTGCTCGTTGCGGCTGGGGAACGCGCCGAGGTGTCGCCTCGACCGCGCTCAATAGGCGTTTTCCGTATTGAACAACCGGAAGGGCGTGAGGAGCAGGATCTTCAGATCGAACCAGAGCGACCAGTTCTCGATGTAGTAGAGGTCGTAGGCCGTCCGGAACTTGATCTTGTCGTCGTGATCGACCTCTCCGCGCCAACCGTTGATCTGCGCCCAGCCGGTCACCCCGGGCTTCACGCGATGGCGAGCGAAATAGCCTTCCACGACGTCACCGAAAGCACGATCCTTCGCCTGCGCAAGAATGGCGTGCGGGCGCGGGCCGACCAGCGAAAGGTCGCCCGTCAGCACGTTGAAAAGCTGCGGCAGTTCATCGATCGAGCTCTTGCGGATAAAGCGTCCGACAGGGGTTACGCGAGGATCACCTTTGGTGACGGCGGCGCGACCGGTCGGATCGCCCTTGTCGGCATACATCGAACGAAACTTGAAGATGTTGATGATCTCGTTGTTGAAACCGTGACGCTTCTGCCTGAAGAAGACCGGTCCCTTCGAGGTCAGCTTGATGGCGACCGCCGTGGCCAGCATGATCGGCCAGAAAAGCGCCAGAGCGAGCAACGTAAAGAAGATGTCGAAACAGCGCTTGGCGACGGAATCCCAGTCCCGGATCGGCTTGTTGAAAATATCGAGCATCGGGACCGAGCCGATGCGCGAGTAGGCGCGCGGACGAAAGCGCAGACGATTTGCATGAGCGGCGAGGCGGATATCGACGGGCAGGACCCAAAGCTTCTTCAACAGCTGCAGAATGCGTGCCTCGGCGCTCAGCGGAAGCGAAATAATCAGCATGTCAATGCGCGTGATACGGACGAACTCGACCAGTTCGGCGACCGTTCCGAGCTTCGGATAACCTGCGACCATGATCGGCGACCGTTTCTCGCCGCGATCATCGAAGATGCCGCAAATCCGGATGTCATTGTCGGGCTGCTGCTCGAGGACCCGGATCAGCTCTTTGGCCGGTGCTCCACCGCCCACGATCACAGCGCGGCGCTCCATGATGCCGTTGCGCGACCAGTTGCGGATGCCGTAGGCGAACAGGAAGCGAGCGGCGAGGAGGAAGATTGCGCCAGCAACGAACCAGGCAAGGTAGGCCGGCACCACGGTCGAGCTGACGTTGCCGGCGAATGCGCTTGCGCTAGCGACGATCAAGAAGACCGATCCCCACACGGCAAAAACGCGTGGCAGCAGGCGCAAACGCATGCGCAAGGCGGGGACGGAGTAAGTGTCGGCCGTCTGTAGCCCGCAGACGAGGAGGGCCGCAACAATTACGGCAGTGATGGTGCGTCCGAAGAGGGTCTCCGCCTCATTCCCCGGCCAGAGAAGGAATACGAGCAGCCCGATCAGAAATTGCGAAGCAAATTCGAACAGGCGAAACTGGCCGATGATGATAGCCGGCGAGCGGTTTCCGGCACTGAATTGCTCGGCGATCCGACGGGCATAGCTGTTGATCGGCTCCGGCTGGGCCTTTTTATCCGCGTCTTCGCTGTGCCGATTGATGTCTGAAACCTGTTTGCGTAGCGCTTCGAGGTCAAATTGATCGCTTTTCTCTGCCTTGTTCATGAGGCTACCGCCGCTGGTTATCGGAACGGCAATAGCAGAAAGCCCCTAAGAAACTTTTACGAAGCAACCGCAAGAGCTTGCCCGGATTGGAGCTCCAGGAGGTCGTGGTACAATTTCAGGACATCATTGGCCATCACCGAGGCGGAGAAAACCGACTTCACCTGCTCCATCGGCGGCATCACGGCGTCATGCCAATCGGGGATGCGGATCGCATCCGCCATGGCGCGCGCAAGATCGTCGGAATCGTCAGGGTTGACAAGGGCCGGGCTATCTCTGCCCAATGCCTCGGGAATTCCGCCAACACGCGTTGCGATGATGGTCTTGCCGGCGCCGAGACCCTCGAGCACGATGTAAGGCATGGCCTCGGCGCGTGACGGCACGACGAGATTCTGAGACATTGCGAAGGCTTGCTGGACGCGCATTGCCGGCAGCATGCTGATCCGCTTGCCCAGGCCGCGTTCGATCATCATGTCCCGGTATCTGTCGCGGTCTGGTCCGTCGCCGACCATCACGGCCGAAAGCGGACGTCCGAGAATACGCTCCGCTTTCGCGAAGGCCTCCACAAAGAGATCGGGACCCTTAAGGTCCCGCAGCATGCCGACATAGATGTAGTGGACTGCATCTGAGCGGGTTGGGATGAGCTCGAAATCACGCTCACCGATCCCGTTGTAGATCAGCCGCGTTTCCGTCCGTGGTCGACCGACCTTCTTCGTATACGCTTCGCGCTCGTACTCGCAGATAAAGACGAGGGCGTCGGTGAAGTATTCCTGCAGACGCTCCATGCGGAGCACGAATTGCCCCATGAGCGATCTGCGGGAATAATGCAGGCTTCCGCCGTGCGCTGTATAGAGGCGGGCTACGCGATACCTGTTCACCCGCAGGGCTGAGCCGGCAAGTCGCGCGAGCACACCGCCTTTGGCGCCGTGACCGTGCAGCACATCCGGCCGCAAACTTTTGATGTTCTTGTACGTGTCCCAGAGCATTCCGAGATCGGAGAGGCTGACGTGCCGCCGCATCGGCATGCGCGTCAAACCCATCGCCAGGAAGGGACGAATATCGTCGAATAGACGGTCTTCATGCTCGCCGCCCGTAGAGCTGTCGCAGAGAATGCCGACCTCGTGCCCCGCCTTGCTGTGCTCTAGCACCAGATCGCGGACATGGCGGAAGACTCCGCCAACCGGTGACCTAAAACAATGGAGAATGCGGAGCGGACGCTGTTCAGTCATCGAGGATCAGAACAGTCGTTCGCGAACATAGATGGTGTCGCCGGCTATGATCGCAGAAGAGATATTGACGCGCCCCGTGATCACTTGCCCGTTAATCTTGCGCGTCACATCGACCGCGCCCTGATTGGCGCGCGAGGTGAAGCCGCCGGCAACGGCAACGGCATTCTGCACCGTCATTCCGGGAACGTAGGCGTATTGGCCGGACTGGCCAACTTCGCCCATAACGAAGATCGAGCGGTAGCGGTCGACGTCGATCGTGACGTCGGGATCGCGCAAGTAGCCCTGCCTGAGTTTCTGCGCGATCTGCCCCGATAGCTGTTGCAGCGTGCGCCCGCGAGCAGGGACCTGACCGACAAGCGGGAAGGCGATGTAGCCGGCCTGGTCGATCGTGTACGTGTTGGTCATGCTTGGCTGATCAAACACGGTAATGCGCAGCCGGTCGCCGCTGTCCAGCGAATAGGGCTGGATCGTCGCCTGGTTGAAGGCCTGGGGCGCGGGCTTGTAGCTATTGCAGCCGCTCAGGACCGCGGTCGTGGCGGCGAGGCTCAGAGCCATCAGGAACTTGGGCTGTGCGAAGGGCATCGCGTCTGCTCATAGGAAAACGAATTCGATCTCAGCCGTTATCAATCCGTTAGGGTTAACGGTCGGTAAAAACCGCCGATTTTTTTGACTTCGACCGGTCGATGTGCCGCCGGAGGGGCGGCGCAAGCATTAACCGTTGGGTTACTATAGTGATTTACCCTCGCGGCCACGTTTGTTCTTGGAGTACAAGCATGTCCGGCGTATCGGGTCATCAGGATGTGGACATAGATCTTGGACAATTGGTCCGCGCCGTTTGGGCACGCCGGCTGAAGGTCCTGGCAATCACCGCGTTGGGGGCAGGGATCGCTTTCACGGGCGCTAAGATGATTTCCCCCAAGTACCGAAGCGAAACCCGCATCCTGATCGAGCCCCGTGCCCCAGCCTTCGCCAATGCGCAGGTAAACGATGCCAATGCGGGACCATTGCTGGACGAGCTCAATATTGCGAGCCAGGTGCAGCTTCTCCAATCCTCGGACCTCATCAAGCAGGTCATCAACGGCCAGAAGCTTTACGATTTGCCGGAGTTCGATGCGGCCGCAAATGGCTCAGCACTCACCGATATCCTGGTGGCGCTCCACCTCAAGAAAAACCCGTATGAGAATCCCCCCGAAGAGCGCGTGATCGACGCCTTCATGGAGAGGCTTCAGGTCTATCAGGTGCCGGGCTCGCGCGTGATCGGCATTACCTTCACCTCGAAGGATCCGAAGCTCGCGGCGACAATCCCCAATGCAATGGCGGGGGTCTACCTTGCCACCCAGAGCGGCGCCAAGCTGGATTCGAATTCCGAGGCGACGCGCTGGCTGGAGCCGGAGATCGAAAATCTCCGCCAGAAGGTCAATGATGCCGAGCAGAAGGTGGCGGAATACCGCGCCGTGCACGGACTGCTGCCGACCAACGGCGGGTCGAATTTCGCCACACAGCAGTTGAACGACATTTCGGCAGAGCTTACCCGGGTCCGGGGGGAGCGCGCCAATGCCGAGGCGCGTGCTCAGTCCGTACGCAATGCTCTCGCCTCCGGTCAGCCATCCGATACATTACAGGACATCATGTCGTCTCAGTCGATCCAGCGGCTGAAGAGCACGGAGTCGGGTCTGCAGTCGCAGATCTCCGACCTGCAGACGTCGTTGCTCAATAACCATCCGCGACTGAAGAGCCTTCGCGCGCAGCTTTCGGACATCAAGGCACAGATTCGCCAGGAGACGCAGAAGATCCTCGCAAGCATCGAAAACGAAGCGAAGGTCTCTGCGGTTCGCCAAAAGGAGCTGGAGCAGCAGGCCGACAAGCTGAAGGCCAACAGCGCCCAGGCTGGGGAAGACGAGGTTGGTCTCAATGCCCTGACGCGCGAAGCTACGGCGCAACGGCAACTCCTGGAAACCTATCTCTCTCGTTACCGCGAGGCGGCGTCGCGCTCCGACAAGAATTCAAGCCCGGCAGACGCACGTATCGTGTCGAAGGCAATACAACCCGTCGATCCCTATTTCCCGAAGGTTCTGCCGATCGTCATCGTCGCTGCCTTCGCAACCTTCACTATGACATCGATTGTGATCATGCTCGCCGAACTCTTCAGCGGTCGGGCACTCCGCCCCGTCGAGCCACCCGAGGAGAAGGTGGTGCGTGAAGAAGCAGAGGAGCCTGAAGCGACGACTGCCGGCTCCGCCAGGCGGGTGGCTACACCGAGCCTGTTGGCTACACCCGCAGACGAGGAGCCGGTTGCCGAGCCAGTCGAGGAGGAAAGAGCCGTCGAAACGAACGAGTTCTCGATAGCATCTGTCTCGGACTACCTTCGCGGCAGCAGAGCGCCTCTGGCCATCGCCATTTCGCCGACCGGCAATGACGGCTCGGCGGCAACCGTGTCGCTTGTGCGCAAGTTGGCCGAGGATGGCTCGCGGATCATACTGGTCGACATGACGGGCTCGGGGCTACCGAGTGACCTCATGGCCGAGGATCGCAACATGCTCGGCATAACCGATTTGCTCTGCGGGGATGCGGCCTTCGGCGATACGATCCATGGCGACAGCCGCTCCGACGCACACTTCATTCCGCAAGGTATCAGCGATCCGCGCCGGGCGATGCGCGGTGCCGATCGGCTGTCTCTGCTGTTGGACGCTTTGGTCTCGGCCTATGATCTCGTGATCGTGGAATGCGGAGCTGCCGACGTGGCCGGCGTTTCGCGCTTGACGCAGAGCAAGGACGTCGAAATCATCCTCTCCATGCCTGAGATCGTCGAGCAGGAGTTCGTGACTGCTATGACCGAGTTCGAAGCGGCCGGCTACGGGCGTGTCGTGCTGATGTCCGATAGCGACGAGCCCCTTGAAAGCCCGATCTCTCGGCATGCCGCGTGATCAAGCGCCGATCACCCGGTGTATGCGCTGGAGAAGCTGGTAGATCTTCTGGCGAGACTTGATGAAAGCTTTGCCTCGTGTGATTGCCCGGTGAACGAGGCCGCCCACTCTGCCGCGTAGCGAAAGCGGCAGAACAACGTCATAGTGCCCGGTTTCTACTGGTGCCCATGAGCGCTTATATCTTTGGTCGCCAAGGCCGAAGTCGAACAGGCCGACGCCCTTGCCATGCTGCCCGGCGATCATCTGCCAGAATAGGAATTCGCCAGGGCTCGCATCCGCCGCCAAGCTTTCATCGATTGCGCTGATTTGGCAGATGATGTGGTCGCCTTTGCGAGAAATACCAGCCAGGGCTGCGATATGACCATCGTGCTCGCCCTTCAGGCGGATCGCGTGCATTTCCAGCCCCACCGTCTTGCTGTCGGGGTCGCGAATGTCGAGTGCGCCGTGCAGGAAAGCCTTGGTCTTCGAGTCTTCAAACGCATCCGGCAGTCCGAGCGCCTTGAATCGTTCACCCTTCTGCTCGAAGAAACGGTCGAGCAACCGATGTTGCTCGTCTGACGTTCCGCTGGAAATGTAGTCGAACCCACCGAGCGCCTCCAGACGTCTCAGCTGCATTCGGAACTTCTTACGCCGCCCCTTTGCGTTCACTTGTTGGAGTGTCGATCCCATGTCTGCCAGGAGCGGAAGATGGTAGGCGTGGTTCTGGTTCTGGACGATCGGCAACAGCGCTAGAGGACTGCGGCGTCCGCGCCATTCCAGCGGTATGTTCTGCAGCAACAGAAGGTCGGCGCTTCCGACCAGAGCGCGACGCAGCAACTCCGCGAATTTTCGGGGCTCGAGATTCTTAGCCAGTTCGATGAAGCGCGCTGTAAAGAGGCCCGTGTTGATGTTGCTGTGATCTGCACCGACAAATCTGGCGGTGCGGAAACCGTGAAACCTGTTTATCTCTATTGGTAGAATAAATGCGGTCTCTTCGCCAAGCCTGCCCCAGACGATCGATAGTGGGTTTCCATGGGCGTTAGTCCACGACATGCACCAGTCGTAACCTTGGTGTAGGGAATTCAGATCGTCGCGATCGAGCTTGCGCCAGAGCTCTTCCAGCGGTTCCAAGCCATCCAGGACGACGATATCGAGCTCCGTCACTGCAAGCTGCGCGGTCAGCGCCCGCAATTCGGAAATGCCCGCGTCGGATTCCCTCGAATGGTGCGCTTTATCTGGAACAGGAAGCTTCTGCGCCTGCACGGTTTTTCTCCGGTCTGACTTGCTAGCGCGGAGAATAGGGTAGCCGAGCATCCATTTCGTTTATGGGCTGCGGCGAAGGGTGCTTTCCGTCGATCACGGTTATCCCGTCGTTAACAGCTCACTGCTGTTTCGGCCCTGCCATCCATTTGATGATAACCATGGCTGGAAGAACCCACAGCAGCCCGGTCAGGAAAAAGTAGAGGAGTTGCCCCCACCATGGAGCGTTGCCGAGCGTCGCGACTGCGATCGTGTTTGCAAGCACCGCGTAGGCGAGTACGAGCACGACGATCAGGATCGTACCGATAAATTTCCGGAGGCGGACAGGCATCAGATATCTTTCGCACTGGTGTTGAACTGCCGCGACGGCATGCCGCAAAGGTCCGGGGCTTGTTTTGCATGAGCCGCTCAGGCAAATCAACTACCGGACGTAAGGAGCAGCCATGGCCATCGCGAACTTGAGCACCGAACAGCAGATATTGCGTGAGATACGCCGGCAGGAGGGCAATCGCCGGGCTGTTCGCATCTGGCTGGGCTTTGTGCTCCTGGCGCTGTTCTGTCTCGTGATCGTCGGCGGCGCCACCAGACTTACGAATTCGGGCCTGTCGATCACCGAGTGGAAGCCGATCCACGGCGTGATTCCGCCTCTGAGCGCCGCGGAATGGGACGAGGAATTCAAGCTCTACCAGCGCATTCCCGAGTATCAGCAAATAAATGACGGAATGACCATCGACGAGTTCAAGGGCATCTTTTGGTGGGAGTGGGCCCACCGTCTGATTGCACGCGGCATTGGTGTCATCTTCGCGTTGCCGTTGCTCTATTTTTGGGTAACAGGAAAGGTGGAGCGACGGCTGCGCTGGCCTCTCTTCGGAATTCTGATGCTGGGTGGACTACAGGGCGCGATCGGCTGGTGGATGGTATCGTCAGGGCTCTCCGTCCGAACTGATGTCAGCCAGTATCGGTTGGCAACGCACCTTGTCATGGCCTGTCTCATCTTCGCGTCCTGCATGTGGATCATGCGAGGGCTTTCCCCTCACTCCGATGATCCGGCGCCCAAGCCGGGCTCGCATGTCTGGGCCGCTGTGATCGCCGTTTTTGCGTTTTTTCAGATCTATCTCGGCGCGCTCGTCGCGGGCCTCGATGCCGGCTTTACCTATAACACCTGGCCGTTGATGGACGCCTCCGTCGTTCCCTCCGACCTATTGATCCAGCAACCGGCCTGGATCAATTTCTTCGAGAACCCCAAGACGGTGCAGTTTGTCCATCGGCTGGGTGCCTACACCCTGTTTGCAGTGACGCTGGTCAACATGATCATTGCCCTTGCTGCAGCGCCGTCCACGACGCATGCTCGGCGCGCCGTCGTCCTGTTTGTGTTGGTGACCGCTCAGGCGGCGATTGGAATCGGCACCTTATTGTTGCAAGTCCCGCTTCATTGGGGGCTGCTGCATCAGGCAGGAGCCCTCGTGGTCCTTGGTTTCGCGATCGCGAACTGGCGGGGGTTTTACGGAGAGTACCCGCACGAGACCGCGATTGCTCGGCAGGATTGAGGTGCGTCGAGCGCATTCACCACGGCTCATTCGTCGGGCTGAACCAGCTCCGACCCCTTCCTGACGACGTAGGTCGCAAGCTCGGATGCCTTGCCGTCGCCCACGTTCTTCGCCACATGCGCCACTCCGCCGGGAATGAACAAGGCCTGGCCGGCCTTGATCGTCAGGGGCTCTCTGCCTTCAAGTTGATATTCAATCACGCCGTCGAGGACATAGGCAATCTCTTCGCCTGGATGCTTGTGTTTGATTGACACCGCGCCAGGCTCAAGATCTACCCGAACCTGCACGGCTTCATGGCCAGGAATGCTTAGATCGCCTTTTACAATATCGGTTCGCTGGAGCTGTGGCTGTTGCGCGTAAGCTTGTTGCTCGGCAAGCGCGCACCCCACCAACAAAGCTGCCGCCATCATCTGTTTCATGTTCATATCGCGTCTCCCGTGCCTGCTGGCCATACCGCGTTGATCACAGGTGTAATTCAACCAGAGACGTGTATCCCAGATGTGTCGACAAGGGTGGCACTTTGTAAGAGTGCGTAGCAGCCTTCGTCAGCGGTCCTTACGGGCCATCATCTGGCTATCAGCGGCAAGCATCCGGGTCGGAAAATCTGCGCCGCGACAAACGCTTGCTCACACATGGTCGTGCTATCCAAGGTGGTTTTGACCTGCGCTCCTTCGCTACGGCGCAGGTGAGGCGTCGATCTCACGAGAGCATAAAAAAATCCGGCTGCGTCGCCGCAGCCGGATCGTATTGCTTACTTATCGCCGAAGATCAGTCTTAGAAAAAACCGCGGCGCTGCCACCAGCCAGCTTTCTTCGGCTTGCCGTCACCGTCGCTTTCCCCGGCATCGCCGCGCGTCGACTTAACCGTCGGTTCAGATGAAGAGATGTTCGACTCCCTGTTGGCGCGGACAGGCTTTGCGTCATCGACGGCCGGCGTTGCGAGGTCTGCGGCTGCAGTCTCGGCTTCAGCTTCCGCGGTCGGTGCCGCTTCCGCCGCGGCCTCTTCCACAACAGGCTCCTCGACCGGCGATGCCTTGCGGCTACGACGTGCGCGTTTCGGCTTCACGTCCTCAGTAACCGAGGCGCCTGTTTCAACAGCTGCCATTGCTGGCTGAGCTTCGACTGCTTCCTCAGCGGCAGCTTCGATCACCTCGGCGGCGGTCACCTCTGTCTCGCCGCTCTCAGCACCGTCACTTGCCACATCCGCCGCAGAAGCTTCTTGCTCGCCGCCTTCCTCGCGGTTGCGGCGGCCGCCGCGCTTGCCACGACGGCGGCGCTTGCGGCGCTGGGTCTCATCACCTTCGTCACGCGTTTCCGAGGTGGTGGCAACGCTCTCGTCGCCTTCATCCTCGTCATCGCTGCCGGTCTGGTCGCCTTCCTCAGCCTCGGCAGAGTTGCTGTCGGCGGCTACTGGCTCGCCGCTGCCGTTACGGCCCCGACGACGGCGGCGGCGCTTGCGCTTGCGGCCCTCGACATCGCCTTCGGTGCGCTGTGCCGGACGTTCAGCAGCGGCCGGCTTGGCCTCCAATTCCTCTTCTTCCTC
This sequence comes from Rhizobium sp. 3T7, assembly GCF_020166565.1. NCBI lineage: Bacteria > Pseudomonadati > Pseudomonadota > Alphaproteobacteria > Hyphomicrobiales > Rhizobiaceae > Rhizobium > Rhizobium sp. 3T7. The sequence goes on from NZ_JAIQXS010000005.1 coordinate 15,457, forward strand.
CTCGTCGACTTCGACCACGATATCGTCGTCGTCATCGGGAATGGCGGCAAAGTTGAACAGGCTTTCGATCTTGACCGGGTTCTCGACCGGCTCGCCGCGGTCGATCGCAAAGTGCTGCGAGCCGACAGAGCCGTCTGCGTCGATAATGATCGCAACGCCGAAGCGGACTTCGTAGTCGACGATCGTCTGGCGCTTGTGATTGAGCAGGTACAGCGCAATATCAGGCGTCGTGCGAACCGCGATGTTGTGCGTCGTGTTCTTGAGCAGATATTCCTCGATGCCGCGCAGCACATGCAGGGCAACCGAGGACTGCGAACGGACGTGGCCGGTGCCGCCACAATGCGAGCAGACCTGCGTCGTCGATTCGAGAACAGAAGCGCGGATGCGCTGGCGCGACATTTCGAGAAGACCGAAATGCGAGATGCGGCCGACCTGGATGCGGGCGCGGTCGTTCTTTAGGCATTCCTTCAGCTTCTTCTCGACGGCGCGGTTGTTGCGCTTCTCTTCCATGTCGATGAAGTCGATGACGATCAGGCCCGCAAGGTCGCGCAGGCGCAGCTGTCGGGCGATCTCTTCGGCCGCCTCGAGGTTCGTCTGGAGCGCCGTATCTTCGATCGAATGTTCGCGGGTCGAACGGCCGGAGTTGACGTCGATCGAAACCAGCGCTTCTGTCTGGTTCATGATGAGGTAGCCGCCCGACTTCAGCGTCACCTGCGGCTGCAGCATGCGGTCGAGCTGCGCCTCGATGCCGGAACGCGAGAAGATCGGGTGGATGTCGCGATAGGGCTGAACCACCTTGGCGTGGCTCGGCATCAGCATTTTCATGAAGTCTTTCGCTTCACGATAGCCTTCCTCGCCGGCGACGATGATCTCCCCGATATCCTTGTTGTAGAGGTCGCGGATCGAGCGCTTGATAAGTGAGCCTTCCTCATAGACGAGGCAGGGAGCGGTCGACTGCAACGTCAGCGTGCGGACGTTCTCCCAAAGACGCATCAGATATTCGAAGTCGCGCTTGACCTCGACCTTGGTGCGATTTGCGCCCGCAGTGCGCAGGATGACGCCCATGCCCTGCGGCACTTCGAGCATGCGCGCGATCTCCTTCAGGCGCTTGCGGTCCTGCGGGTTGGTGATCTTGCGGGAAATGCCGCCGCCACGCGCCGTGTTCGGCATCAGAACCGAATAGCGGCCTGCCAGCGACAGGTAGGTGGTGAGCGCAGCACCTTTGTTGCCGCGTTCTTCCTTGGCGACCTGAACGAGCAGGATCTGGCGGCGTTTGATCACCTCCTGGATGCGATACTGCTTGCGCGGCTTGCGCTGGACGCGATCGGGAACTTCCTCCATGGCATCTTCGGCGCCGACTGATTCGATCACTTCCTCTTCGTGGTCGTGATCGTCGTCATCGTCGTCATCGCTGCGGCGGCGCGCGTCGACCTCTTCGGAGATCGAGTCCGTCTCGACCATTGCAGCCATCTCGTTGCCCGAGGAGCCTTCGTCATCGTTGTCAACAGCGGCTTCGCTGGCAGCCTCATCGCTTGCCGGCACTTCGGCAGCCGGTGCTGCCTTCTTGCGGCTGCGGCGGGGCTTTGCCTTCTTGGCCGGTGCTTCCTCGGCAACTTCCGCAACGACCTCGACCGTCTCGATTGCGGCAGCAGTTTCTACCTCTGGCGCGGCTTCCGCTGGAGGCGCTTCGACACCGACGTCCGGCTGCGCTTGAGTGGAGAGATCGACCGGTGCCGTCTCGACATGTTCGACGTCGTCGTCACGGCGATGCTCTTCGGCTTCGGCGCGAAGCAGGGCCTGACGATCGGCAAGCGGGATCTGATAGTAGTCGGGGTGAATTTCGGCAAAGGCCAGGAAGCCGTGCCGGTTGCCGCCGTAGTCAACGAAGGCGGCCTGCAGCGAAGGTTCGACCCTCGTTACCTTTGCGAGATAGATATTGCCGCGAATCTGCTTCTTGTGCTGCGACTCGAAGTCAAATTCTTCTATGCGGTTTCCGCGAACGACAACAACGCGCGTCTCTTCCTCGTGAGACGCGTCGATAAGCATCTTGTCTGCCATGTAAGCTGTGCTCCTCGGCGCGGTCGAACGTCAGCATCCGCTTGTGTCGATGAGACAGAAGAGGTGCGGCTCGTCATTGCAGCGCCGGATAATGAAAGTCGCGATTGGTGCGGTGTGGAAGGCAGCAGCCAGACAGCAGCGGGGGAGATGTTCTCCCGGGGCCTGTAGACTTCAGATAAAACCTGCTGCGACACCATCAAAGACCAAGCGAGATCGACAAAACTAAGACCTTGTTCAGGTCCGATGAGTTTGCTCTCTCTGTAAAGAGCGGTTGGTGGCTATCCACCGATGAAGTTCCCGCATACGCCGGAAAATTCAGGATCCAATTTCGAGTGGAAACACATATGACGGCGGACGATTGCCGGTTGTGGCGCCAGTTCCTTATCGGTTTGGCTGCCGTGCAGGCGACTCTATCCCGTCAGCACTTCTACCCTGAAAATCCTTGTATGTTTTCTCTGTCACAATAGCAAGGGAAAAGCCAAATGTGCCATAATATTGATGGATTTTGGAAGGCATACAAAATCGGGGATTAAGGGCGCCGATTCGGCTCCGCGGCCGCGAAGGACGCCGACACGGGCAATTTCGCGTTTACCGGGAGAACTTGATCGGAATGTTATTCAAGGTGTGGCGGTCGATTGTTTAAGAGGGTACGACCCGCGACGGTGATATCCGGATGGCGGAGGACGAAGGTTGCGGGTGCGTTCGTCGCTGTGGCGGCGATGGTTTTTGTATGTCTTCCGGACGTGAGAGCAAATGACGCAGCCAAGGTTGAGCCTTTGCTCGCCTACGGTGCCCGCATCATCGGCGACGATGGACGCACCCGTATTGTCATCGATTTCGATCGGGCCCCGGACTTTTCGGTCCATTACATCGCCAATCCCGAACGCGTCGTGATCGATTTGCCCGCGACGGCCTTCGGGTTCCCTGCCGGCGACCTCGAGGCGAGGGGGCTATTCAAGGACATTCGTTACGGCAAGATGGATGGGGACAGCGCGCGCATCGTGCTAACGGCCAAAAAGCCGGTGAAGATGGAAGTGGCCAAGGTTCAGGCGGATGAGGACGGCAAGGGGCATCGTCTCGTCCTCGATGCTGCAATGACGGACAAGGACAAGTTCGCCGAACTGGTCAAGGCCCAGTCATGGAGCGATCCTTCGTCTCGACAGACGACCAGTGCGATTCCTGCGCCGGAGAAGCCGGCCAACGGCGATTTCATCATCGCTGTCGATGCCGGTCACGGTGGGATCGACACGGGCGCGATCGGCGTCGATACCAAGACGCAGGAGAAGGACGTAACGCTCGCATTCGCCAAGGCGCTGGCCGATCGCCTCAACCGCGAGTCCGGCATCAAGGCGTTTCTGACGCGAAAGGACGACTCGTTCCTGTCGCTGTCCGAGCGTGTGGAGATCGCCCGTCAGAACCATGCAGGCCTCTTTATTTCGATGCATGCCGACACCCTGAAGCAGAAGGATATTCGCGGCGCGACAGTCTACACGATTTCCGACCGGGCTTCAGACAAGCTCGCCGCCGATCTGGCCGACCGCGAAAACCTTTCCGATCAGATTGCCGGCAAGGAGACCGTCGCCGAGCCTCCCGAAGTCGCCGATATTCTGCTCGACCTGACACGCCGCGAAACGCAGGCTTTCTCGATTTCTCTGGCAGAGAGCGTGCTCGCGTCTTTCAAGGATCAGGTGGGGACAATCAACAATCCGCATCGCCATGCCGGCTTCCGCGTTCTGCAGGCGCCAGATGTGCCGTCTATCCTGTTGGAACTAGGCTTCCTTTCGAACAGGGAAGACGAAAAACTGCTCCTTGATGACGGATGGCGGGGAAGGATGGCGGACCTGCTGACGGAGGCGGTAAAGCACTATCGCACGGCGATGGTTGCAAATGGTGGCTGAGTTCAGCCGTGGCGCAGATGCGACACTTGCTCGGGTAACGCAATTGCAATGTGGGAATAGCGCTTCAAGGCCCTATTTTACTCACATTCACGCCGTTACTCAGGCTTGTGTTTCCATAGGTGAAACGGAATCGGCTTGTGGCGAAAACGCTCATGGAGTAAGTCGCCCAATACGCAAGATGCCCCGATCCATGCGATGGTTATGCTCGCGCCGATCGATGATTGAGATACCGGTAGCTTAAATATGATTAGACTTCTTGGATATTTCTTCGGAGTGGCTTGCGTCCTGTTCCTGGGCGTGGCGGCTGTTGTTGCCGTTTACCTGGCAACCGTCACGAAGGACCTTCCGGACTACGCAGTGCTGAGCAGCTACGAGCCGCCGGTGACGACCCGCGTGCATGCAGGCAACGGTGCGCTGATGGCGGAGTACGCCAAGGAGCGCAGACTTTTCCTGCCGATCCAGGCGGTTCCCGATCGCGTCAAGGCTGCGTTCCTGTCTGCGGAAGACAAAAACTTCTATCAGCATCCCGGCATCGACGTTACTGGCTTTGCGCGCGCAGTCGTTGCCTACCTGACCGGCGGCCCGACGCAGGGTGGTTCGACGATCACGCAGCAGGTCGCCAAGAACTTCCTGCTTTCCAGCGAACAGACGATGGAGCGCAAGGCGAAGGAAGCGATCCTCTCCTTCCGTATCGAGCAGGCCTACAGCAAGGACAAGATCCTTGAGCTGTACCTGAACGAGATCTTCTTCGGCCTGAACTCCTACGGTATTGCGAGCGCCTCGCTCACCTATTTCAACAAGTCGGTAAACGAACTGACGATCGCCGACGCAGCCTATCTTGCCTCCCTGCCGAAGGGCCCGGCCAACTATCATCCATTCCGCCATCCCGAAGCAGCGGTCACCCGTCGTAATTGGGTCATCGATCGCATGGTCGAAAATGGCTATGTCAGCCAGTCTGACGGTGCCGAGGCCAAGAAGCAGCCGCTTGGTGTTACCGGTCGCAGCAGCGGCCCTTCGCTCTTTGCATCCGGCTATTTCGCCGAGGCGGTCCGCCGCCAGTTGATCGAGCAGTACGGTGAGAAGATGCTGTACGAAGGCGGACTGTCCGTTCGTACCTCCTTTGATCCTGCGCTGCAGGTCTTCGCGCGCAAGGCGCTGCAGGACGGCTTGACGACCTATGACGAGCGCCGTGGCTTCCACGGCCCAATCAAGCAGATCGACACGACGGCTGACTGGGGCAAGGCGCTGGCCGATATTCCGGCGCTGACCGACGTGTCCGAATGGCAATTGGCTGTCGTACTGGCCGTTTCCGGCGACGGCGTCGACATCGGACTGCAGCCGCCGAAAGACGGCGCCGGCAAGATTCCCGCCGAGCGCGAGCGCGGTGTCATCGAGGCCAAGAACATGCAATGGGCGTATCGCTCGGCTGCCGGCCGGAAGACGGCAAAGTCGCCGGAGGGCGTCCTGTCCGCCGGTGATGTCGTCTACGTCGAGCGGTTGGGCGACGACGGTTCCAATTCCTACCGGCTTCGCCAGCCGCCGAAGGTCGAGGGCGGTCTGGTCGCAATGGATCCGAAGACCGGTCGCGTGCTTGCGATGGTCGGCGGCTTCTCCTACGCGCAGTCGGAATTCAACCGTGCGACCCAGGCGATGCGCCAGCCGGGATCGTCCTTCAAGCCGTTCGTCTACGCGGCGGCCATGGACAATGGCTATACGCCCGCTTCCGTTGTCAGCGACGACCCGCTCTCGATCCAGACCGGTAATGGCCAGGTATGGGCGCCGGACAATTATGAAGGCGAGGGCGGTGGCGCCAATACCCTTCGCTTCGCCATCGAGCACTCGCGCAACCGCATGACGGTGCGTCTTGCGAACGACCTCGGCATGAACGTTGTTGCCGAATATGCCGAGCGCTTCGGTATCTACGATCACATGATGCCGGTTCTCGCCATGTCTTTGGGCTCCGGCGAGACCACGGTCCTTCGCATGGTGTCGGCCTATTCGGTCATCGCCAACGGCGGCAAGCAGATCAAACCGACGCTGATCGACCGGATCCAGGATCGCTACGGCCGCACGATCTTCAAGCACGAGGAGCGCGTCTGCGAGGGCTGCAATGCCAGCGAATGGCAGAACCAGGACGAGCCCAACGTCGTCGACAATCGCGAAACTGTTCTTGACCCTATGACCTCCTACCAGATTACCTCGATGCTGCAGGGCGTCGTGCAGCGTGGTACCGCTGCTGGCAAGATCGATCTCGGTGAGCGTGACGTTGCTGGCAAGACCGGTACGACGAACGACGAGAAGGACGCATGGTTCGTTGGCTTCACGCCGGATCTCGTCGCCGGTCTTTATATCGGCTTCGACTCGCCTTCGACGCTCGGCCGCGGTGGCACGGGTGGCTCGCTGTCGGCGCCGGTCTTCAACGAATTCATGCAGGCAGCCGTTAAGGACATGCCGGCGTCCAAGTTTGTCATTCCCGCCGGGATGAACCTCATTCCGATCGACCGCAAGACCGGAATGGCTGCGGCGCAGGGCGATCCGAACACGATCATCGAAGCTTTCAAGCCGGGCACTGGTCCTGCCGACAGCTTCTCGGTTATCGGCATGGACAACACCATGGCGCCCGAGGAGATTTTGAAGACCTCGCCGCAGGCCAATCAGGCCGTGCAGTCCGGCGCTGGCGGACTTTACTAAACCTTCCCCCGAACAGTTGTGGCGGCTGCGGCTCTTTACATCCGCAGCCGCCACAATTATTTGACGGGCAACTTTCGAAGCAACGCAAAGAAGCAGGAAAATGCGAGCGGAAATCCAGAACATGGTCGATGAAACCAAGCAGGCTATCACCCTGCTGAGGAGGCATCTTTGACTGGGACCAGGCGGTAAGACGACTGGACTGGTTGAACAACAAGGCAGAGGATCCGAACCTCTGGAACGATGCGCAGGAAGCACAGAAGCTGATGCGCGAGCGCCAGCAGTTGGATGACGGCATCAATGGTGTGAGGCAGCTCGAGCAAGAGCTAACCGACAATATCGAGCTCATCGAGATGGGCGAGGAAGAGGGCGACGAGAGCGTCGTCAAGGACGCGGAAGACGCCCTCAAGGGATTGAAGGCTGAGGCTGCCCGCCGTCAGGTGGAAGCGATGCTTTCGGGCGAAGCCGATAGCAACGACACCTATCTCGAAGTTCACTCCGGCGCCGGCGGCACGGAAAGCCAGGACTGGGCCAACATGCTTCTGCGCATGTATACCCGCTGGGCTGAGCGTCAACGCTTCAAGGTAGAGCTTCTCGAAGTTCACGATGGCGAGGAAGCAGGAATCAAGTCCGCGACACTGCTCGTCAAGGGGCACAATGCCTATGGCTGGCTGAAGACCGAGTCGGGTGTCCATCGCCTCGTTCGAATTTCGCCCTATGACAGCAACGCGCGCCGTCACACGTCCTTCTCGTCGATCTGGGTTTATCCCGTCGTTGACGACTCGATCAACATCGAGATCAACGAAAGCGATTGCCGCATCGACACGTACCGTTCGTCGGGCGCGGGTGGCCAGCACGTCAACACGACCGACTCGGCCGTGCGAATCACGCATATTCCGACCGGTATCGTGGTTGCCTGCCAGCAGGAACGCTCGCAGCACAAGAACCGTGCCAAGGCCTGGGACATGCTGCGTGCCCGCATGTACGAGGCGGAATTGAAGAAGCGCGAAGAAGCAGCGAACGCGGAAGCGGCGTCCAAGACCGACATCGGCTGGGGACACCAGATCCGCTCTTACGTTCTGCAGCCTTATCAGCTGGTCAAGGACCTGCGCACCGGTGTGGCAAGCACGGCGCCGGGCGATGTCCTGGACGGTGAACTCAACGAGTTCATGGAAGCGGCGCTCGCCCACCGCATCAGCGGCAAGCCGGACGCGGTCGTCGACGACGTCGACTGATCACTCCCAAGTGTGAATTTGAAGAAGGTCCCGAAAGGGGCCTTTTTTGATTCAATCATAAAAGCCTGCTTGTTGGGGATTCTCGTGCGGAAGAGCAGCAGCAACGCTTTAGTTGCTTGCCTTGCCAACGGTAACCTCACCGAATTCATCGATGACAACTGTCCACGTTTCCGATTCCGCATCAGGGTCGGTCTTTAGATAGACCATTGCGAAAAGGCCAGGCTCCTTGAGCATGCCGGATGAGCTTTCAGGCCGGATGTCGGTGACATATGGCTTTAGATCGTTGAGTTCATGCAATTCCACGGTCGAGGCAATCGCAGGCCCACCATCGCCCTGTTCGATCTGTTGTAGATAGATTCTGGCCGTCCGGTCTGTTTGCCTGACAGCAAACAGTTTGTAGTAGCCGTGGCGCGGTTTTGCCGGAGCGGCAGCTGCCGCCGCGGTCTGAGGAGCTGAAGGTGCCCGTTGGACGACAGGCGTCGTGCCGTCGTCCTCCCAGTAACCCGTGCTTGTCGCGAATATGATCGAAGCCGGCAGGATTACGTCTTCGGCCGCAGCGGTTCGAGCGCAGAGTGCGGTCGCGGCGAGCAGCAATGCGCAAAGCGTCGTTCGTCGCAGACTCATCTCTCAGTCCTCAAACTGCTCGGCAAGAATACGATCGGACCATGATCGATCCGGATCGGAAAGAATGCGCGCCGTGGTATGTTCCGACTGAGCGATGCGAATGTGAAGCACCGATTTCACTTCCGTGTTGTCGGCAACCGCGTTGACCGGACGCTTCTCTGCCTCGAGGATGTGAATATCGACCGTCACCTTGTTTGGCAGAAGCGCGCCGCGCCAACGCCGCGGCCGGAACGCGCTGACCGGAGTCATCGCCAGAAGAGGTGCGTCAAGCGGCAGGATCGGCCCATGGGCCGAGAGGTTATAGGCCGTCGAACCCGCGGGCGTTGCCACCATCAGACCGTCGCAGATGAGTTCGTCGAGCCGGACGACGCCGTCCACCTCGACCCGCAGCTTGGCGGCCTGGTAGGATTGCCGGAACAACGACACCTCGTTAATGGCAAGTGCTGTCAAGTTCGTGCCGTCCGAATTCGCAGTGGTCATTTGCAACGGGTGAAAAGCGTTTTCGACGGCTGCGCAGATCCGATCCTGGAGGTTCTCCGTTCGGTAGTCGTTCATCAGAAAGCCGATGGAGCCGCGGTTCATGCCGTAGACAAGCTTGCCGGAATTCATTGTGCTGTGCAGGGTCTGCAGCATGAAGCCGTCGCCGCCAAGGGCGACGATCACGTCGGCATCATCGGGGGGCACGTCGCCATAGATGCGAATCAGCTCTTCCCGCGCCGCCAGCGCCTCGGTTGCCGAGGAGGCAAGGAAGGAAAGCGTCTGAAATGAACGGCCCATGTAATTCCTTTGTCGTATTCAATGAACGATAACATAGTCTTGGCGTCTAGGCGCCAACAAAAGCCGATTTTGTCAAGTGCATCTGCGGCGCCGGATGAAGCCAACGTCAACTTGAAGTGTCGCGTTCACGCCCGCCCAACGCCTTGTGGCCACGCTCTTTCACGCCGGCACTGCGGTTCACGGCCTGCCTGCCGGACAAGCCCATCAAGCCCTGGCTGGTGGCTGAGGGGCGCTTGAATAGGAGGGCGAGCAAGTCGCTTTCGCCGCTTTTCACTGCAGGGACAGTACTAACCTGTTGCGACGAGAGGCTCCTGGAGGAAGGACACCCCAGCCCGATTTCGGCCTCACACTCGTCTGGGCGGAGCAACTGCCAAGCCGAATTCGGATTCCCTAAAGGGCAATATCTGCACCCACTGATACGATGTAGAAAACATGTGGAAGAGTGGACATGCCCTCTTTCGGCAAGTCGAGGGGCAACAATGCGCGCCGTGAAGCGCTATTTCGCTCCATTCTGCTGAGTTGCAACTTGGAGCTCTCCGAATTGTCTCTCCTCTGCTTTGACACGTCTTTACAACCAACGTGGCCATCCACGCGAAGGCCCTTGAGGGAGGCATCAGAAATGAGACGAACGGCAAAGATATGCACAGCGGCGGCTGCCGTTGCGGGCAGCCTGTTGGCGAGCACGGCGACAATACATGCGCAGGAGACCAGGAAGCCCAACATCCTGTTCATCATGGGTGACGACATCGGCTGGATGCAGCCGAGCATCTATCACCAAGGTCTGGCGGTCGGTGAAACGCCCAATATCGACCGTATCGGCCGGGAAGGGGCGAAGTTCATGACCTACTATGCCGAGCAGAGCTGCACGGCAGGGCGGACCGCGTTCATCACCGGCATGCAGCCGGTGCGCGTTGGCATGGTTCTGCCGGAGATTCCCGGAAGCCCGTCCTACCTGCGGGCCGGCACGCCCCACCTCGCCAAGTTCCTGTATGATCTCGGCTACTCGACAGGTGAGTTCGGCAAGAACCATCTCGGAGATACCACCGAATCCCTGCCGACGGCACACGGGTTCCAGGAATTTTGGGGCTACCTCTATCACCTCGACGCCATGCAGGGGGTGAGCTTCCCCGACATCAACAAGACCGCAACCGAGCAGGGGATCGCACCAGCTTGCAGGAACACGCCGATTCCTGGGATAGCGGAAGACCCGGCGGCGGTGGACCCAAAAACCACGACCTGCCTGACACCGCCGCGTCCGATGCTCGCGTGCAAATCGTCCGATGGATCCCCGGCCAACCAAAGCTGCAAGGATGAGGGCCCTCTGACGCTTGAGCGCTCCAAGACGATTGACGAGGAGATCTCGGCCAAGGTCATCGATTTCCTCGACCGCAATGACCCGAAGAAGACCAACAAGCCGTTCTTCGTCTGGTACAACCCCGCACGCATGCACATCACCACCGTGCTGCCCGACAAGTACCTGAACATGGTCGGCGAGCCCGGCGGCAAGGACTGGGGCGTCAACGAAGCCGGCATGAAGCAGATGGACGACAACATCGGCTACGTTTTGAAGAGGCTCGAGGAGATGGGGGAACTCGACAACACCATCGTCGTCTTCACGACCGATAACGGCGCCGAGACGATCACCTTCCCAGATGGCGGCACCACCCCGTTCAAGGGCGGAAAGCTCAGCACCTGGGAAGGCGGCATGCGTGCGCCGCTTGTGGTTCGCTGGCCGGGGCACATCGAGCCCGGTACGGTCAAGAACGACATGTTCTCGGCGCTCGACTGGCTGCCGACGTTTGTGAATATCGCCGGTGGTCCGAAGGGCGACGGCCTGAAGAAAGAGATCGAGGCGGGCAAGTATCCGGGGGTCGTCAAGACCACGCTCGACGGGATCGATCAGCGCGACTTCCTGGAAGGCAAGTCTCCATCGGCGCGCGACAGTTTCTTGTACTATTCCGGCAAGGAGCCGTCGGCTGTCCGCTACAAGAACTGGAAGATGTACTTCGCCATGGTCTCCGACGATCCGGCTGGCTTCATTACCGGGGTGATGCCGTACGCCTGGACGCAGGTCGTCAACATCAAGCGCGACCCATTCGAGACCTCGGTCGGACAACAGTTGAAGACGCTCTTCGGTACGGGCGGCGCCATCGCGTCACCGTCCACCGCCTATGTCTATGACTGGAACATCCTGCCCATCGGCCAGCAGTTGTGGCTGAAGCATCTCGAGAGCTACATCGACTTCCCGCCGCTTCAGAGCCCTGCAAGCTACAATCTGGAGCAAGTGATGCAGCAGGTCCGGGAGATGAAGACAGGTCACGATTGACGCGCGCATAGCGTAACGACGATGGAGCGGACGTCCTTCGGGGCGTCCGCTCCATGCTTCACCTGTCAGGTCCTTTGGGGCCGACTGAGGGCGTAACGATGAGCGATGTCATCCAAGCAGGTCGTGACGAACCACGCTGGCCTCCGGTGGTGGCGATCCTGGCGGTGTTCGCCCTTCTGGAAGTGCTGCCGCATCACGTCTATGCCATGCCGCGATGGATATCATACGCGGCCCTGGTATCAGCTGTCGTTCCAATGGTCCTGGTTACACTGTCGACTGACAACGCTGTGTGGCTACGTTTCGAGCACGTCGCCATCATGCTCCTTGCCAGCGTCTACGCAGGGAATACGGCGGCAGAACTCGGAGATATGGTTGGGATCATCACCGTGCACCCGCCCGCGACGCGATCAGTGTCGCTGTTGACGTCGTCATTTACGATCTGGATCACCAACGTTCTCACCTTCTCGCTGCTTTATTGGCAGATCGACGCAGGTGGCCCGTCGCGCATCGCGCGTGGCATGGCGGGAAAACCCGACTGGCTATTTCCCCAGGCGTCGGTTCCCGAACTGGCGCCCCCGGACTGGCGGCCGCTCTACCTCGATTATCTTTCCCTCGCATTCAATACGGCGACCGCTTTCAGTCCCACCGACGTGCTGCCGCTCACCCGACGTGCGAAGGGCTTGATGATGCTCGAAAGTGCCATTTCACTGCTGACACTCGTCCTTGTGGCAGCGCGTGCAGTCAATGTGATTCCGTAGCGCCTCCACGGCGCGGTCGTCCATTCGTCCGTACAGATTGAAGGTGCCTGTATGTCAGTCGAAGCTGATCAGCTTTCAACAATGATCAATCACGCGGTCGCGCCGGCGTTCATGCTCAATGGCGTCGCGGCGATGGTGGCGGTGCTAGTCAATCGGATTTCCGGCGTAACCGAGCGGATCAGAAACCTCCGCGAGATCGATGAAGGTGATGTCTCTCGAGTGTGGCTGAAGCAGGAAATCGGGGAGCTTCGGCGGCGGGAACTGCTCTTGACCAGTGCGTTGCACATGGCCGTCCTTGCCGGGATCGGCGTGACGCTTCTCCTCCTCTTCGGATTCGTCATCGCCTTTTTGGGATACCGCCACGAACCGGGTGCCGCCGTACTATTCATTGCGGCACTTTGCTTCCTGGCGGGTTCGCTCGTCCGATTGCTGCAGGACATCCGGCTATCGCAAAGAGAGCACGACGACCGTCAGCTACGATGATCGCCGAACTGCTCAAGGCGCTCTCGCCCTCATTAGAAGTGGAACGAAACCCCGATGATCGGCCCTTGCTGGACGACATCGAAGACAAATCCATCGTTATCGTAATTGACGCCCACTGCGCGATATCCGGCCACCGCCGAGATAGTGTCGTTGAACTTGTAACCGAGGCCGAGGCCCACGTCCCAGTCGACGTCGGCACCGCCGCCGCCCACCAGTCCCCATCCCGTGACATAGATTTCCCGGGTGAAGAAGTAGTTTCCGCGCAGGCCGACGACGGCGTCCACCCACGTGGCACTGTCATCCCGCTCCACACCGGCCAGAAGTCCGCCGTTGAAGGAGATGTCCGTCTCGACCGACCAGACTTTCATACCGCCGAACACGTCAAGGTGGCCATTCTGATCTTCAAGGACGGCGTAACCCACGCCGAGAAGTCCGGCAAAGGTCTCCGACGTCACATCGACGCTGTCGGCAAGGATGCCACGCGGCGTGTGCGCATCGGCCCCCAGTTTGACGTAGATCACGTCGCCGACGATGCTGTAGCGATCATATCGTGCTTCGCCTGTCGCCATGAAGGCGAAGTCGAGATTGTCGAGAATGTCGCCGAAATCGGCGTCGATGTTGACTTCGGGAAGCCCGAATTGCCGTACGTCTCCGGAAATTCCGGCTGCCCAGAAGTATGGCGCGACAGTGAACTCCCAGCCGCTCCTGGTCTCGACCGTCTTCGCCTCCGGCGCGAGAGGCGTCATATCGGCGGCGTTGCCGATCGATGCGGCTGTGACGCCGGCCAGCAAGACAATCGCATGCAAGTGAATGGCCTTCATGAGAATCCCCCGATCTCGTTTGAACCCAGCACTGATCCCGAGTCGAGACTGTGCAACAGGAGGTGAATTTCCGCAAGCTGGACGCCTATTTTTGGTTGACTGCTTGGCGCAACTGCCTGAGCAGATCCAAGATCTGCTGGTCTTGGGGTCTCAGTTGGGCCATTCGTTCGGCAAATTGCAACGCTTCCGGCAGCCTCTGAAGCTTGAAACTATATTGCAGCGCGAGGCCGATGATGGCTGCGTCTCCCGTCGCCGCCCAGCGATCGAGACGGTTCAGGGCGTCCTCGGTTCTGCCGACGGAATCGAGGGCGACTGCTAGCGTCGTCTGGTAGCGGGAGTTTCCAGCGTCAAGCCGGACCGCTTCCTCGAGTTCTGCGATCGCGTCGGTCAGCGCCTTTTCGCGAACCAGCGAGAGACCATGTCCGTAGCGCAAATCTGCGCGTTCGGGCGAAATTGAAATTGCTTCGGCATAGGTTTGCTCGGATTTGTCGTTCCGTCCGATGGCACGGTAAAACTCCGCGAGATTGACACGCGAACCTTCTAGGGCAGGGTCGAGAGAAATCGCTCGCTGGAAGGCGGCTTCCGCCTCTGGAATACGCTGCTGGCCGAACAGGAAGACGCCATAGTTGCTTTGCGTTTCCGCAACGTCTGCATTTGTATCGACGTAGGCGCGCAGGTCTTCGACCGCTTTCTCGAAGCTGCCTCGCTGGTTGCCGAAGAGGTCGGCAGGAGTGCTGCCGAGAGCGGTGACGGCCGCGACACGCACAGCGCGGGTGTCATCGCTGAGCAGGTCGCCGATCGCCTCTAGCCTGTGTTCTGGCGGGAGGCTGCTTGCTGCTTCTGCGGCGCCAAGCCTTACAAGGGGATCTCCATCTGTTGACGCGGCCCGAATGTCCGCGGTTGTATCCACTCCGCCGATCCGGCTCATTCTAGCGATTGCGCTACCCCTGACGATCCCCGCCTGTTCCTGATCCTTGACAAGCTTGCGCAACGCCTCCACGGCTGTCCGATCGCCGTTCGCGGCTCCGGCGAAAGCATGGGTGATCGTGGGGCGTTGACGCCATTCGGTTCCATACCATTTGTCCATGTTCTCAGCTGCCCAGACATTGTCCTTGCCAGCATGGCACGTTGTGCATGCATTCGGCGTTCCGAAGGTCGTCGACAGATCTGGCCGAGGGATGATGAACGAGTGGTCGCGTCTCGGATCGACCTTCATGTATATGCGCTCGGGCATGTGGCAGTTGGCACATTGAGCTCCCGCCGAGCCGACCGGGTGGTGGGTGTGAACAGGCGCGTCGAACAGGCCACTTGGATCCTGCTTGACGAAGCGCTCAGGTTTGGTTTCCGCGTGGCATTGCGTGCAGAGCGCATTGCCCTCGGCCTTCAAGCCGGCATCGTGTGGCCGATGGCAGTCCATACATGTCACCCCCGCTCTTGCCATTTTGCTTTGTTGAAAGGAGCCATACTCGAAGACCTCGTCGAGTATCTGCCCATCTGAAAAATAGAGATCCTGTCGGAGTAGTGCAGGGGAGAAGTAGTCGAGAAAAGGCTTCCCGGCATCGTAGCCGCTCAAGAGTTTGGTCCGTCTTGCATGGCAGGCAAAACAGATGCTTGCATCGGCCTTCGGCAAGCCCAGGTCGGGCTTGTCGGCTGACGAGGCGTCGCTGGACTGCGCCCATGCGACGTGCTCGGCACCCGGACCGTGACAGGACTGACAGCCGATGCTGGTGGCAACATAGGTCGACTTGTATTCGTTCGCGGTCGGTTGAAAGTTCGCTTGAGGATCGGTCGAATGACAGTCGATGCAGGTGCGGTTCCAGCGGTAGAAAGAGCCTGTCCAATGATATGTCGAACCGGGCTTGGCCGGGGCGTCGTTGCCGAGCCAGAACCACTGTCGTCTGGCCGTGTCCCAGGCTATGTCGAGAGCCTGCAGCCGTCCTCCTCCTATATCTGCGAGGTACTGCTGAAGCGGTTCGTAGGCGAAAGTGTATTTGACTTCGAACTCGCCTTCCTTGCCGTCCGGGCCTTCCGTTTTGACGAAAAAACGCTCTTCGCGACGAGAGAAAGTCGTGACAATGCCGTCGTGTTCAAATCGGCTATTGTTGAAATCACCGCGGACGGTGCTGTCGTCTGCCAGCGCCATGGCCTTCGCATGGTGGGATTTTGCGAAAGCGGCCGCCTGATCGCCATGGCAGGAGGCGCAGGTCTTTTCGTCGACGACACGCTCGTGAATCGATATCCGGGGATCGAGGCGGGGTGCTGTGACCTTGTCGGCAGCAAGGCTCCCCCCGGCGGAGGCGAGCAATAGGAAAAGGAGGAAGACTATTCCTCCAACCGTTGCTGCCCGATCAGACGCTATCACTCAACCGCTCCATGTAGACGTTTGGGGGTAAAATCACGCCGCCTTGGCGGCGTGACTGGGAACAGCAGTCTGCTAGCAAGGCGGGTAGGGATAGTAGCCGCATTGCGGATCGTTGTAGTAGGAATTGTAGTAGGGATAATATGGGCGGGCTGCCGCCGCTCCGATGGCAGCACCGGCGACCACGCCCGCGGCAACGGGAGCGCCGCGATACCAAGCCCCATGGTAGACGGGCGCATGCCAGTAGGTGCCTCCCACACGGTTGATATTCGTGTCGCCGATATGCACGTCGTCTCCACGGAAGCCGCCACGGAAATCGCCTCCCGCGAAGTCTCCGCCACGGAAACCGCCGCCGGCGAAGCTGCCGCCGGCCAAACCACCTCCATGGAAGCCACCGAAACCACCTCCTCCGAAACTACCGCCGAAGTGATCGATGAAGACGGCCGCGGGTCCAGTCGCACCGCTTAAGCTTCCCTCCAGAATGGCGATATCGAATGTCAGTGTCGTGCCGTCGAGTTTCGGGCCCTTCAGCGTGACGACGGCGTCGCTGACGTCCGATCCGTCGCCACCCAGCACCGACACAGTCGCATTTGGAGGATCGACGGCGAAGTTGTCCTTGCCGTCGTCCCATTGCATGATGAATTGTTCGGTCATCACATGGCCGGCGGCGCGCACCGGCCGGTCGGCAAAGACGATCGAGTTGGCCGAGACGCCGGTCAGAACAAGCTTTCCGTTTTCGATTTTGGCGCCAGCCGAATTGATCACTGCCAATGACGGCACCGGACCTGTTGGCGTGACTTGGCCAATTGCCTTTTCGAGCGGTACGTGCGGCTTCTTCGGCGCATCCTGTGCGAAGGCAGCGGTCGTCAGCGCAAAACCTCCGGCAAAGATCAGCGTGATGAAACGGTCGGTTTTCATGGCATCTATCCTCCCAGTTGGAACGGGCAGGAAGCCCGTCACCTTTGGTGAACGTCGTTGAACTCTGATGTCTCAAACATTTGGCACGCCGCCCAGGCGCACGGTCCTAGTCCTTGAAGATCTGCTTCCAGTCGGCCTTCATGTCGATGACGGTCCAGCCGGTGATCGCGGCGGCATCAAGCGCCTTGTCGAGGCGGCCGAATTCGGTATCACGGTCATAGGCGTATTCGCGCTGCGCATCGGTATGGTGGACGAGCATGCCGAGACGCGCAGGCGCGCCCGCCATCGTCGTCCACTGCAGCATTTCGAGATCGCCGTCGGAATTGCCGAACGCTGCAATCGGTCGACGGCCGATCTGTTGGTTGATTCCGACCGGCTTGCCCGCCTTGTCGTCGATGAAGTTGACTTCCGGCAGACGGTACAGGGTCGGCGTATCGTCCTGCATCTTGAACTCGGTCTTGATCGAGGAACCGAGGACCTGCTCCGGCGGCACGCCGTAAACCTTCTCCGTCCATGGCCGCATGAACTCAACGCCACCACCCGACACGATGTAGGTCTTGAAGCCGTTGGCGCGCAAATAGGAAAGCAGTTCCACCATCGGCTGGTAGACGAGTTCGGTGTAGGGCCGCTTGAATTTTGGGTCGCGTGCCGTTGAAAGCCAATCGGTGACGACCTTCTGGAAATCGTCGTTCGTCAGTCCCGCGTGAGTGACCATGATGAGTTCCAGGAGGCCTTTTTCGCCCGATGCCGCAAGCGTTTTCATATCGCCTTCGAGCACCGCCTTGAACGGCTGTACATTTTTCCATTCCGGATGCTGCGGAGCGAGCGTCTTCACGCGGTCCAGGGCGAAGGCAAGCTGGGTGTACATCGGATGCTCGACCCACAGCGTGCCGTCATTGTCGAACACGGCGATCCGTTCCGGCTCCGGGACGAAATCGGGCGATCCCTGCTTGGTTACCCTCTCGACGAAGGAGACAATAGCTGCCTTGGGCGGGGTATCGTTCCAGGAGGACAGGGGATCGCTCTGCGCGGAGGCGGACGCCGCCAGGAAAAGTGTGGCGGCGAGCACGAGCATCACGCCGCGTGCTGTTTTGCGGTGGTCGGGGCTGGCTAGCATAGGATGTACTCCAAGATGAGTGCGCCCGCCGAGTTGTACTCTATCCGGCGCCGCCCAACTCTACCGAATACGGTTCTCCCCCGATATTGCCCTTTGGGGCATCTGCGGACCTCGGAACAATCCGGAGTAGCAATTGTCCGGATGACACCACAGCGTGAAGCTGTTATGTTCGCCGAGCATCTGGGGGAAGTCTGATGGGCTGGGGATGCAGTTGTTCCGCTAGATTTCAAGGAGCTGCCATTCTGGCGATCGCTGTCTCAGCGGTTGTTTGCGGGTGCTACGCCGTTGCCTCGGAAACGTCGCTTGCACTCCTCGATCGGCCGCCGCGGGTTCTCATACTTTATCCCTATGATGAGCGGATCGCGGCAACGGCCGCTGCCGGAGAAGCGTTGCGCAGCCGCCTGCTGGAAGCGACTGATGGCAAGATTGATCTGTTTTCAGAGTTTCTTGATCTGTCGAGGTTTCCGGAAGCCGACCATGTCGCACGCGTGGGCCGATATCTGGCGGAGAAGTATGCCGCTCGTCGCCCGGACGTGGTCGTCGCACTTGGCAAGGAGTCTGCCAGCTTCATATCGACGAACCGAGCAAGGATCGCTCCCGGCGCGAAGATAGTCGCCGCAGGCTTCGGCAACTCCACCGCGGAGAACATCGATCTACCGGATGACGTGATCGGCGCGTTCACCACATTCGATATTTTGAAGACGGCCGAAATGGCCCGCAACTTGCAGCCCAATGCCCGTTACCTGTATATCATCGGGGGATCGTCGGACTTCGATCGGGGATGGCTGGCGACGGCGCGCGCCGATCTTGACGAGTTCTCCAAATCATACGAAACGACGTACCTTGAAGATCTGACGATCGAGGAATTTGTCGAACGTGCATCGCATGTCCCGTCCGACAGCATTATCCTGGCGTTGACGGTCTTTAAGGATCGGGCAGGGCGGAATTTCATTCCGCGCGAGGCGATCAAGCTGATCGCGGCAACGGCCAGCGCGCCTGTCTATGGCCCCTATCAGACCTACATCGACCATGGCATCGTCGGCGGCAATACCGTCACCTTTGACACTTTGGGCCGGACCGTCGGAAATCTTGTCGTCGATGTCATAGCCGGCCGGCCGGTCTCCGATATCCAGGCACCCCAGACAAACATCGTAGATTCTCGACAGCTCCGACGTTGGGGGCTTGCGGAGGGGAACCTTCCTCCGGGTACCGTCCAGATGCATAAGGAGAAGAGCCTGTGGGAAGAACACTGGCTGGCGGTAACAGTGGCGCTCGGCGTCGTTCTAATGCAGGCCGGCGTTATCGCTGCATTGCTACTCGAGCGACGTCGTCGCCAGGATGCGGAGAGTATGTCTCGTCTTCACCTGCTCGAAGCTGTCCACCTCAACCAGTCCGCAACGGCCGGCGCCTTGTCTTCGTCGATCGCCCACGAACTAAATCAGCCCCTGTCGGCAATTCGAAACAATGCCGAGGCGGCGTCCCAGCTCCTTCGAAGTGGCAACCCCGATCTGGAGTTGATTCAGCAGATCCTTCTCGACATACAGGAGGACGATCAGCGTGCGGGCGACATCATCGGTCGGATGAGAGGATTGCTCAAGAAGAGACGCGAGATCGATTGGCAGGAGTTCGACCTGAATGACGTCACGTCGAGCGCGATCCACATCATTCATGGCGAGGCCGAACGCAGAGGGATTACGCTTAATGCGAATCAGCCGGCGACCGAGCTGCCCGTGCGGGCAGACAAGGTTCATGTTCAACAGGTCGTCCTCAATCTGGCGACGAACGCGATGGACGCCATGATAGACGCCGATTCCGCCAGAAGAACCCTGACGTTCGCGACAGGAATTGCAAAGGAGAGGGCCGAGCTCTGTGTGGTCGACACAGGCAACGGTATTCCCGAAGAACGCCTGTCCAGCATCTTCGAGCCGTTCTATACGACTAAGAAGGCAGGGACAGGGTTGGGTCTTTCCATAGCGCGCGCCATCGTCGAGACATATGGCGGCACGATCTCGGCGCACAACCGGCCTGAAGGCGGCGCCATCTTCCGGGTGGTCCTGCCTCTGGCCCGACGGGAGGAGCGAGGCTCATGAAACCGGTCGTCCATATCGTCGATGACGACGAATCCTACCGAACGGCGACTGCACGGCTGCTCTCCGCCTACGGCGTGAAGGTCGAGGCCTATGAATCCGGAGATCAGTTTCTCGCCGGCCTTCCAAGCTGCGAGCCGGGCTGCGTTCTCCTTGACCTGCAGATGCCCGGCCAGTCTGGCCTGCAGATACAGCGCCGGTTGTGCGAGCTGGCGCCGCTGCTGCCAATCGTATTCCTCACCGGCGAAGGAGACATAAAGGCCGGCGTCGACGCGATGAAGGCGGGCGCACAGGACTTCCTGGAGAAGCCGAGCTCGGTCGCCGTCCTGATGGAAACGATCGAGCGCGCGTTGGCTCAATATGAAAGGCGGCGGGCCGAGCACGAGCGTCTGCAGGAGCTGAGGACATTGATGGCGAGCTTGAGCGCGCGCGAAGCGGAGGTCTTCGGGATGATCATCCGTGGCCAGCTCAACAAGCAGATCGCCTATGCCCTTGGCATTTCGGAGCGGACGGTGAAGGTGCACCGCCATCAGGTTATGGAGAAGCTCGGAGCAAAGTCTTTGGCGGAGGTCGTTTCGATCGCCGCCGACATCGGCCTCGACCGCGGACGCAGTGCTTTCTCGGCGTGATCGGGCGACCATCCCCTTAGGGCAATATGAAGCAACCGCCGACGCACCTACAATGACGGCAACTGCGTATCTCGCGTATTGTCACGAATGGGGGCATGAGGTGGGAAAGCTGCGCCGCACTGTCGCAGTCGTCGATGATGATGCGAGCCTACGTCGAAGCGTCGGGCGGCTCCTCAATGCCTACGGGTTTCTGACGATGGAATATGCATCGGCGGAAGCATTTCTCGGCCGTGATCCCGAGACGCCTATCGGCTGCCTCGTGCTGGACATCGACCTGGGCGGCATGTCCGGCATCGAACTACAGCGGAGGGTGAAAGTGGCTGGATTGAAGCTGCCGGTGATCTTCATTACCGCCCTCGAAGACGCTCGCCTGAAAATCGAGGCAGAGCAGGCAGGGTGCATCGCATATTTGCGAAAGCCGTTCGCGGCGGCCGTACTTGTCGACGCGGTCAAAAGGGCGCTCGGATCGTGAATTCTGGATCGAGGAGAGACCGCCACGACCGCTGGTCAAAAGGCGGACCAGTCATTTCAACCCTGGCAGGGAGGCTGAACATGGAATCGCTCAGACACTGGCGGCCGATGGCAGAAGCACTGGCGATCGCATCATGCCTCAGTGTGCATCCGTTTCCGGTTGGAACGGCATCTGCGCAGCAAGCGAAGCCGAATATTGTGTTCATTCTCGGCGACAATATCGGCTACGGCGACATCGGGGTTTATGGAGGCGGGGAGTTGCGCGGATCGCCGACGCCGCGCATCGACCAACTCGCCTTGGAGGGTCTGCGGTTGACGCAGTTTCTGGTCGAGCCCTCCTGTACGCCCTCGCGCGCCGCCTTGATGACGGGGCGCTATTCCATCCGTTCCGGGCTGTCGCTCATCGCGGTCGCTGGCACAGACATCTCACTGCCGGCGAACGAGATCACCATGGCGGAGATGCTGCACGATGCCGGATACGCCACGGCGATCTTCGGCAAGTGGCACCTAGGCGCGCAAACCTACAGTCAACCTCAAAACCAGGGTTTCGATGAATTTTACGGAATTCCGCCCGGTGACACCTGGGACGCGTTTGGAATGATCCGCCAGGGCAAGCAGACCGACACGCTCGATATCCCTCTCGACAAGGGGCCGCAAATCGTCGAGGCGAACAGGGGCGAGCCGCTCAAATCCGTGAAACCATACACCGAGGAAGTGCGGCGCGGCATTGATTGGGAACTGGTGGATCACGGCGTCGCTTTCATGAAGCGCCAGAAGGCCGCGGGCAAACCGTTCTTCCTGTACTTGCCGATCTCCCGGACCCACTATCCGAACTTGCCGTCGAAGCGGTTTGAAGGCGCGTCCCGGATCGGCCAGTTCGGCGACTCCTTGATGGAGGGCGATGCCATAGTCGGCACGATGCTTGATGCCGTGAAGGAACTGGGCGCAGAGGAGAATACCATCGTCGTTGTCGCCTCCGACAATGGTCCCGACGGTCCTGGCGTGATCCGGTTCGGCGCCGACATGCCAGACATGGGAGCCTCCGGGCCGTATCGCGGCGCGCTTGGTGAAGTCAGCGAAGGCGCAATTCGCACTGCCGCCATCATCCGCTGGCCGCATCGGATCAAGCCGCGATCCTCATACGCGATGTTCTCGATCATGGACTTCTTCCCGACCTTCGCACACATTGCGGGTGGCAAGGTTCCGGACGACCGGCCGATCGACGGCGTCGACCAGAGCAAATTCCTGCTCGGCGAAGATGACACCGGGGCGCGCCAGCATCTGCTAACCTTCGTCGGATCGGAACTGGTCGCAGCCCGCTGGAAGCAGTTCCGGGCCTATTTCGCCGACGTTGCGCCGGGCCGCAGCGGTGCGGGCGGGGCAACCCTGATGGGCGGCGTGGGCGCGAGCGCTGCACCCATGAACGGTTATCCCCAGGTGTTCAACATCGAAGCCGACCCGCAGGAGGAGCACAATATCGGCGCGATGTACGACTGGGTTCTCGGGCCGATACTGAAGACGGTCGAGGAATACAAAGAGACACTCGTCCGATCACCCAATCCACCTGCGGCAAACATGACGAAGTTCTGACTTGGATCGGCAAGCGGGTATGACGAGGTAGGGAGTCGTTCCTCGGGGTAGAGGCCGATTTCGCTGGTCAACTCAGTGATCGATGGCGTCCGCGTTGGCCATCGTAGACGGATCCAAGTACGTGAAACCGCGAATCCGAAAAGGTATCGTCGATGAAAGGCGCGTTTTGGAGCCGTTTTTCAAACTCTGTGGATCGTCCGTGGAGCACTCGAGCGGGTACTGCCTTGTAGCCGGGCAACGCGATCCTGTTCGCATCGAGAATGTCGAAGGGCGCATACGTCTGACCTATACGGCGGTACCGCCCGAGGGGCGGTCTGAAGATCCGCCGGCGGGACCCCTCGATATCGAGGAAGAAACCGCTAGACAGATCGTCGCGTCCATTGCACGCAAGTGGACCAAGCCTCGCATCAGCCGTGAGACTACGAAGGAACAGCAGTGGTATTCTGGGAAGCCTGCAACTCCCCGGGAGTGGATTTGACCAATCCATATAGGCTGGTGAAGGCGCCGGGATTCAGCGCTATTCCCTAGCTTATCGTGACGGCATTGCTTGCAGAAAAAGTCCGTTGTCGTGCCCAATGAGCAGGAAGCCAAGCGGTGCTGGGCGAGATAGACCGCTTTGTCGACGGCGGCCTTCTCGCTGGCTACGAGGCGCGTCAAACGGGTTCACCGGATGCCCGGTCTCTAAAGATCAAAGGTCTGGAGGAGGTTGGAGGTGAACGTTCGGGGGGCGCTTGCCTCTGAGGCACGGCCCCCCTAGTTCCTGCTCCAGGCCAAAAATGGCCGATAGTGTCGCTGGGCGATAAGCAGAGTTCGATCCGGTTGGATGATATAGATCTCCTCGACCTCGCGCCCCGTCTGATCCGTGAACGTGTGGGGGAACGAAGAGCCGATCGGCGACTTCGTGATCTTCGTTCGAGGCTGGCCGCCGTAGGTGATGCTGCCGGGAATCGGCGCGTAGCCTTCCGACGGATAGGAGCCTGAAACGGCCGTGCAGCTTGCAACAAACATCGCGGTCACGACCGACGCTACTATTTTTTGAAACATCCCCTGGCCTCCCAGTTCATCGGTTAGATTCCGCGCGCGTGGTCACTCTCACGCAAGCAAGTGAACCCAGAACCTTTACCGCGGAAAGGTCAGGCAACGATGGGAGCTTTCGGTCCCTCGGCGAGCCCGTCATCCGACTGCGATGGCTCCGTTGGTAGAGTCTACCAGTTTAGAGGACACGCGCTACCACTTTGAACGGATCCTGTCTTGCTTTCAGAGATTGGGACAACCACGGCTGCAATAGGAGATGAAGGTTGGCCCAAATCCGTAAAATGCAAACCCTGAAATCGCTCCGTTTTTGCGGTTCGAAAGCCCCGACTTGGTGAAGCGACGACCCCATAGCCGTGAAGATACAAAGTCTTTGTCTCCATCGGCGTAAAGTGGATCTCTTGTCGGTTCTCCCGGCAGTGCGGTCGAGACATTGATCGCTTCTCGCCCGCAACGAAAAAAGCCACGGAACGAAATCCGTGGCTTTGTCTTCGAGACGACCGAGGAGATCACGACATCCGGAATAGGATGCCGGTCCCCTCAAGAGATGGTGCCCCCGGCAGGGTTCGAACCCGCGACCCCCTGATTACAAATCAGGTGCTCTACCAACTGAGCTACAAGGGCGATGCCTGCCAAGTACCAGATTCTGCCGTCCTGTAAAGAAGAAATCGGCGCGATCTTGATTTCATTGGTGCCACCTGACCGCCGAAGCTTGGCGAACGGAACGAGATAGACGGCGTCGGTTTCGCAAGCCCAATTCTGAGCAGTTTGCCGCACGCTTGCTTGCAACGCGTCTCTAGGGCCTGTCTCACTGGCTCCTGATGGCTACATGATTACGATGCTCAGCACCGAGGCAACCATGAAACAATGACGGCTATCATCACCGCACGTTTCTCTCCCTGAAAATCGTGCGTGGCAAACTCGGGGGCGTCGGTTCCCCCAACCACAACTCGACGATCTATTGGGTGGGCGTTGGAATGGGGCGTTCAGGCGCGGGCGCTAGCGGAGCGGGTTCGTGCGTTGGCTGCGACTTGTCGATCCAGGCGATGCTGAGAATGATGGCGACGAATACAGCGACGAAGAGAGTGCCGACAATGAGGGAGCGGATGGCCATATGGGATACGTTCCTCCTGTTCGAGTACCGGACAGCTATAGAAAACGGCAGAGTCAAAACCGAGGCGAGTCAGCTTTTTTTCTGATCATCAGCAATGGTTTGCCGCCTTCCTCCTTGCATTTCCCCAAGACGCGGTGGTCCCCCATGATGAAAGGGATGTTCTGTCGGCGCTCATCGGTACGAGCCGGAAGCCCTCAATGTGGAAGATCAAGGATCGAGCCTTGCAATGGCTGTCACGCAGTCTCCGGCCGGTGACAGGGCGAGATTGCTATTCGCGTTTGCCTCGTCGCTCAGCGCGCAAATTGGCAAGAAAGAGCGCCGCCGATTGCATCATACTTTCAAATGCAGCCTTGCCGCATAGAGAGCAATCGCTGCCGCGTTGGACACATTCAAGGACTTGATGGCGCCCGGCATGTCGAGCCTTGCAAGTGCGCTGACGGTTTCGCGCGTCTTCTGCCGCAGCCCTTTGCCCTCGGAGCCCAGCACCAGCGCCACCTTGTCACCTGAGAATGTACCTTCGAGAGGGGCGGGACCTTCCGAATCAAGGCCGATCGTGAAGAAGCCGAGCTTGTGCAGTTCGCCAAGCGCGTCCGCAAGGTTCGTGATCTGGATATACGGGATGAGTTCCAGCGCACCGGAGGCTGATTTCGCCAGCACGCCTGATTCGGTCGGGCTGTGGCGTTGCGTGGTAATGACGGCACCGGCATTGAAGGCCACCGCGGAACGCATGATGGCGCCAACATTGTGCGGATCGGTCACTTGGTCGAGCACGAGAAGCAGCGGACTGTCCTTCAGCGCTTCGAGCCGGCGAACGGGAAGGGGCCGCGTTTCCAGCATGACGCCCTGATGGATTGCGTCAGGACCGAGAAGCTTGTCGATATCGTGCGGAGCGACGATCTCGAACGGAATGCCGAGCTGATCGGCATCGATCTCGAGACGGGCAAGCGCGTTCTGGGTCACCGACAATTTGACGTTCTTGCGCTCTTTGTTGTCGAGCGCTGCACGAACCGTGTGGAGGCCGTAGAGATAGACCTGCTCGGGCGCAAGTGTCGGCGGCTTCCAGTCCTCGGCGCCGCGCCGGCGCTTCTGCGGCGGAGGCGTCGGAATCTCGCCGCGTTCGCGCTTGCTGTCGCGATGCGCACGGCGCAGGGTTGCGTAATGTGTGTCCTTGGCGGACTTGTCGTTGGTGGGCTTGCCACCGCTTTTGTTGTCTTTGCTCATGCGGCTTTATAGCGAGGGCACTTCTTTCCGCATAGGATTTCTTTCAAGAGCCCGGCTTTCCATGTTCGATGAAATTTTTCACATTTTTTCCATCGTCATCGTGTTGACATGCGGAAATCGTCCGGTCATATACGCGGCGCAGACCGAGGGGCGGCAACGTTTCGAAAGTCTGACGAGCTTGGTCTCGCGATCCGGACGAAAGACTGGAGAGATGCCCGAGTGGTTAAAGGGGACGGACTGTAAATCCGTTGGCTCAGCCTACGTTGGTTCAAATCCAACTCTCTCCACCATTCGTCATTGGATCGGATACCACCCCGCGGGTATAGCTCAATGGTAGAGCAGCAGCCTTCCAAGCTGAATACGCGGGTTCGATTCCCGCTACCCGCTCCAATCTTTAGTGGTTTTGCGAAATCATTGGCGCTGTGATAGAGAGCGATTAGCGATCTGAGCGCTGCCGTCAAACTAGATCGGCATGTCTCTCTGACGAGACCAGCGAACAACTCAACCGTCAGCGCGATTGTTAAACCCTCTCCAAATAAAGCGGCTCACCTTAAATGCTGCGGTCATTTTATAGAGCGCCGAAGAGTCCAGCGCCTTTTTACTGAAAATCAAATAGCGCCACACCCGGCAGATAGAACAAGAGTCATACTGTGAGAACCGCGCGGGCTCCTTCGAAGGCATAGCAAGCGACCGCTGCGGTAAGCATAAGACCGATTCTATGAACGGCGATCTGAAGCGCCGTCGCGCGACCGGAAATTGCGGCAATTCCCATCGCCGCAAAGACTGCTGTTGCACCGGGAATAAATAGGTAGAGAACGAGCATCTTATTCTCGGCTGTCCGCCTTTTTGATTTCATTCCGAATAACGAGTGCTGTCGCGGCACCTGCGCGCGTGATTTGCGTTGCTAGCCCCACAGAAGCACAAAAGGCGAGGCGAGCGCGATGATGCCGGCGATCATCCATCGCCTCTGCCCGTGAGCGCTTAGGTCTTCCCTTGAAAGCCAGATGCGAACGGCAATGAACCCGATCGCAATCAGTGCGCTGTAGATCACGGCGCGCAGCAGGATCGACCAGCCGCCGCCGAAGAGGCCGATGGCGATACCGAAACCGCTAAGCGCGCCGAGAATGCCGTATCCGACGTCGAACATCAGCATTGTCGTGGTCGAAAGCGGCGTCAGCATCTTCGGAAAGGCGATCGCGAAGGCCGCCGTAAGCAGCCATATCGCTACGATCGCCTGCAGCGTCGAGGAACTGACGATCGAGGTCGCCAAAGCTGGAAGCCGCTCAGGCGAGGAGAGGCGTACAACCTGCGCGACCCAGTCGATCGCAGCTGCAAGAATCCACAATATGAATGCGCAGGCGGCAAAGATCAGAAAGTTGCCCGCGGATCGCTTTGCAATTTCCTTTGGTTCCATTGCGTTGTCTCCAGACAGTGCTTCCCCGTGAGAGCAGTAAATGAAATAGTATCATATCCTTGGTCCCGGTTGCGCCCGTTCTTCGCGAATATATCTTCGCTGCCATCTGCGGTGGATATTTGCCGATCCGGCACTTCCTTCCCATATGCGCCCGCAGGCTAGGAATACGGTCCGCAATTAGGTCTTGCGCAATTTCCACGAAAGCCTTAAACGGCGGCACTAAACCGGTTCGCCGGGGTCATCCATTTCGTTCACAGGAAGCATTCAAATGGCAAAGAGTAAGTTTGAGCGCAACAAGCCGCACGTTAACATCGGCACGATCGGCCACGTTGACCACGGCAAGACGTCTCTGACGGCAGCGATCACGAAGTACTTCGGCGAGTTCAAGGCGTACGACCAGATCGACGCGGCTCCGGAAGAAAAGGCCCGCGGCATCACCATCTCGACGGCGCACGTCGAATATGAGACGCCGAACCGTCACTATGCCCACGTTGACTGCCCCGGCCACGCCGACTACGTCAAGAACATGATCACCGGTGCCGCTCAGATGGACGGCGCGATCCTGGTGTGCTCGGCAGCTGACGGCCCGATGCCGCAGACCCGCGAGCACATCCTGCTGGCTCGCCAGGTTGGCGTTCCGGCGATCGTCGTGTTCCTCAACAAGGTTGACCAGGTTGACGACGCCGAGCTTCTCGAGCTCGTCGAGCTGGAAGTGCGCGAGCTTCTGTCGTCCTACGACTTCCCGGGCGACGACATTCCGGTCATCAAGGGTTCGGCTCTTGCTGCTCTGGAAGACTCCGACAAGAAGATCGGCGAAGACGCGATCCGCGAGCTGATGGCGGCTGTTGACGCCTACATTCCGACGCCTGAGCGCCCGATCGACCAGCCGTTCCTGATGCCGATCGAAGACGTGTTCTCGATCTCCGGCCGTGGTACGGTCGTGACCGGCCGCGTCGAGCGTGGCATTGTCAAGGTTGGTGAAGAAGTCGAAATCGTCGGCATCCGCCCGACCTCGAAGACGACGGTTACCGGCGTTGAAATGTTCCGCAAGCTGCTCGACCAGGGCCAGGCTGGCGACAACATCGGTGCACTGGTTCGCGGTGTGAACCGTGACGGCGTCGAGCGTGGTCAGATCCTGTGCAAGCCGGGCTCTGTCAAGCCGCACAAGAAGTTCAAGGCTGAGGCCTACATCCTGACGAAGGAAGAAGGCGGCCGTCATACGCCGTTCTTCACCAACTACCGTCCGCAGTTCTACTTCCGCACGACGGACGTGACCGGCATCGTCACCCTGCCGGAAGGCACGGAAATGGTTATGCCTGGCGACAACGTCACGGTTGACGTCGAGCTGATCGTTCCGATCGCGATGGAAGAAAAGCTGCGCTTCGCTATCCGCGAAGGCGGCCGTACCGTCGGCGCAGGCATCGTCGCCTCCATCGTCGAGTAATCTTCGGATTATCTGGATTTAAGAAGGCCCCGCTGGAAACAGCGGGGCTTTTCCTTTGCCTGCTCTTGTGAATGGGGAAGTCGCCCATGGTGACAACGCAATGCGAGCAGTGGTCTTGCGCTTGGGTGCAAAGCCTTTATCTATCCCTCCGATTTCATATGCGGAGGACACTATGAAAAAGCGTATTCTCTTCACAGGCGGTTCGGGCAAGGCGGGGCGCCATTCGGTGCCGTGGCTGGTTAACGCCGGCTATGAGGTTCACAACGTCGACTTGGTGCCGCTTGATAGCCCCGGTGTGACCAATCTGATTGCCGACATCACCGACAGCGGCCAGGTCTTCAACGCGCTCTCGATGCATCGCGATTTTCCGGACATGGATGCAGGGAAGGGCGTCCAGCCTTTCGACGCAGTAGTGCATTTCGCGGCGATCCCGCGGATCCTCATCAAGCCTGACAACGAGACCTTCCGCATCAACACGATGGGCACCTACAACGTCATCGAAGCGGCGGTGAAGCTCGGCATCCGCAAGATCATCGTCGCCTCGAGCGAGACGACCTACGGCGTCTGCTTTGCGGAAGGCCATCGCGACTTCCACCAGTTTCCGTTGGAGGAGGACTACGACGTCAATCCGATGGATTCCTATGGTCTCTCCAAGGTGCTGAACGAGACTACGGCCCGCGCCTTTGCCGAACGCTCCGGTTTCGACATCTACGCGCTGCGCATCGGCAACGTCATCGAGCCGCACGAGTACGAGAGGTTCCCGACCTATTTCGCCAATCCTGAAATGCGCAAGCGTATCGCCTGGAGCTATATCGACGCCCGCGACCTCGGGCAGATCTGCCATCTCTGCATTGAGAAGGACGGCTTGGGTTTCCAGGTCTTCAACGCCGCGAATGACACGGTCTCGGCCAATACGCCATCGAGGGAACTTGCTAAGCGATTCTATCCGAACGTGCCGTTCACGCGCGAAATCGGCGAATACGAGGGGCTGCTCTCCAACCGCAAGATCCGCGAAGTGCTTGGCTTCAAGGAAGAGCACGACTGGCGCAAATACGTGAAAGTCTGATCGCAGGCCTTTCCCGCGACGCAGGATTGGAAAAATAGAAAAACGCACTTGCCAATCCTGCGCTGCCGCCTTAAAGGGAGCGCCATGCTTGCAGTTGCGCTTCGCGGCCGGTCGGTCAAGAAGCTGAATGTAAAGCGTAAAGGGGTATAGCTCAGCTGGTAGAGCGGCGGTCTCCAAAACCGCAGGTCGGGGGTTCGAGCCCCTCTGCCCCTGCCATCTTTCTTGAACGAGTGGCGCGGATATCTCGCAGCGGTTCGGACAGAAAGGCGACGTATGGCTAAGTTCGTTAAACTTCGGTTTCCCTCTTGTGCAATTGGGAATCGATGGTTATGTAGGGTTCAACAGACACGCGGTGCGTGGGGCTGATATGTTCAGCTTTACGCGCCGTAATTGCGTGGGCAGTCGATGGCATCCAAATCCAATCCGTTTACGTTTCTACAGCAGGTTCGCTCCGAAACGTCTAAAGTTACCTGGCCGTCGCGCCGCGAGACGATGATCTCGACGGTCATGGTGCTTGTAATGGTGATCTTTGCCGCGCTGTTCTTTTTTGCCGCTGACCAGCTCATTGGCTGGCTGTTGAGCTTCGTGCTTAACGTCGGCAATTGATCGGGTGGAGTAGTAACATGGCGGCACGTTGGTACATTGTCCACGCGTATTCGAATTTTGAGAAGAAGGTCGCGGAAGACATCGAAAATAAGGCTCGGCAGAAGGGCCTCGAGCATTTGTTCGAAAAAATTCTCGTTCCGACCGAGAAGGTGGTTGAAGTGCGTCGCGGCCGTAAGGTTGATTCCGAGCGCAAGTTCTTCCCGGGTTATGTTCTTGTTCGTGCCAATCTTACGGATGAAGCCTACCACCTGATCAAGAATACGCCGAAGGTCACTGGTTTCCTCGGCTCCGACAATAAGCCCGTTCCGATTCCGGACTATGAAGCTGAGCGTATCCTCGGTCAGGTTCAGGAAGGTGTCGAGCGGCCGAAGGCATCCGTTACCTTCGAGATCGGCGAGCAGGTTCGTGTCTCGGATGGTCCGTTCGCTTCGTTCAACGGCACGGTTCAGGATGTGGACGAAGAGCGTTCGCGCCTGAAGGTTGAAGTGTCGATCTTCGGCCGCGCTACGCCGGTCGAACTGGAATACGCTCAGGTCGAAAAGGTCTGAGCTCGGAAGTAAGCCAACGCTGACTTGCTTCCTTGCGGCGAAAGCCGCGAATCGCGTGGAAGGTGAGGGGTCTTAGCCGGACCCTGTGATCCGCACCACGCAACCGCAGCCGCCGGAGACATCCGGCATCACTGGCCGGGCAACCGGTCATCAATGAAAGGCAGAGAGATATGGCTAAGAAAGTTGCAGGCCAGCTCAAGCTTCAGGTCAAGGCAGGATCGGCAAACCCGTCCCCGCCAATCGGCCCGGCGCTTGGTCAGCGTGGCATTAACATCATGGAATTCTGCAAGGCGTTCAATGCCGCTACGCAGGAAATGGAAAAGGGTATGCCGATCCCGGTCGTCATCACCTACTACCAGGACAAGTCCTTCACCTTCGCGATGAAGCAGCCGCCGGTCAGCTACTGGCTGAAGAAAGAAGCGAAGATCACGTCTGGTTCGAAGACGCCTGGCAAGGGCGCCGTCGCCGGCAAGCTCACCAAGGCTCAGATCAAGTCGATCGCAGAAGCCAAGATGAAGGATCTGAATGCAGCGGATATCGAAGGTGCAATGGCGATGATCGAGGGCTCTGCCCGCGCCATGGGCCTGGAAGTGGTAGGATAAGACCATGGCTGGCAAGCGCACCAAGAAGATCAACGAAGGTGTTGATCCCACAAAGCTCTACGCTCTGACCCTTGCAATCGGCATGGTCAAGGAGCGCGCGGTTGCGAAGTTCGATGAAACCATCGAAGTCGCTATGAACCTCGGCGTTGATCCGCGTCACGCAGACCAGATGGTCCGCGGCGTTGTCAACCTGCCGAACGGCACGGGCCGCGACGTTCGCGTTGCTGTCTTCGCTCGTGGCGCCAAGGCTGATGAAGCCAAGGCAGCTGGCGCAGATATCGTCGGCGCTGAAGAGCTCGTTGAAATCGTCCAGGGCGGCAAGATCGATTTCGATCGCTGCATCGCGACCCCGGATATGATGCCGCTCGTCGGCCGCCTCGGTAAGGTTCTCGGCCCGCGTGGCATGATGCCGAACCCGAAGGTTGGTACGGTTACGATGGACGTTGCTGGTGCCGTCAAGGCATCCAAGGGCGGCGCTGTCGAGTTCCGCGTCGAAAAGGCTGGTATCGTTCATGCTGGCGTTGGCAAGGCATCCTTCGATG
The DNA here is from genome assembly GCF_020166565.1 of Rhizobium sp. 3T7. Taxonomy (NCBI): domain Bacteria; kingdom Pseudomonadati; phylum Pseudomonadota; class Alphaproteobacteria; order Hyphomicrobiales; family Rhizobiaceae; genus Rhizobium; species Rhizobium sp. 3T7. The sequence continues at coordinate 47,885 of NZ_JAIQXS010000005.1, forward strand.
CCAAGGCTCTGGAAGAGAACATCCGTGCCTTCGCTGATGCAGTCATCAAGGCAAAGCCGGCCGGTGCGAAGGGCAACTACGTCAAGCGCGTAGCGATCTCCTCGACCATGGGCCCGGGCGTCAAGATCGACCCGTCGTCCGTTACGGCTCCGGCCGCTTAACAAATTCGCCGGGCTTCTGCCCGGCTATAAAGAATTCCGGTCCCGCAAGGGGCCGGAGTATTCCGGAGAAATCCGGAATCCTGTCCGAGATTGCAGGTGGTTTTCCCTTAATCACCTTGCCTGCATGAGACGGGTAAGACCCGAATTGCATGAAGTACTGCTTCTAGGAATTTGGTTCGAGCCTTGGATGCCTTGTGCCTTCGGCCTTTCTTTGGCGCGAAGCGCGAGGGGACAGGATCCTCAAGCGTCGCTTGGGATCTCCTCTGATCCCAGGAGGCAAAGGCAACCCGGTAGGCCCCGTCAAAAGGTCCTGCCAACTGGAGATAGGCAGTGGAAAGAGCGGAAAAACGCGAATTCGTCACGGAACTGAACGAAGTCTTCAAGGCTTCGGGCTCGGTTGTTGTGGCCCACTATGCTGGTGCTACAGTCGCGCAGATGAACGACTTCCGTTCGAAGATGCGCGCAGCTGGCGGTACCGTCAAAGTCGCGAAGAACCGCCTGGCCAAGATCGCCCTTCAGGGTACGGAAGCGGAAGGGATTTCCAATCTCTTCACCGGTCAGACGCTAATTGCATACAGCACTGATCCGATCACCGCTCCGAAAGTCGTCGTGGATTTCGCCAAGGGCAACGACAAGATCGTTGTACTCGGCGGCGCCATGGGAACAACCACGCTCAACGCCGATGCAGTCAAGTCGCTTGCGACCCTGCCGTCGTTGGACGAACTGCGTGCGAAGCTGCTGGGCATGATCCAGACACCGGCTACCCGCATTGCAGGCGTTGTTGCAGCACCGGCAAGCCAGCTTGCTCGCGTGTTCTCGGCTTACGCCAAGAAGGACGAAGCCGCATAAGGCGGTTTTTTGCTGTTTATAAAACACCGGTTCGAACCGAACAAAAGGAACTGATAACATGGCTGATCTCGCAAAGATCGTAGACGACCTCTCCTCGCTTACCGTTCTGGAAGCAGCAGAGCTTTCTAAGCTTCTCGAAGAAAAGTGGGGCGTTTCCGCCGCTGCTCCGGTAGCTGTTGCTGCCGCTGCTGGTGGTGCAGGTGCTGCTGCTGCCGTTGAAGAAGAAAAGACTGAGTTCGACGTTATCCTGGCTGACGCCGGCGCTAACAAGATCAACGTCATCAAGGAAGTCCGCGCCATCACGGGTCTCGGCCTGAAGGAAGCTAAGGACCTCGTTGAGGCCGCTCCTAAGGCTGTCAAGGAAGGCGTTTCCAAGGCTGAAGCCGCTGACATCAAGAAGAAGCTTGAAGACGCCGGCGCTAAGGCTGACGTTAAGTAATCTTGAACTGCATTTGGGAGGTGGGATTTCCCGCCTCCCATTTGCCGTTTTCTGGAACGAATTACCCAAAAGCCGCTTGAAAACGGCTTTTGGGTAATGGGTTCTTCAAGAGGATGGTCTCGAACCGAAACGCGCAGGCAATCCGGCCTCGCAGTTCGGGAAGTGAGACGAGATTGAATTACTCATTGATTGACGGGGTCGACTGGCCATCGGTTCCCGTCCGTTGCAGGCCCGGATGCAATTTTGAAGGAGCGACGATGGCTCAGACCCTTTCGTTCAATGGTCGTAGGCGCGTACGCAAGTTTTTCGGTAAGATCCCAGAAGTCGCAGAAATGCCAAACCTCATCGAGGTTCAAAAGGCATCGTATGATCAATTCCTGATGGTTGAAGAGCCCAAGGGCGGTCGCCCTGATGAGGGCCTTCAGGCTGTCTTCAAGTCCGTTTTCCCGATCACGGATTTCTCCGGCGCTTCCATGCTGGAATTCGTGTCCTACGAGTTCGAACCGCCGAAGTTCGACGTCGATGAATGCCGCCAGCGCGACCTGACCTACGCCGCGCCGCTGAAGGTTACTCTCCGTCTGATCGTGTTCGATATCGATGAAGATACGGGCGCGAAGTCCATCAAGGACATCAAGGAACAGTCGGTCTACATGGGCGACATGCCGCTCATGACCAACAACGGTACGTTCATCGTCAACGGCACCGAGCGCGTTATCGTGTCTCAGATGCACCGTTCGCCGGGCGTCTTCTTCGATCACGACAAGGGCAAGAGCCATTCGTCCGGCAAGCTGCTCTTCGCTGCCCGCGTGATTCCGTATCGCGGTTCCTGGCTCGACATCGAGTTCGACGCCAAGGACATCGTCTATGCCCGTATCGACCGCCGCCGCAAGATCCCCGTGACATCGCTGTTGATGGCGCTTGGCATGGACGGCGAAGAAATCCTGTCGACCTTCTACACGAAGTCCGACTATCAGCGCGACGGCAACGGCTGGCGCATTCCGTTCAAGCCGGAGACCCTCAAGGGTGCCAAGGCGATCACCGAAATGGTTGACGCCGACACCGGTGAAGTCGTTGTCGAAGCCGGCAAGAAGCTGACGCCGCGTCTGCTCCGCCAGCTCGCCGACAAGGGCCTCAAGGCTCTGAAGGCAACCGACGAAGACCTCTACGGCAACTACCTCGCCGAGGACATCGTCAACTACTCGACAGGTGAAATCTACCTCGAGGCAGGTGACGAGATCGACGAGAAGACGCTGCCGATCATCCTACAGAACGGTTTCGACGAGATCCCGGTTCTCGGCATCGACCACATCAACGTCGGCGCCTACATCCGCAACACGCTGACTGCAGACAAGAACGAGAACCGTCAGGACGCTCTGTTCGACATCTACCGCGTCATGCGTCCGGGTGAACCGCCGACGATGGAATCGGCCGAAGCCATGTTCAACTCGCTGTTCTTCGATGCGGAGCGCTACGATCTCTCCGCCGTTGGTCGCGTGAAGATGAATATGCGTCTCGACCTCGACGTCGAAGACACTGTGCGCATCCTGCGCAAGGACGACATCCTGGCTGTGGTCAAGATGCTGGTCGAACTGCGCGACGGCAAGGGCGAAATCGACGACATCGACAACCTCGGCAACCGTCGCGTTCGCTCCGTCGGCGAGCTGATGGAAAACCAGTACCGTCTCGGCCTGCTGCGTATGGAGCGCGCGATCAAGGAACGCATGTCCTCGATCGAAATCGACACGGTCATGCCGCAGGACCTGATCAACGCGAAGCCGGCAGCTGCTGCCGTTCGCGAATTCTTCGGTTCCTCGCAGCTCTCGCAGTTCATGGACCAGGTGAACCCGCTTTCGGAAATCACCCACAAGCGCCGTCTTTCGGCACTTGGCCCGGGTGGTCTGACCCGCGAGCGCGCAGGCTTCGAAGTCCGCGACGTTCATCCGACCCACTACGGCCGTATTTGCCCGATCGAAACGCCGGAAGGCCCGAACATCGGTCTGATCAACTCGCTGGCTACCTTCGCACGCGTCAACAAGTACGGTTTCATCGAAAGCCCGTACCGTCGCATCGTTGACGGCAAGGTGACGAACGACGTTCTTTACCTCTCCGCAATGGAAGAAGCGAAGTACTACGTCGCACAGGCCAACGCCGAACTGTCTGCCGACGGCTCGTTCGTCGACGAATTCGTCGTTTGCCGTCACGCCGGCGAAGTTATGCTCGCTCCGCGCGACAGCATGAACCTGATGGACGTTTCGCCGAAGCAGGTCGTTTCGGTTGCTGCGGCTCTCATCCCGTTCCTGGAAAACGACGACGCCAACCGCGCGCTCATGGGCTCGAACATGCAGCGTCAGGCCGTTCCGCTGCTGCGTGCTGAAGCTCCGTTTGTCGGTACCGGCATGGAGCCGGTTGTTGCCCGCGACTCCGGTGCTGCTATCGGCGCCCGCCGCGGCGGCGTGGTCGACCAGGTCGACGCGACGCGTATCGTTATCCGTGCGACGGAAGACCTCGAAGCTGGCAAGTCCGGCGTCGACATTTACCGTCTGCAGAAGTTCCAGCGTTCGAACCAAAACACCTGCGTCAACCAGCGCCCGCTGGTCACCGTCGGGGACGTTGTCAACCGTGGCGACATCCTCGCCGACGGTCCGTCGACGGACCTGGGCGATCTCGCCCTCGGCCGTAACGCGCTCGTCGCGTTCATGCCGTGGAACGGCTACAACTACGAAGACTCGATCCTGCTCTCCGAGCGCATCGTTGCTGACGACGTGTTCACCTCCATCCACATCGAAGAGTTCGAAGTGATGGCCCGTGATACCAAGCTTGGTCCGGAAGAAATCACGCGCGACATTCCGAACGTTTCGGAAGAGGCGCTGAAGAACCTCGACGAAGCCGGTATCGTCTACATCGGCGCCGAAGTTCAGCCGGGCGATATCCTCGTCGGCAAGATCACGCCGAAGGGCGAAAGCCCGATGACGCCGGAAGAAAAGCTTCTGCGCGCCATCTTCGGTGAAAAGGCTTCGGACGTCCGCGACACCTCCATGCGTATGCCGCCCGGCACCTACGGCACGATCGTCGAAGTGCGCGTCTTCAATCGCCACGGCGTGGAGAAGGACGAGCGCGCGATGGCGATCGAGCGCGAAGAGATCGAGCGTCTTGCAAAGGACCGCGATGACGAGCAGGCGATCCTCGACCGTAACGTCTACGGCCGTCTAGTCGACATGCTGCGCGGCCAGGTCGCGATTGCTGGCCCGAAAGGCTTCAAGAAGGGCACCGAACTGGCGAATAACGTCGTTTCCGAATATCCGCGCTCGCAGTGGTGGATGTTTGCTGTTGAAGACGAAAAGGTCCAGGGCGAACTCGAAGCTCTCCGTGGCCAGTACGACGAATCCAAGTCGCGCCTTGAACAGCGCTTCATGGACAAGGTCGAGAAGGTCCAGCGCGGCGACGAAATGCCTCCGGGCGTCATGAAGATGGTTAAGGTCTTCGTTGCTGTTAAGCGCAAGATCCAGCCAGGCGACAAGATGGCAGGCCGTCACGGCAACAAGGGTGTCGTGTCGCGTATCGTTCCGGTCGAAGACATGCCGTTCCTGGAAGACGGTACGCACGTCGACGTCGTTCTGAACCCGCTGGGCGTGCCTTCTCGCATGAACGTCGGTCAGATCCTCGAGACGCACCTTGGCTGGGCTTGTGCCGGCATGGGCCGCCAGATCGGTGACATGCTGGAAGCCTACAAGGCCAGCGGCAATATCGAGCCGCTGCGCAAGACGATCGGCGACGTTGTCGGCGACGGTCCGAAGGCCGAACAGGTCAAGGACTTCGACGATGACTCGGTCCTTCGTCTGGCTGACCAGTGGAAGCGTGGCGTTTCGATTGCAACGCCGGTCTTCGACGGCGCTCATGAAGGTGACGTCAATGCGATGCTGGCTCTGGCTGGTCTCAAGGAAAGCGGTCAGTCGACGCTGTACGACGGCCGCACCGGTGAGCAGTTCGACCGCCAGGTGACGGTCGGCTACATCTACATGCTGAAGCTGAACCACTTGGTCGACGACAAGATCCACGCTCGCTCGATCGGTCCTTACTCGCTCGTTACCCAGCAGCCGCTGGGCGGCAAGGCGCAGTTCGGCGGTCAGCGCTTCGGCGAAATGGAAGTCTGGGCTCTGGAAGCATATGGTGCAGCCTACACGCTGCAGGAAATGCTGACGGTGAAGTCGGATGACGTCGCCGGCCGTACCAAGGTCTACGAAGCCATCGTCCGTGGCGACGATACGTTCGAAGCCGGTATTCCGGAAAGCTTCAACGTTCTCGTCAAGGAAATGCGCTCGCTTGGTCTCTCTGTCGAACTCGAGAATTCGAAGGTCGATGAGCAGCAGGCCAGCCAGTTGCCGGACGCCGCCGAGTAACCACTGATAGGGTGTGCGCTGCAACGCAGCGCGCACCGTTCCCGCTCTGGCCCCGTATGTGTCGGCCGAGCAGGGACGATTTCGCCGCATTCTGCGGTTATTGTCGTTTTGAGCGTTGGCGCGGCTCCCGGGATTTGCCGCCGTCCATGCAAGCTAAGGGCGCATCCGCCCATGAAGGAGACAGGCATGAACCAAGAGGTCATGAATCTTTTCAATCCGCAGGTGCCTGCACAGAACTTCGATTCCATCCGGATTTCGATTGCTTCTCCGGAGAAGATTCTTTCCTGGTCTTACGGTGAGATCAAGAAGCCGGAAACCATCAACTACCGCACGTTCAAGCCGGAACGCGACGGTCTCTTCTGCGCGCGCATCTTCGGACCGATCAAGGACTACGAGTGCCTGTGCGGCAAGTACAAGCGCATGAAGTACAAGGGCATCATCTGCGAAAAGTGCGGCGTTGAAGTTACGCTGTCGCGCGTTCGCCGTGAGCGCATGGGCCATATCGAGCTCGCCGCTCCGGTCGCCCACATCTGGTTCCTGAAGTCGCTGCCATCACGCATCTCGACGCTGCTCGACATGACGCTGAAGGATGTCGAGCGCGTTCTCTATTTCGAAAACTACATTGTCACCGAGCCGGGCCTCACCGCCCTCAAGGAGCACCAGCTCCTCTCGGAAGAAGAGTACATGCTGGCCGTCGACGAATACGGCGAAGACCAGTTCACGGCCATGATCGGCGCTGAGGCTATCTACGAGATGCTGGCCTCGATGAACCTCGAAAAGATCGCGGGCGATCTGCGCTCGGAGCTTGCCGACACGACGTCGGATCTCAAGCAGAAGAAGCTGATGAAGCGCCTGAAGATCGTTGAGAACTTCATGGAGTCGGGCAACCGTCCGGAATGGATGATCATGAAGGTCGTTCCGGTGATCCCGCCGGATCTGCGTCCGCTGGTTCCGCTCGACGGTGGTCGTTTCGCGACGTCGGACCTCAACGATCTGTACCGCCGCGTCATCAACCGTAACAACCGTCTGAAGCGCCTGATCGAACTGCGCGCTCCGGGCATCATCATCCGCAACGAAAAGCGCATGCTGCAGGAATCTGTAGACGCGCTGTTCGACAACGGCCGTCGTGGCCGCGTCATCACCGGCGCCAACAAGCGTCCGCTGAAGTCGCTGTCCGACATGCTGAAGGGTAAGCAGGGCCGCTTCCGTCAGAACCTGCTCGGCAAGCGCGTCGACTACTCCGGCCGTTCCGTCATCGTGACCGGTCCGGAACTCAAGCTGCACCAGTGCGGTCTTCCGAAGAAGATGGCGCTCGAGCTCTTCAAGCCGTTCATCTATGCCCGCCTCGACGCCAAGGGTTATTCCTCGACCGTCAAGCAGGCAAAGAAGCTGGTGGAAAAGGAAAAGCCTGAGGTTTGGGATATCCTCGACGAGGTCATCCGCGAGCATCCGGTTCTCCTCAACCGCGCACCGACGCTGCACCGCCTGGGCATCCAGGCCTTCGAACCTACCCTGGTCGAAGGCAAGGCGATCCAGTTGCATCCTCTCGTCTGCACGGCCTTCAACGCCGACTTCGACGGCGACCAGATGGCGGTTCACGTGCCGCTATCGCTCGAAGCTCAGCTCGAAGCCCGCGTTCTGATGATGTCGACGAACAACATCCTGCACCCTGCAAACGGTGCACCGATCATCGTTCCGTCACAGGACATGGTTCTCGGCCTCTACTATCTCTCGATCATGAACCAGAACGAGCCGGGCGAAGGCATGGCCTTCTCCGACCTCGGCGAACTGCATCATGCGCTTGAGACCAAGGTCGTCACGCTGCACACCAAGATCCGCGGCCGCTTCAAGTCGATCGGTGAGGACGGCAAGCCGTACTCGAAGATCTACGAAACGACTCCGGGCCGTCTGCTTATCGGCGAACTCCTGCCGAAGAACGGCAAGGTGACCTTCGACGTCTGCAACCAGGAAATGACCAAGAAGAACATCTCCAAGATGATCGACGCGGTCTACCGCCATTGCGGCCAGAAGGACACAGTCATTTTCTGCGACCGCATCATGCAGCTCGGCTTCAGCCATGCCTGCCGCGCCGGCATTTCGTTCGGCAAGGACGACATGGTCATTCCGGACACCAAGGCGAAGATCGTCGGTGACACCGAAAACCTGGTCAAGGAATACGAGCAGCAGTACAACGACGGTCTCATCACCCAGGGCGAAAAGTACAACAAGGTTGTCGACGCCTGGGGCAAGGCCACCGAGAAGGTCGCCGAAGACATGATGGCCCGCATCAAGGCCGTCGAATTCGACGAAAAGACCGGTCGCCAGAAGCCGATGAACGCCATTTACATGATGTCGCACTCGGGTGCCCGTGGTTCTCCGAACCAGATGCGCCAGCTGGGCGGCATGCGCGGCCTCATGGCCAAGCCGTCGGGCGAAATCATCGAAACGCCGATCACCTCGAACTTCAAGGAAGGCCTGACCGTCAACGAGTACTTCAACTCGACGCACGGCGCCCGTAAGGGTCTCGCAGATACTGCCTTGAAGACCGCGAACTCTGGTTACCTGACCCGTCGTCTCGTCGACGTCGCACAGGATTGCATCGTCAACTCTGTGGATTGCGGCACCGACAAGGGCCTCACCATGACCGCCATCGTCGATGCCGGTCAGGTCGTGGCCTCGCTCGGCGCTCGTATCCTCGGCCGTACCGCGCTGGATGATATCGATCATCCCGTCACCGGCGAGCGTATCGTCGATGCCGGCAAGATGATCCTCGAGCCCGATGTCATCGAGATAGAAAAGGCTGGTATCCAGTCGATCCGCATCCGATCGGCCCTGACCTGCGAAATCCAGACGGGTGTTTGCTCTGTCTGCTATGGTCGTGACCTTGCACGCGGTACGCCTGTCAACATGGGCGAAGCGGTCGGTGTTATCGCTGCTCAGTCGATCGGCGAGCCGGGCACGCAGCTCACCATGCGTACGTTCCACCTTGGTGGCACGGCAACCGTGGTCGACCAGTCGTTCCTGGAAGCTTCGTATGAAGGTACGGTTCAGATCAAGAACCGTAACCTGCTGCGCAACTCGGATGGCAACCTCGTTGCCATGGGCCGCAACATGACCGTCCAGATCTTGGACGAGCGTGGCGTCGAGCGCTCCTCGCAGCGCGTTGCCTATGGTTCGAAGCTGCATGTCGACGATGGCGACAAGGTCAAGCGTGGTCAGCGTCTGGCAGAGTGGGACCCCTACACCCGTCCGATGATGACGGAAGTGGCCGGTACCGTTCAGTTCGAAGACGTGGTCGACGGTCTCTCGGTGCTCGAAGCGACCGACGAATCCACGGGTATCACCAAGCGTCAGGTTATCGACTGGCGTTCGACCCCGCGTGGTTCGGACCTCAAGCCGGCAATCGTCATCAAGGATGCCAGTGGTAATGTCATGAAGCTGTCCCGCGGTGGTGACGCCCGCTTCCTGCTGTCGGTCGACGCGATCCTGTCGGTCGAGCCGGGCACGAAGGTGTCGCAGGGTGACGTGCTTGCACGTTCGCCGCTCGAAAGCGCCAAGACCAAGGACATCACCGGTGGTCTGCCGCGTGTTGCCGAACTGTTCGAAGCTCGTCGTCCGAAGGACCACGCCATCATTGCTGAGATCGATGGTACGATCCGCCTCGGCCGCGACTACAAGAACAAGCGCCGCGTCATCATCGAGCCGGCAGAAGACGGTGTTGAGCCTGTTGAATACCTGATCCCGAAGGGCAAGCCCTTCCACCTTCAGGAAGGCGACTATATCGAAAAGGGTGACTACATCCTCGACGGTAACCCGGCTCCGCACGACATCCTGGCGATCAAGGGCGTCGAAGCTCTGGCTTCGTACCTCGTCAACGAAATCCAGGAAGTCTATCGCTTGCAGGGCGTTGTCATCAACGACAAGCACATCGAAGTGATTGTCCGTCAGATGCTGCAGAAGGTGGAAATCACCGATGCGGGTGACTCGACCTATATCGTCGGCGACAACGTCGACCGTATCGAGCTCGAAGACGTCAACGATACGCTGATCGAACAGGGCAAGAAGCCTGCTTACGGCGATCCGGTTCTGCTGGGTATTACCAAGGCGTCGCTGCAGACCCCGTCGTTCATCTCGGCTGCTTCGTTCCAGGAGACCACAAAGGTTCTCACGGAAGCTGCGATCGCCGGCAAGACCGACGGCCTGCAGGGTCTGAAGGAAAACGTCATTGTTGGTCGCCTGATCCCGGCCGGTACGGGTGGCACGATGACGCAGATCCGCCGCATCGCTACGTCGCGCGACGAGATGATCCTCGAAGAACGCCGCAAGGGCACGGGCGCCGATGTCGCCACCCCGATGCTGCAGGATCTCGCGGGCGAGAGCGCACCGGCTGCCGAATAATCGGTAGCTTGGTTCTCGGAATTGAATTAAAAAGCCGCCCGGAGTGATCCGGGCGGCTTTGTTTTCGCGTTTTTTGTCAGAGTGAGTACAAGAGGCTCAGCCAAGTAGCGGTAAGGGGTGCTCCATGCCGTAGCCCAGCCGTGTGCGGGCGTCGTCGAAGCCAAGCCAGAAGAAGCGGAAGAGGATCGGACTTCCGCCGCTGAACGGCGTCATTTCGCGATGCAGCCAGCTGGCAGGTTGCTCACCTTCGAGAGAAATGTGGAAGCAGTGCCGCCGGTGAAAAAATTCGGTTCCGTCCTTGGAAAAGCGACAGTCATGAACGATGAGCGGGGCGAAGGGAGTTTCGGGCAGGATCCCGGTCTCTTCCGAGAACTCGCGAAGTGCCGCGGCGGCGATATCTTCGCCAGTCTCCACCGTGCCGCCCGGAACCTGAAGCGCGACCTGCGGGAAGTCGGGCTCATCGAAAACCAGCAACCGGTCGCGCCAGGTGGCATAGATCAGCACCTTGAGCGCATCCGGCTTCATCGGGGTCTCAGCTGAAGCGGATGATCGCGACTTCGCCGTCGACCGCGCCCTGGTAGGCGGAGGCATGCGGCTCCTCTTCCGGGACTTCGGTCAGCATGCCGATCTGGTCGAGGTCCGCCTCGATGAAGCCTTCTTCGGCGAGAGCGTTCAGGGCTTCGCGCACGGCGCTGTCGTCATCGGCCGCCTTGAGCATGATGTGGAGGTCGACGCCGTCGCTGTCATCGGACTGATAGCCCTTGCCGATGATGATGAAGACCATCGGTCCTTCGGAATTGTTGTCATTGTCGGGGGCGGTAATCATCGGATGTCCTTCGATTCGAGATTTGAATCTGATTTCATGCGCTTAGCGGCTGCAATCAGTGATTCCATAGCTGCTTTTTGCTCCGATGCTCAAGTTTATCTTGGCTGTCGGTGGCGAATTCGCTTAGAAGCCCCAAAAGAGCGCGCAATGGCCCGGTTTCAAGGCGTTCCGCCGAAGTTTATTTCTTAACGGCCTTGACGAGACGACGGGAAACCAGTAGTACCCGCGCCATCCGGACCCATGTGAGGCATGGCCATTCGGGGCGACGCGCCCCGGAGATCACCTCAAACAAGGTTCGAAACGCACGTTGAAGATATGATGCCTGCACGCATGACGCATGTCTTTTGCGTCCTCTGCTCTCAGTGGTCCATCTGCGAAAGCGGATCGGGCCACGTTTTGCGCATTGAGACAAGCGTGTGATCTTGCCGGAGACGGCGCGAGTTACGCCCGCAAGGGATTGAGATATAAACGTAAGGGATGGTTGAATGCCTACCGTAAACCAGCTTATCCGCAAGCCGCGTCAGGCGAACGTAAAGCGTAATAAGGTTCCTGCCCTGCAGGAAAACCCTCAGAAGCGCGGCGTTTGCACCCGCGTCTACACGACGACGCCGAAGAAGCCGAACTCGGCTCTCCGTAAGGTCGCAAAGATCCGTCTGACCAACGGCTTCGAAGTCATTGGTTACATTCCCGGTGAAGGTCACAACCTTCAGGAACACTCTGTCGTCATGATCCGTGGCGGCCGCGTTAAGGACCTTCCGGGTGTCCGTTACCACATCATTCGCGGCGTTCTCGATACCCAGGGTGTCAAGAACCGCAAGCAGCGCCGTTCGAAGTACGGTGCGAAGCGTCCGAAGTAATTCGGTTTTGAAATCCCGGCGCTGCGCGAGGTCCTCCGCGTGGTAGAGCGCCTAAACAATTGAAGAGACGAGAAGTATGTCCCGACGTCACAGAGCAGAAAAGCGCGAGATCAACCCGGATCCGAAGTTCGGCGATCTGGTTGTTACCAAGTTCATGAATGCAATCATGCTTGACGGCAAGAAGTCTGTCGCAGAGAGCATTGTATACGGCGCATTCGACGCCGTGCAGGGCAAGTCCAAGCAGGAGCCGCTCGGCGTGTTCCATCAGGCTCTGGACAACGTTGCTCCGCACGTTGAAGTCCGGTCGCGCCGCGTTGGTGGTGCAACCTATCAGGTTCCGGTTGATGTTCGTCCGGAGCGCCGTCAGGCCCTGGCGATCCGCTGGCTGATTGCTGCTGCGCGCAAGCGCAACGAAACGACCATGGTCGACCGACTGTCGGGCGAGCTTCTCGATGCATCCAACAACCGTGGTTCCGCGGTCAAGAAGCGCGAAGACACGCACAAGATGGCTGATGCCAACCGTGCGTTCTCGCATTATCGCTGGTAATCCCGAACGGGTTCGAAAGGCAGTCCACAATGGCTCGCGAATATAAAATCGAAGACTACCGTAATTTCGGTATCATGGCGCACATCGACGCCGGCAAGACGACGACGACCGAGCGTATCCTTTACTACACCGGCAAGTCGCACAAGATCGGCGAAGTGCACGATGGCGCGGCCACGATGGACTGGATGGAGCAGGAGCAGGAGCGTGGCATCACGATCACCTCCGCTGCCACCACGACCTTCTGGAAGGGCCGTGACGGCAAGATGCGCCGCTTCAACATCATCGACACCCCCGGCCACGTCGACTTCACCATCGAAGTCGAGCGTTCGCTGCGCGTTCTCGACGGTGCTATTGCTCTTCTTGATGCCAACGCAGGTGTTGAGCCGCAGACGGAAACCGTCTGGCGTCAGGCTGAGAAGTACAACGTTCCGCGTATGATCTTCTGCAACAAGATGGACAAGACCGGTGCGGACTTCTACCGCTCGGTCGAGATGATCAAGACACGTCTCGGCGCAACGGCTGTCGTCATGCAGCTGCCGATCGGCGCAGAAAGCGACTTCAAGGGCGTCGTCGACCTGATCGAGATGAACGCTCTCGTATGGCGCGATGAATCGCTCGGCGCTCAGTGGGACGTCGTCGAAATCCCGGAAGACCTGAAGGCTAAGGCCGAAGAATATCGCGAAAAGCTGATCGAGACCGTTGTCGAGATCGACGAAGCCGCGATGGAAGCCTACCTCGAAGGCAACATGCCTGACAACGATCAGATCCGCGCGCTCGTCCGTCGCGGTACGATCGACGTCAAGTTCCATCCGATGTTCTGCGGCACTGCTTTCAAGAACAAGGGCGTTCAGCCGCTGCTCGACGCGGTTGTCGACTACCTGCCGTCGCCGCTCGACATTCCGGCGATCAAGGGCATCGACTTCAAGACTGAAGCCGAAATCGAACGCCATGCTGACGACTCCGAGCCGCTTTCGATGCTCGCGTTCAAGATCATGAACGACCCCTTCGTCGGTTCGCTGACTTTCGCACGCATCTACTCCGGCAAGCTCGAAAAGGGTTCGTCGGTTTTGAACACGGTCAAGGACAAGCGCGAGCGTGTCGGCCGTATGCTGCAGATGCACTCGAATTCGCGTGAAGACATTGATGAGGCTTTCGCAGGCGACATCGTTGCTCTCGCCGGTCTCAAGGAAACCACCACGGGTGACACCCTCTGCGATCCGCTGAAGCCTGTTATTCTCGAGCGCATGGAATTCCCCGAGCCGGTCATCCAGATCGCGATCGAGCCGAAGTCCAAGGGCGACCAGGAAAAGATGGGCCTCGCGCTCAACCGCCTGGCTGCTGAAGACCCGTCCTTCCGTGTCAAGACCGACCAGGAATCCGGCCAGACGATCATCGCCGGCATGGGCGAACTTCACCTCGACATCATCGTCGACCGTATGCGTCGCGAGTTCAAGGTGGAAGCAAACGTCGGTGCGCCGCAAGTTGCTTACCGTGAAACCATCACACGCCAGCACGAAGAAGACTACACGCACAAGAAGCAGTCCGGTGGTACCGGTCAGTTCGCGCGCGTCAAGATCGTCTTCGAACCGAACCCGGAAGGCGACGACTTCAAGTTCGAATCCAAGATCGTCGGCGGTGCTGTTCCGAAGGAATACATTCCGGGCGTTCAGAAGGGTATCGAAAGCGTTCTGTCCTCCGGTCCGCTGGCGGGCTTCCCGATGCTCGGCGTCAAGGCGACGCTCATCGACGGTGCCTTCCACGATGTTGACTCGTCTGTCCTCGCGTTCGAAATCGCTTCTCGCGCCTGCTTCCGTGAAGCAGCCAAGAAGGCCGGCGCTCAGCTGCTCGAGCCGATGATGAAGGTCGAAGTTGTCACGCCGGAAGATTACGTCGGCGACGTGATCGGCGACCTGAATTCTCGCCGTGGCCAGATCCAAGGTCAGGAAAGCCGTGGCGTCGCGGTTGTTATCAACGCGAACGTCCCGCTGGCGAACATGTTCAAGTACGTCGACAACCTGCGCTCCATGTCTCAGGGCCGCGCGCAGTACACGATGACGTTTGATCACTATTCACCGGTCCCCTCGAACGTCGCGACCGAAATCCAGGCGAAGTATTCCGGTCAGAAGTGACCGGAATACCAATTGACCGATAACAAGAATTAGATCCCTCAGGGGACCTTAAAAGAGTGGAGAGCCCACATGGCAAAGAGTAAGTTTGAGCGCAACAAGCCGCACGTTAACATCGGCACGATCGGCCACGTTGACCACGGCAAGACGTCTCTGACGGCAGCGATCACGAAGTACTTCGGCGAGTTCAAGGCGTACGACCAGATCGACGCGGCTCCGGAAGAAAAGGCCCGCGGCATCACCATCTCGACGGCGCACGTCGAATATGAGACGCCGAACCGTCACTATGCCCACGTTGACTGCCCCGGCCACGCCGACTACGTCAAGAACATGATCACCGGTGCCGCTCAGATGGACGGCGCGATCCTGGTGTGCTCGGCAGCTGACGGCCCGATGCCGCAGACCCGCGAGCACATCCTGCTGGCTCGCCAGGTTGGCGTTCCGGCGATCGTCGTGTTCCTCAACAAGGTTGACCAGGTTGACGACGCCGAGCTTCTCGAGCTCGTCGAGCTGGAAGTGCGCGAGCTTCTGTCGTCCTACGACTTCCCGGGCGACGACATTCCGGTCATCAAGGGTTCGGCTCTTGCTGCTCTGGAAGACTCCGACAAGAAGATCGGCGAAGACGCGATCCGCGAGCTGATGGCGGCTGTTGACGCCTACATTCCGACGCCTGAGCGCCCGATCGACCAGCCGTTCCTGATGCCGATCGAAGACGTGTTCTCGATCTCCGGCCGTGGTACGGTCGTGACCGGCCGCGTCGAGCGTGGCATTGTCAAGGTTGGTGAAGAAGTCGAAATCGTCGGCATCCGCCCGACCTCGAAGACGACGGTTACCGGCGTTGAAATGTTCCGCAAGCTGCTCGACCAGGGCCAGGCTGGCGACAACATCGGTGCACTGGTTCGCGGTGTGAACCGTGACGGCGTCGAGCGTGGTCAGATCCTGTGCAAGCCGGGCTCTGTCAAGCCGCACAAGAAGTTCAAGGCTGAGGCCTACATCCTGACGAAGGAAGAAGGCGGCCGTCATACGCCGTTCTTCACCAACTACCGTCCGCAGTTCTACTTCCGCACGACGGACGTGACCGGCATCGTCACCCTGCCGGAAGGCACGGAAATGGTTATGCCTGGCGACAACGTCACGGTTGACGTCGAGCTGATCGTTCCGATCGCGATGGAAGAAAAGCTGCGCTTCGCTATCCGCGAAGGCGGCCGTACCGTCGGCGCAGGCATCGTCGCCTCCATCGTCGAGTAATCGAAAGCCGGCCACTTCGTCTGAGGCGGCCGATTCGATGACATTATTATGATGCAAGCGGCTCTAGCCGCTTGCTTATTACAGCGAAATGTTGCAAATGGCGCGCGAGCGCGATTTGCGCCCTGCTTCGTTCGTCGAAGCGGGTGACTACAGCAAACAATAAGGTGGGCTGGAAGGCCTGAAGACTGGATAGGGACACCGTAACCCGGCGCCTCTCTCGATCTTTGAAACCGGTGGTCCGCCTTAGGAATAAAAACAGACCGTGCCTATCCGAAAGGTGCACGGGATAACAAACACAAGGATAACGTCGAATGAACGGCCAAAATATCCGCATTCGCCTGAAGGCGTTCGATCACCGCATTCTCGACGCTTCGACGCGCGAGATCGTGTCGACGGCGAAGCGCACCGGAGCTAGCGTCCGGGGCCCCGTTCCGCTTCCGACTCGCATCGAGAAGTTTACGGTCAACCGGTCCCCCCACATCGACAAGAAGAGCCGCGAGCAGTTCGAGATGCGCACGCATAAGCGCCTTCTCGACATCGTTGACCCGACACCGCAGACGGTGGACGCGCTGATGAAGCTCGATCTCGCCGCTGGTGTCGATGTTGAGATCAAGCTCTGAGCCTAGCTCGAGCTGAGTTGGAAGGATTGAACCGATGCGTTCAGGTGTGATTGCACAGAAGGTCGGCATGACCCGCGTCTATAACGACGCCGGCGAACATGTTCCGGTAACAGTACTGCGTATGGAAGGCTGCCAGGTTGTAGCCCAGCGCACAGTGGAAAAGAACGGCTACGCCGCAGTTCAGCTCGGTGCTGGCACGGCGAAGGTCAAGAATACGTCGAAGGCGATGCGCGGCAACTTCGCTGTTGCCAACGTCGAGCCGAAGGCCAAGCTCGCGGAATTCCGCGTCACGGAAGACAACCTCCTCGAGGTTGGCACCGAGCTCAAGGCTGGTCACTTCGCAGCTGGTCAGCTCGTCGATGTGACGGGTACGACGATCGGTAAGGGCTTTGCGGGCGCCATGAAGCGTCACGGTTTCGGCGGTCTTCGCGCCACGCACGGTGTGTCTGTTTCGCACCGCTCGCATGGTTCGACGGGTTCACGTCAGGATCCGGGCAAGGTTTTCAAGAACAAGAAGATGGCTGGTCACATGGGCCAGACGCGCGTTACGACTCAGAACCTTGAAGTGGTTTCGACCGATGAAGATCGCGGTCTGATCCTGATCAAGGGTGCAGTACCCGGTTCCAAGGGTGCCTGGATCATTGTGCGCGACGCCGTCAAGTCGGCCGCGAAGTAAGGGAGCCAGACCAATGGAATTCAACGTCAAGACCCTCGAGGGAAAAGACGCAGGGAAGGTTTCTCTTTCTGACGCGATTTTCGGCCTTGAGCCCCGCGAAGACATTCTTGCCCGCGTGATCCGCTGGCAGCTTGCCAAGAAGCAGCAGGGCACGCACCAGGCAAAGGGCCGCGCGGACGTTTCGCGCACCGGCGCCAAGATGTACAAGCAGAAGGGTACGGGCCGCGCTCGTCACCATTCTGCTCGCGCTCCGCAGTTCCGCGGCGGTGGTAAGGCCCACGGCCCGGTCGCTCGCAGCCACGAACACGATCTTCCCAAGAAGGTTCGTGCTCTCGGTTTGCGGCACGCCCTCTCGGCCAAGCTGAAGTCCGATGATGTCATCATCATCGATAGCCTGGTTGCTGCAGAAGCAAAGACCAAGGCACTGGCTTCCGTTTTCGAGACGCTCGGCCTGACCAACGCTCTCTTCATCGGTGGCGCTGAACTTGATGGCAACTTCAAGCTCGCAGCCAAGAACATCCCGAATATCGATGTTCTGCCGATCCAGGGCATCAACGTTTATGACATCGTGCGCCGCGGTAAGCTCGTGCTTTCCAAGGCTGCCGTTGAAGCTCTAGAGGAGCGTTTCAAGTGACCGATCTTCGCCACTATGATGTGATCGTCTCGCCGGCGATCACCGAAAAGTCCACTCTGGTATCGGAAAACAACCAGGTTGTTTTCAACGTCGCCAAGACGGCGTCGAAGCCGGAAATCAAGGCTGCAGTCGAGGCGCTCTTCGGCGTCAAGGTCACGGCCGTCAACACTCTGCTCCGCAAGGGCAAGACCAGGCGTTTTCGCGGTATTGCCGGCAAGCAGAAGGACGTGAAGAAGGCAATCGTGACTTTGGCTGAAGGCCAGACGATCGACGTCTCCACCGGTCTCTGAGGAATAAAAAAATGGCATTGAAAACATTCAATCCGACGACCCCGAGCCAGCGTCAGCTGGTCATCGTTGATCGCTCCTCGCTCTACAAGGGCAAGCCGGTCAAGGCGCTGACGGAAGGTCTGACCAAGAGCGGCGGTCGTAACAACCTCGGCCGCATCACCGCCCGCTTCATCGGCGGTGGTCACAAGCGCACTTATCGTCTGGTCGACTTCAAGCGTCGCAAGTTCGACGTCGAAGGCACCGTCGAGCGTATCGAATACGATCCG
This sequence comes from Rhizobium sp. 3T7, assembly GCF_020166565.1. Classification (NCBI taxonomy): domain Bacteria; kingdom Pseudomonadati; phylum Pseudomonadota; class Alphaproteobacteria; order Hyphomicrobiales; family Rhizobiaceae; genus Rhizobium; species Rhizobium sp. 3T7. Next base: position 66,219 of record NZ_JAIQXS010000005.1, read on the forward strand.
AACCGTACCGCGTTCATCGCGCTGGTGACCTATGCTGACGGCGAAAAGGCCTACATCATCGCTCCGCAGCGCCTTGCTGCCGGCGACAAGGTCATCGCTTCGGAGAAGGCCGTCGACGTGAAGCCCGGCAACACCATGCCGCTGCAGTTCATCCCGGTCGGCTCCATCATCCACAACGTGGAAATGAAGCCGGGCAAGGGTGGTCAGATCGCTCGCTCTGCTGGTTCCTACGCACAGCTCGTCGGCCGCGACCAGGGCATGGCGATCCTTCGCCTGAACTCTGGCGAGCAGCGCCTCGTGCACGGCACCTGCCTTGCTTCGATCGGTGCGGTTTCGAACCCTGATCACGCCAACATCAACGACGGCAAGGCCGGTCGTACGGTGTGGCGCGGCAAGCGTCCGCATAACCGCGGTGTTGTCATGAACCCTGTCGACCACCCGCACGGCGGTGGTGAAGGCCGCACCTCTGGTGGTCGTCACCCGGTTACTCCGTGGGGTAAGCCGACCAAGGGCAAGCGCACCCGGTCGAACAAGTCGACTGACAAGATGATCATGCGCTCGCGTCATCAGCGTAAGAAGTAAGAGAGGAAGTCTCCAATGGCTCGTTCAGTATGGAAAGGTCCGTTCGTTGACGGCTATCTTCTCAAGAAGGCTGAGAAGGTTCGTGAAGGCGGACGTGCAGAAGTAATCAAGATCTGGAGCCGTCGCTCCACGATCCTGCCGCAGTTCGTCGGTCTCACCTTCGGCGTCTATAACGGCAGCAAGCATGTTCCGGTCAGTGTCAATGAAGACATGGTCGGTCACAAATTCGGTGAATTCTCTCCGACCCGGACCTACTACGGTCACGGTGCGGACAAGAAGGCAAAGAGGAAGTAATCATGGGCAAGGCAAAAGCCGAACGCCGGCTGAAGGACAACGAGGCGCAAGCAGTCGCCCGTACGCTCCGCGTCAGCCCACAGAAGCTCAACCTCGTTGCTGCGGCTATCCGCGGCAAGAAGGTCGATCGTGCACTCGCTGAGCTGGAATTCTCCCGCAAGCGTATCGCAGGCGCCGTCAAGAAGACGCTCGAATCTGCGATCGCAAACGCCGAGAACAACCACGATCTCGACGTTGACACGCTGGTTGTCGCAGAAGCCTACGTAGGCAAGTCGATCGTCATGAAGCGTTTCCACGCTCGTGGCCGTGGCCGTGCATCTCGAGTCGAGAAGCCGTTCGCGCACCTCACGATCGTTGTCCGCGAAGTGCAGGCACAAGAGGAGGCCGCATAATGGGTCAGAAAATTAATCCAATCGGTTTCCGTCTTGGCATCAACCGTACCTGGGATAGCCGCTGGTTTGCGGACAATGCCGAGTACGGCCAGCTGCTGCACGAAGACCTGAAGATGCGCAAGTTCGTGATGAGCGAACTGAAGCAGGCCGGTATCGCCAAGGTGGTCATCGAGCGTCCGCACAAAAAGTGCCGCGTCACGATCCACTCGGCTCGTCCGGGCCTGATCATCGGCAAGAAGGGCGCAGACATCGACAAGCTCCGCAAGAAGCTGTCGGAGATGACGAATTCCGAAACGCACCTCAACATCGTTGAAGTTCGCAAGCCGGAAGTCGACGCAACGCTCGTCGCACAGTCGATCGCTCAGCAGCTTGAGCGTCGTGTTGCTTTCCGTCGCGCCATGAAGCGTGCCGTTCAGTCTGCGATGCGTCTTGGCGCCGAAGGCATCAAGATCACCTGCGCAGGCCGTCTCGGCGGTGCTGAAATCGCTCGTACGGAGTGGTACCGCGAAGGTCGCGTTCCGCTGCACACGCTGCGCGCTGACATCGACTACGGTACGGCTGAAGCGGAAACCGCTTTTGGCATCTGCGGCATCAAGGTTTGGATCTTCAAGGGCGAAATCCTTGAGCACGATCCGATGGCCTCCGAGCGCCGCGCACTCGAGGGTGACGCTCAGGGTCCGGCAAGCCGTGATCGCGATCGTCGCCGCGACAACGCTTGATAGCGTTGGTGGCAGATAAGTTCGGAGAATAAGAAAATGTTGCAGCCAAAGCGTACCAAGTACCGCAAGCAATTTAAGGGCCGCATCAAGGGCGTCGCCAAGGGTGGTTCAGACCTGGCCTTCGGCGAATTCGGCCTTAAGGCTCAAGAGCCGAACCGCGTGAATGCGCGCGAGATCGAAGCGGCCCGCCGCGCGATCACGCGTTACATGAAGCGCGCCGGCCGTGTATGGATCCGCGTGTTCCCGGATGTTCCGGTAACCGCAAAGCCGACCGAAGTCCGTATGGGTAAGGGTAAGGGCTCTGTTGAGTATTGGGCATGCAAGGTCAAGCCAGGCCGTATGATGTTCGAAATCGACGGTGTCAGCGAAGAAATTGCTCGCGAAGCGCTTCGCCTCGGCTCTGCCAAGCTCTCGGTCAAGACGCGCTTCGTTCAGCGCATTGCAGAGTAAGGAGCAAGGCAGATGAAAGCCGAAGAAGTACGCGGCCTCACGGCCGACCAGCTCAAGGACAAGCTCGCCGACCTGAAGAAGGAGCAGTTCAACCTGCGCTTCCAGAAGGCAACCGGCCAGCTGGAAAAGTCCTCGCGCATCAACGAAGTTCGCAAGGACATCGCCCGCGTGAAAACCATTGCCCGCCAAAAGGCGGCAGAAGCAAAGGCGTAAAGGAAAAGATCATGCCGAAGCGCATTCTGCAGGGCGTTGTCGTTGGCGACAAGAACGAGAAGACTGTCGTAGTTCGCGTTGAGCGTCGTTTCGCTCACCCGCTGCTCCAGAAGACCGTTCGTCGTTCCAAGAAGTACAAGGCTCACGACGAAAACAACCAGTACAAGATCGGCGATACCGTATCCATCGAGGAATGCGCGCCGATCTCGAAGGATAAGCGTTGGACGGTCGTTTCCGCCCAGGCCAAGTAAGATTTTTGCGCGAGGCCTTGCGTCTCGCGGAAATATCTGTATGAAGCAGCGTCAGAACGCTCGTCCGTCGGGCGTTCTTTTGCTTTGAGCGCACGGAAGGTCCCGTTGGGAAACCACCCTGGCACGATCGATCCCGCGCTATTCAAGCTATGCCGTGTTTTCGCCTGCTCTCGTAGCAAGCGGCCGGCTGACAATTTTCATAAGCCGGGAAAGGGGGCTCGCAGCCCAACCATTCCGGTAAACCAAGAAGGCGACCTGATATGATTCAGATGCAAACAAACCTCGACGTGGCGGATAATTCCGGCGCACGTCGTGTCATGTGCATCAAGGTGCTGGGCGGCTCGAAGCGCAAGTATGCCGGGATCGGCGACGTTATCGTCGTTTCGATCAAGGAAGCGATCCCGCGTGGCCGCGTGAAGAAGGGTGACGTGATGAAGGCGGTGGTCGTTCGTACCGCCAAGGAAATCCGTCGCGTTGATGGCAGCATCATCCGCTTCGACACGAATGCAGCAGTCCTCATCGACAACAAGAAAGAGCCGATCGGCACCCGTATCTTCGGACCGGTTCCGCGCGAACTTCGCGCCAAGAACCATATGAAGATCATCTCGCTGGCTCCCGAAGTACTGTAAGGAGCGCGAACGATGCAAAAGATTCGTAAGGGCGACAAGGTCGTCATGCTCGCAGGCAAGGACAAGGGCCGTACCGGCGAAGTCCTTCAGGTTCTGCCCAAGGAAGATCGCGCCGTTGTTCGTGGCGTCAACGTCGTAAAGCGCCACCAGCGCCAGACGCAGACCCAGGAAGCCGGCATCATCAGCAAGGAAGCCTCGGTTCACTTGTCCAACGTTGCAATCATCGACAAGGACGGCAAGCCGACCCGCGTTGGTTTCAAGGTTGTTGACGGCAAGAAGGTCCGTGTGGCCAAGCGTTCCGGTGAGGTGATCTGATGGCTGAGGCAAAGTATGAGCCGCGGCTCAAGAAGGAATACGTCGAGCGCATCCGTGCGGCTATGCAGGAGAAGTTCTCCTACGCCAACGAGATGATGATCCCGAAGCTCGACAAGATCGTAATCAACATGGGTGTTGGCGAAGCGACGGCTGATTCGAAGAAGCCAACTGTTGCTGCAGCTGACCTGGCCGCTATCGCTGGTCAGAAGCCGGTCATCACCCGTGCGCGCAACTCCATCGCTGGCTTTAAGGTCCGCGAGCAGATGCCGATCGGCGCAAAGGTCACCCTGCGCGGCGCTCGCATGTACGAGTTCCTGGACCGTCTCGTGAACATCGCGCTTCCGCGCGTTCGCGACTTCCGCGGCCTGAACCCGAAAAGCTTTGACGGCCGTGGCAACTTCGCCATGGGCATCAAGGAGCACATTGTGTTCCCTGAGATCAATTACGACAAGGTTGATCAGATGTGGGGCATGGACATCATCGTTTGCACGACGGCAACGAAGGACGACGAAGCGCGGGCTCTGCTGACAGAGTTCAACTTCCCGTTCCGTCAGTAACCGTAACGACGAGCGTAGAAAAGGAACCGCACATGGCGAAGACAAGCGCAGTTGAAAAGAACAAGCGCCGCCGTACTACGGTCGCCAACCAGGCTGCCAAGCGCGCAGCTCTAAAGGCGATCATCATGAACCAGGCTCTTCCGATCGAAGAGCGGTTCAAGGCCTCGATCAAGCTGGCATCCCTGCCGCGCGATGGATCCAAGACCCGCATTCGCAACCGTTGCGAAGTATCGGGCCGTCCGCGCGCATACTACCGCAAACTGCGCATGTCGCGTATCGCGCTGCGTGAACTCGGCAATCTCGGCAAGGTGCCGGGTATCGTCAAGTCGAGCTGGTAAGGAGCAGGTTAGATGACAATGACTGATCCGTTGGGCGATATGCTCACTCGCATCCGCAACGGCGCTTCTCGCCGCAAGTCGTCGGTCTCGACGCCTGCTTCGAAGCTCCGTGCACGCGTTCTCGATGTTCTGCAGTCTGAAGGCTACATCCGTGGCTATTCCGTTGTCGATTTCGGCAATGGCAAGTCGGAGCTCAACATCGAACTCAAGTACTATGAAGGCGCATCGGTGATCCGTGAGATCGGCCGTGTGTCCAAGCCGGGCCGCCGGGTTTATGTCTCGGTCAAGTCCATTCCGCAGGTCGCGAACGGCCTCGGCATCACCATCCTTTCGACCCCGAAGGGCGTGATGGCCGATCACCAGGCTCGCGAACAGAACGTTGGTGGCGAGGTTCTTTGCTCGGTCTTCTAAGACTGGGCAAGGATCTCCATGGCGAACAGACAGGATTGAAACATGTCTCGTATCGGTAAAAAGCCCGTTCAGGTACCTGCTGGGATCACGGCTACGGTCGATGGCCAGAAGGTTACCGCTAAGGGCCCGAAGGGCGAGCTGTTCTTCGTCGCAAACGACGAAGTCGGCGTGAAGCTCGAAAACAATGCGGTTGTCGTGACGCCGCTCAGCCAGACGAAGGATGCTCGTGCAAAGTGGGGCATGTCCCGCACGATGATCGAGAACATCTTCAAGGGCGTTAAGGATGGCTACGAGCGCAAGCTCGAAATCAACGGCGTTGGTTACCGCGCATCTCTGCAGGGCAAGAACCTGCAGCTGGCGCTCGGCTTCAGCCATGACGTTGTTTATGAGCCGCCGCAGGGCATCTCGATCGCTGTGCCGAAGCCGACGGAAATCGTCGTTTCCGGCATCAACAAGCAGCAGGTCGGCCAGGTTGCCGCTGAAATCCGCGAATACCGCGGTCCTGAGCCTTACAAGGGCAAGGGCGTCAAGTATGCCGAAGAGCGGATCGTCCGCAAAGAAGGCAAGAAGAAGTAAGGATCACGCGAAATGGCTAGCAGGAAAGAAGCACTTGCACGTCGTGCCAACCGCGTGCGTCGTCACCTCAAGTCGGTGGCCAATGGCCGTCCGCGCCTGTCGGTTCATCGCTCGTCGAAGAACATCTATGCTCAGATCATTGACGATGTCGCCGGTAAGACGCTCGCGTCTGCCTCGACCCTCGACAAGGATCTGCGCGGTTCTCTGAAGACCGGTGCTGACACGGCAGCAGCTGCCCTCGTAGGCAAGCTCGTTGCTGAGCGCGCCTCGAAGGCCGGCGTCAAGGACGTCGTATTCGACCGCGGCGCCTTCATCTACCACGGCCGCATCAAGGCCCTGGCAGAAGCAGCCCGCGAAGGCGGTCTGTCCTTCTAATAAAGTTTCCGGCCGGCATCCTAAAGGCACCGGCCGGATATCACCGGACCGCAGGCGTCCCGAAAGGGGAGGCCGATGCGGTCCTCGTTTTGTTTGCCGATTGCACCCGGAAAAGAAAAAGGAAGAGGACAATGGCACAGGAAAGAAGGCCGCAGCGGGAAGACCGCCAGGCCCGTGAAGAGCGCGATAGCGAATTCGTCGACAAGCTGGTCGCGATCAACCGCGTTGCTAAGGTTGTTAAGGGTGGCCGCCGTTTCGGTTTCGCCGCTCTCGTCGTCGTTGGTGACCAGAAGGGCCGCGTTGGCTTCGGTCACGGCAAGGCACGCGAAGTGCCGGAAGCAATCCGCAAGGCGACTGAAGCTGCCAAGCGCGAACTGATCTTTGTACCGTTGCGTGACGGCCGTACGCTGCATCACGACGTTCATGGCCGCCATGGCGCCGGCAAGGTTCTGCTTCGTTCGGCCAAGGTCGGTACCGGTATCATTGCCGGTGGTCCGATGCGCGCCGTTTTCGAAACGCTCGGCGTTCACGACGTTGTCGCCAAGTCGACCGGTTCCTCGAACCCATACAACATGGTTCGCGCTACCTTCGACGCTCTGAAGCACCAGGTTCACCCGAAGGACATCGCAGCTCAGCGCGGCATCAAGTATGCAACGCTCCAGGCTCGCCGTGCCGCTTCTGGCAATGCCTCTGAAGAATAAGAGGAGTCTGACAGATGGCTAAGGCTACCAAGAAGACTGAAGCGAAGACGGTTACTGTCGAACAGATCGGCAGCCCGATTCGTCGTCCGGACGTCCAGCAACGCACGCTGATCGGCCTCGGACTCAACAAGATGCACCGTCGCCGCACGCTGGAAGATACCCCTTCCGTTCGTGGCATGATCCGTGCTGTCCAGCATCTCGTTCGCGTCGTCGACGAGAAGTAAGCCGGGAGATTCGCTATGAAACTCAATGAAATCAAAGACAACGATGGTTCGACCCACAGCCGCAAGCGCCTCGGCCGCGGTATTGGTTCGGGCTCGGGTAAGACCGGTGGTCGCGGTGTGAAGGGTCAGAAGTCCCGTTCCGGCGTCGCCATCAACGGTTTTGAAGGCGGCCAGATGCCAATCTACCGTCGCCTGCCGAAGCGCGGCTTCAACAACATCTTCAAGGCCGACTTCGTCGTCGTGTCGCTTGAGCGTGTTCAGGCTGCCATCGATGCCGGCAAGCTCGACGCCAAGGCAACTGTCGACGCAGCAGCTCTCAAGGCTGCCGGCGTGATCCGTCGCGTCAAGGACGGTGTTCGCGTTCTCGCCGACGGCGAGCTGAAGGCAAAGGTCAAGTTCGAAGTTGCTGGCGCTTCCAAGCCGGCGATCGAAAAGATCGAAAAGGCTGGCGGTTCCGTCACGCTTCTTTCTGCCGCAGCTGCAGAATAATTAATATTATGATAAGTCGCCCGGGGTGCTTCACACCGGGCGATTTTGCTCCCATATGTGAGCCTCACAAAAACCGGCTGGACGCACGTGCGTCATAAACGGTAGGAACGAACACAAGGGTGAGGCATAGGTTGCGTCCGCAATCCGTCCGAAGCCCGCTTTTGAATAATTCAGAATGCTGATTCCGGGTCCTGCACCTCGCTTGGCTTGAGCCCGAAATTGGTAGCGCGGAGAATCGCATGGCGTCTGCAGCGGAACAGTTGGCTTCCAACCTCAATTTCTCGACCTTCGCCAAAGCCGAGGATCTCAAGAAGCGCCTGTGGTTCACACTGGCAGCTCTCCTCGTGTACCGGCTCGGTACCCACATTCCGCTCCCGGGCCTTAATCCAGAAGCTTATGCCCAGGCCTTCCGCGGCCAGGCTGGCGGGATTCTCGGCCTTTTCAACATGTTCTCGGGCGGCGCCGTACAGCGCATGGCAATCTTTGCGCTCGGCATCATGCCTTACATTTCCGCTTCGATCATTGTGCAGCTGATGACGTCGGTCGTCCCGGCGCTTGAGAACCTGAAGAAGGAAGGCGAGCAGGGCCGCAAGATTATCAACCAGTACACGCGCTACGGCACGGTGCTTCTTGGAGCGCTTCAGGCCTACGGCATCTCCGTCGGTCTTGAGAGCGGCAACGGCCTGGTTGTCGATCCCGGCATCTTCTTTCGCGTTTCCACGGTTGTTACGCTGCTTGGCGGCACGATGTTCCTGATGTGGCTCGGCGAACAGATCACCTCACGCGGCATTGGTAACGGCATTTCTCTGATCATCTTCGCAGGTATCGCAGCCGGCCTTCCGCAGGCTCTCGCGGGCACCCTCGAGCTCGGCCGGACCGGCGCCCTGTCGACGACGCTGATTCTCGCGGTTATCGTCATTGCGATTGCCATCATCGGCATCATCGTTTTCGTTGAGCGTGCGCAGCGCCGCCTCCTGATCCAGTATCCGAAGCGTCAGGTGGGCAACCGCATGTTCCAGGGTGACACTTCACACCTGCCGCTGAAGCTCAACACCTCGGGTGTTATCCCGGCGATCTTCGCGTCTTCGCTGCTGTTGCTGCCGGCGACGCTCGCGGGCTTCGCGAACACCACATCCTTGCCGGCATGGGCAACCGCGGTTGTGGCAGCGCTCGGCCATGGCCAGCCGCTCTATATGCTGCTCTACGGTATGCTGATCGCTTTCTTCGCCTTCTTCTACACGGCTATCGTCTTCAATCCGAAGGACACCGCCGACAATCTGAAGAAGCATGGCGGCTTCATCCCCGGTATCCGTCCGGGCGAGCGGACTGCAGAATATATCGACTATGTGCTGACCCGCATTACGGTGATTGGCGCGATCTACCTCGTTTTCGTGTGCATTCTGCCTGAAATTCTTGTGTCGCAAACGGGCATTCCGTTGTCCCTGGGTGGCACTTCGCTCTTGATCGTGGTTAGCGTAACTCTCGATACGGTGGCACAGATTCAAGGTCATCTGATCGCACAGCAGTACGAAGGCTTGATCAAGAAATCGAAGTTGCGCGGAGGAAAGAGGGGGCGATGAGACTCATACTGTTAGGGCCGCCGGGCGCGGGTAAGGGGACCCAGGCTCAGCGGATCGTGGAGAAGTACGGAATTCCGCAACTTTCCACGGGTGACATGCTTCGTGCTGCCGTTGCGGCTGGCACGGAGGTAGGCAGGCGGGCCAAGGCCGTCATGGACGCCGGCAAGCTTGTCTCCGATGAGATCGTCAATGCCATCGTGTCCGAGCGTCTGGATGCCCCGGATTGCGCCAGAGGGTTCATCCTCGACGGATTTCCACGCACGCTGGTTCAGGCCGACGCGACGGAGACCATGCTGAAGAGCAAGGGCCTCGAACTCTCGACCGTGATCGAGATTCAGGTGGACGACAACGTCCTCGCGGACCGTGTCTCGGGGCGCTACACCTGCGCGAACTGCGGTGCAGGCTACCACGACACCAACGTCAAGCCGAAGGAAGAAGGTGTCTGTGACCGTTGCGGCTCGACTCACTTCAAGCGCCGGCCTGACGACAATCGGGAAACGGTCGTGACGCGCCTGCAGGCCTACTACAAGGAAACATCTCCGCTGATCGGCTACTACTATGCCAAAGGCAAGCTAAAGTCGGTTGATGGCATGGCGGACATCGATCACGTCACCGGTGAGATCGATAAGATACTTTCGAAGCTTTAGTCTTTGAAAATAAACTTGGCGGAAGCGGTTGCTTTTCAGCACCGATTCCGCTAAACACCGCGCCAACTCGCGACATTTATGCGATCGGCGCGGATTTCCAAAGGAAGTCCGGGTTCGGTCGTTTTGACATGTACGAACCCAAATTTGAACGAGCGGCCGGTTCGGTCGCATAACGAAAAGCCTCTTGCCGGATGGCAACGGGAACGCAAGGAGAATAGGCGTGGCACGTATCGCTGGCGTCAACATCCCGACTGCGAAGCGCGTCGTTATCGCGCTGACCTATATTCACGGGATCGGTTCAAAATTCGCGCAGGAAATCATGGAAAAGGTTGGCCTGCCGGCTGACAAGCGCGTCCATCAGCTGACGGACTCCGAAGTTTTGCAGATCCGCGAAACCATCGACCGTGATTATCAGGTCGAAGGTGACCTGCGTCGCGAAACCTCGATGAACATCAAGCGTCTGATGGACCTCGGTTGCTACCGTGGCCTGCGTCATCGTCGTGGCCTTCCGGTCCGCGGTCAGCGCACGCACACCAATGCTCGTACTCGCAAGGGTCCGGCAAAGGCCATCGCTGGTAAGAAGAAGTAATTTCCGGGAAACCGGAGGTGAGGGGGCTGGCGGTCTGCGCCGGCCTCTTTTGAGTTTGGGGCAGGGCCGTAAGGTCTCGTTCCGGTGTAGCCGCTGGCATTACGGCGGTGCAGAGATCCAAGAAAGGGATTTAAATGGCCAAGGAAGCCGTCCGCGTTCGTCGTCGCGAACGTAAGAACATTTCGTCGGGTGTTGCCCACGTCAATTCGACCTTCAACAACACGATGATCACCATCACCGACGCGCAGGGCAACGCGATTGCCTGGTCGTCGGCTGGCGCTAAGGGCTTCAAGGGCTCGCGCAAGTCGACCCCGTTCGCTGCTCAGATTGCTGCTGAAGACTGCGCCAAGAAGGCCCAGGAACATGGCATGAAGTCGCTGGAAGTCGAAGTTTGCGGTCCGGGTTCGGGTCGTGAATCCGCTTTGCGCGCGCTCCAGGCTGCTGGTTTCATGATCACGTCCATCCGCGACGTGACGCCGATCCCGCACAATGGTTGCCGCCCGCGCAAGAAGCGCCGCGTCTGATCATCGCCATTCACAACACCGGTGAGCGGATTTTCGCTCCCGGTGCTTCTCAAGCTCGGTTGCCACGATTGGATGGTGGCAACGAACGGAAGGCAAAAATATGATTCAGAAAAACTGGCAGGAATTGATCAAGCCGAACAAGGTCGAGTTCTCTTCGAGCTCGCGCACCAAGGCGACGCTAGTAGCTGAGCCACTGGAGCGCGGTTTCGGCCTCACCCTGGGCAACGCGCTTCGCCGCGTTTTGCTGTCCTCGCTGCGCGGTGCTGCAGTGACGGCCGTGCAGATCGACGGCGTGCTGCATGAGTTCTCGTCGATCCCGGGCGTCCGCGAAGACGTTACGGACATCGTCCTCAACATCAAGGAAATCGCCATCAAGATGGATGGCGATGACGCAAAGCGCATGGTCGTGCGTAAGCAGGGCCCGGGCGTTGTAACGGCTGGCGACATCCAGACGGTCGGCGACATTGAGATCCTCAATCCCGAGCATGTGATCTGCACGCTCGACGAGGGCGCCGAAATCCGCATGGAATTCACCGTCAACAACGGCAAGGGCTACGTTCCGGCCGATCGCAATCGTGCGGAAGACGCTCCGATCGGTCTCATCCCGGTCGACAGCCTTTATTCGCCGGTCAAGAAGGTGTCCTACAAGGTGGAAAACACCCGTGAAGGACAGGTTCTCGACTACGACAAGCTGAATATGACGATCGAAACCGATGGTTCGATCTCCGGCGAAGATGCCGTCGCTTTCGCGGCTCGCATCCTCCAGGATCAGCTTGGCGTGTTCGTCAACTTCGACGAGCCGCAGAAGGAAACCGAAGAGGAAGCAGTCACCGAACTCGCTTTCAACCCGGCACTCCTCAAGAAGGTAGACGAACTCGAACTGTCTGTTCGCTCGGCAAACTGCCTGAAGAACGACAACATCGTCTACATCGGCGACCTCATTCAGAAGACCGAAGCAGAAATGCTCCGCACGCCGAATTTTGGTCGCAAGTCGCTGAACGAAATCAAGGAAGTTCTCGCTTCCATGGGCCTGCACCTCGGCATGGAAGTGCCGGCATGGCCGCCTGAGAACATCGAAGATCTCGCCAAGCGTTACGAAGACCAGTACTAACATTCAAACGGCAGGCGGATGCCTGCAAGTGAAGGAGAATAGCCATGCGCCACGGTAAAGCCGGCCGCAAGCTGAATAGAACCGCTAGCCACCGCAAGGCAATGTTTGCCAACATGGCGGCTTCGCTCATCACCCATGAGCAGATCGTGACCACCCTGCCGAAGGCAAAGGAAATCCGTCCGATCGTTGAAAAGCTCGTCACGCTCGGCAAGCGCGGCGACCTGCACGCTCGTCGTCAGGCGATCTCGCAGATCCGCGACGCCGCTGTCGTTTCAAAGCTCTTCGACACGATCGCTTCGCGCTACGCAACCCGCAACGGCGGCTACCTGCGTATCATGAAGGCTGGCTTCCGCCAGGGCGACAACGCTGCTCTTGCTGTCATCGAATTCGTTGACCGCGACACCTACGCCAAGGGCGCAGCCGACAAGGCTCGCGTTGAAGCCGAAGCTGCTGCAGCTGAAGCCGCTTAATCCTTTCCGGTTCGCCGGAAGCAAAACAGCCGGGCGGCCAAGCCCGGCTGTTTTCGTTTAGGGATCAGCCTTTCGGCTCGCTACGCTTCGGCCGTTCGCGTTGCTTGTTGAAATGGATCAGACGGGCAGGTGGCGGCTCCGCGACGATAGCGATCTCACCGACACTTCGCATTGCGGCTCTAAAGCGTGCTGTGTTCCGTCTCCCCTATACGCCAAGGAAATACTGGCCCGTGTCCTCCTCCTTGAAGACGACCGCTCCCCCGAACGCGGCACTGACCGCCTTCACCAACAAGACCTCCGCCGCCATAGACGGAAATGACCTCTTTAAGCGGTGCTGCGGCAGCAAAGGTGTCGCCGCACGCCGAAAAATTCGGGTCGCGGTAGAGATAGACTGGGCAGGGTGTTTCCGTCCGCACATGGTGGCGGATTTTGCCGCCGATGACAATTCGGTCAACCGGCCACCCGCTGGCGCACGGCCGCCTGCTGTGCCTGCGTTCCACGCCCATTCTTGGCCTTCCTGCTGCGCGCGATGGGCCGGTAGGAGCGGTAGAGGATCAGGAGGATCAGCAGGCTGATATAGACGGATTGCTCGAGGCCGAGAACTTTCGTCGATAGCGCAAAGTGCACGGCACCAGCGGCAGCGACGATATAGACGAGGCGGTGCAGCCGCACCCAGTTCGGCCCGAGGCGGCGGATTGAGAAGTTGTTGGAAGTCAGCGCAAGTGGGATGAGCAGCGCGAACCCGGCCATGCCGAACATGATGAAGGGCCGCTTCACGACGTCATCGACGACGGCTTGAATGATCAATGCCTGATCGAGCACCATGTAGACCGTGAAATGCATCAGGGCATAGTAAAAGGTCAGAAGGCCGAGCGCGCGGCGATAGCGAAGATAATTCCAGCCGAAGAGATCGCGGGCGGGGGAGATGGCCAGCGTCAGAATGAGGAAGCGGATCGTCCAGAGGCCGAGAAACAGCTCGAAGGTCTTTACGGGGTCGGCGCCGAGCTGATCCGTGGCGCCGAGATAAAAGGTCCAAGCAGCGGGCAGCAGCCCGACGGCATAGAGAGCCCAAACGGAGGCCGACTGCCAGCGTTTCGGGAGACTGAACGAGAGGGCCGTCATCAGAAATTCTTCCGGAGATCCATGCCGCTGTAGAGGCTGGCCACCTCGTCGGCATAGCCGTTGAACGGCAGGGTGGGATGGCGGCTGGCGCCGAAGAAACCGCTTTCGCCGATGCGCCGTTCCGTCGCCTGGCTCCAACGCGGGTGATCGACCTCCGGATTGACATTTGCGTAGAAGCCGTATTCCTGCGGATTGGTGACCTGCCAGGTGTTCTTCGGCTCCTGGTCGGTCAGAGTGATCCGCACAATCGACTTGATGCCCTTGAAGCCATATTTCCAGGGCACGACCAGCCGGATCGGCGCACCGTTTTGATTCGGCAAGGTTTCGCCATAGAGACCGACGGCAAGCAGCGTCAGTGGATGGCGCGCTTCGTCGAGCCGAAGGCCTTCGACATAGGGCCAGTCGAGCGATTGGAAGATACCTTTCTGCCCCGGCATCTGGTCCGGCCGTACCACCGTTTCGAAGGCGACGTACTTGGCGCTGCCAAGTGGCTCCACCTTGTTGAGGAGGGAGGCAAGCGGGAAGCCGTCCCACGGAATGACCATCGACCACGCCTCGACACAGCGCATGCGGTAGGTGCGGTTTTCGATCGGGAATCCCTTCATCAGCGCTTCGACATCGAACGTGCCGGGCTTGTTGACCATGCCGTCGACCTTGATCGTCCAGGGGAGCGGCTTGAAATCGCCGGAGAGTGCCGCAGGATCGCCCTTATCCAGACCGAATTCGTAGAAATTATTGTAGGTGGTGACATCCTTCAGGGGCGTCGTCTTCTCGTCGACAGTATATTTGCTTTCGATGACCGACAGTGCCGCGGCGCTGGCTTTGCTGGCTCCGTACAGCGCCATGGCGCCTAGCGTCGCGGCGCCGAGGAATTCGCGGCGCCTGAGATAGAGCTGTTGCGGCGTGATCTCCGAAGATGCGATCTTGGGGGGACGATAGGCTGGCATCGGAAACCTCCTGAGCATTGGAGCTTGGCATAAACCTTCAACGCATCAAGTGCGTCCTTGGATCATTGTTTATGCCCACCGGCACGGCTGCGGAAAGCCAACTTTTTGTGTACGCTGTTTGATGGAATAGTTTGTAACAAAATGACCGCTGCGACCGTATATGGTCGATGCGCCCGTCGGCGCAGGCGTACCGGTTTCGGGCTTCCCGGTAGTGACAGTACAGGTCGTTTGGATTAGGACAATTCCAAAAGCGATAGCCCGGCCGAACAATCCTGTTGCCGCCCCGCATCGCCGACGATTTCCGACACGTGAGGAATACACCAATGCCAGCTTATCGTTCCAGAACCACGACCCACGGCCGCAACATGGCGGGTGCGCGCGGCCTTTGGCGCGCCACGGGCATGAAGGATTCGGATTTCGGCAAGCCGATCATTGCGGTGGTGAATTCCTTCACCCAGTTCGTGCCCGGCCACGTCCACCTCAAGGACCTCGGCCAGCTCGTCGCCCGCGAAATCGAAGCCGCCGGTGGCGTCGCCAAGGAGTTCAACACCATTGCCGTCGACGACGGTATTGCCATGGGCCATGACGGCATGCTCTATTCGCTGCCGTCTCGCGAACTGATCGCCGACAGCGTCGAATACATGGTCAATGCCCATTGCGCCGACGCCATGGTCTGCATCTCGAACTGCGACAAGATCACCCCCGGCATGCTGATGGCCTCGCTCCGCCTCAACATCCCCACGGTTTTCGTTTCCGGCGGCCCGATGGAAGCCGGCAAGGTTGTCCTGCACGGCAAGACCCACGCGCTCGATCTCGTCGACGCTATGGTCGCGGCCGCCGATGACAAGATCAGCGACGAAGACGTCAAGGTGATCGAGCGGTCTGCCTGTCCGACCTGTGGCTCTTGCTCGGGCATGTTCACCGCCAATTCCATGAACTGCCTGACCGAAGCGCTTGGCCTGTCGCTGCCCGGCAACGGCTCGACGCTCGCAACGCATGCCGACCGCAAGCGCCTATTCGTCGAGGCTGGTCACCTGATCGTCGATCTCGCCCGCCGCTACTACGAGCAGGACGACGTCAAGGCTCTGCCGCGCACGATTGCCTCCAAGCAGGCCTTCGAGAACGCGATGGCGCTCGATATCGCGATGGGCGGCTCGACGAATACGGTTCTGCACATCCTGGCGGCCGCGCACGAAGGCGAGATCGATTTCACGATGGCCGACATCGACGCGCTGTCGCGCCGCGTTCCCTGCCTCTCCAAGGTCGCGCCGGCAAAGAACGACGTCCACATGGAAGACGTTCACCGTGCCGGCGGCATCATGTCGATCCTGGGCGAACTGGATAAGGGTGGCCTGCTCAACCGCGAATGCCCGACGGTCCATGCCGAAACGCTCGGCGATGCGATCGATCGTTGGGACATCACCCGCACCAGCAGCGAGACCGTCCGCAAGTTCTATCGCGCAGCACCCGGCGGTGTCCCGACCCAGGTAGCCTTCAGCCAGGAGGCACGCTGGGACGAACTCGACACGGACCGTGAAAAGGGCGTTATCCGTTCTGTGGAGCATCCGTTCTCGAAGGATGGCGGCCTTGCGGTTCTTAAGGGTAACCTCGCGCTAGACGGCTGCATCGTGAAGACGGCGGGTGTCGATGAATCGATCCTGAAGTTCTCCGGTCCGGCCAAGGTTTACGAAAGCCAGGACGCGGCGGTGAAGGCCATCCTCTCGAACGAAGTCGTCGCCGGCGATGTCGTGGTTATCCGCTACGAAGGCCCGAAGGGCGGTCCCGGCATGCAGGAAATGCTCTATCCGACGAGCTACCTGAAGTCGAAGGGTCTCGGCAAGGCCTGCGCGCTGATCACCGACGGCCGCTTCTCTGGCGGCACCTCCGGCCTTTCCATCGGTCACGTCTCGCCGGAAGCCGCAAACGGCGGCACGATCGGCCTGGTTCGCGAGGGCGACATGATCGACATCGACATCCCGAACCGCATCATCAGCCTGCGCGTCGATGACAAGGAGCTGGCGAACCGCCGCGCCGAGCAGGAGGAGAGGGGCTGGCATCCGGCTGAACATCGCAAGCGCAACGTCACGACCGCGCTGAAGGCCTATGCGGCCTTCGCAACCAGCGCCGACCGCGGCGCGGTGCGCGACCTTGGCAGCCGCTAAGTCTCCGTATCAAAAGCGAATGTAAAATGGACCGGTCGCTAAAGCGGCCGGTTTATTTTTTTGTAGGTTTCGTCCAGCTGTTTCAGGCGTTCGTCATAGGCGGCCTTGATGCAGGCAGCGTCTGCGGCGCATTCCTGGCGCTTCTTCAGCCAGGCCGTTTGCTCGTCCTGCAAGGTGCCGCGCGAGCCCATGGCCATCAGCCCGGACAGCAGATCGAAGGTCGTCACCATCTTCACATCGGCGTCGTTCAGTGCGCGGGTCTCGCAGATCACCTTTTCGTCCGGCTTCAACTCTTTGGCTGCGCAGTCGAAGCTCGCGGCATGGGAAGCGCTGGCTAGGCCCGCGCAAAGGATAAATGTCGCGAAAGGGAGAAGTGTGCCGCGGAAACGTCCCATGCATGAGTTCCTGTCCATTGGCTGTTGGACCTGCGATGGGTAGATGATGCACACCATGGCTTCGGCAAGAACGGAGCCATCCGAGAAGGGCTGGTCGTAAGCTGCCATCCGTAGAGTCAGGATGTCTCCCATGGGTGACTATGATCTTCCTTTGCCTTTAGATATCAGTCGCATGGAACTCCTTCCTGAATCAGTTTGAGAGGCGTGATCAGCAGTTCGTGAGCTGCCTTATTCTTCCATGCTTCCGCCCTCTTTCCTTTCTAGCGTCCGGCGCTACAACGTGTTCACAAGAGAATTTCAGAAGGACTCCCCATGCATGACCTGTTGAAGCGCGCCGCCCTGCCTCTCATGGCTGTAGTGCTCGCGCTGCCGGTTTCCGCCAACGCTCAGACGGCCAAGACTGTGCCGCAGAGCCAGATGGAAATGCAGCTTTCCTTTGCGCCGCTGGTCAAACAAACGTCCGGCGCTGTCGTGAACGTCTATGCGGAGAAGACAGTCCGCAGGCAGTCTCCCTTTGCTGGCGATCCCTTCTTCGAGGAGTTCTTCGGTCAGCAGATGCCGAACCGTAACGAGAAGCAATCGTCGTTGGGATCCGGCGTCATCGTTGAAGCGAACGGAACGATCGTCACCAACAATCACGTCGTGGAAGGCGCCGATGATATCAAGGTTGCGCTCTCCGACGGGCGGGAATTTCCGTGCAAGGTCGTCTTGAGGGATGACCGTGTCGATCTCGCGGTTCTCAAGGTCGATACGAAGGAAGGTTTCCCGACACTTCCGCTCGGCAATTCCGATGCCGTCGAAGTCGGCGATCTCGTGCTGGCGATCGGCAATCCCTTCGGTGTTGGCCAAACGGTCACGAGCGGCATCGTCTCGGCGCTGGCGCGCAATCAGGTTGTCAAGAACGAGTTCGGTTTCTTCATCCAGACCGACGCGTCGATTAACCCCGGCAATTCCGGCGGTGCGCTGATGAACATGAAGGGTGAGTTGATCGGCATCAACACGGCGATCTTTTCGCGCGGCGGCGGCTCGAACGGCATCGGGTTTGCAATCCCGGCCAATCTGGTCAAGGTGTTCCTTGCCTCGGCCGATGCCGGCGTAAAATCCTTCGAGCGCCCTTATGTCGGCGCCACGTTCGATGCGGTGACATCCGAGGTTGCCGAAGCGCTCGGGCTTAACAAGGCGCGGGGCGCTCTCGTCGTCAAGGTGACCGATAGCAGCCCGGCCGCAAAATCCGGATTGAAGGCAGGTCAAATCGTGACCGCCGTCGATGGCATTGCGGTCGAGCACCCGGATGCGCTTCTCTATCGCCTGACAACGGCAGGGCTTGGCAAATCGGTCCAATTGACCGTGCTTGAGAACGGCCACGAGCAGCAGATCCCGCTGGCGCTCGCCAGAGCGCCCGAGACGGCACCACGCGATCAACGCACGATTGGAGGCCGCACGCCCTTTACCGGCGCCGTGGTCGAAAACCTGTCGCCTCGCGTCGCCGATGAGCTTCGTATGCCGTCCGAATCCACCGGCGTCGTTGTTTCCGAGGTGAAAGAGGATTCCCTTGCCGCTCGCCTCGGCTTTGAGCCGAAGGACATCATCATTTCGATTAACGGCACGGAAGTGAAAACCACGAAGGAGCTTGCCGGGATCGCCGACGAGGATCCGAGCTTCTGGCGCGTCGAGATCGAGCGCGCCGGCCAACGCATTAGACAGTTCTTCCGATGAGTGACGATCTATTTGCACCGCGTATTCCCGAGGAGGTCGCCAATCGGCGGCCTCTTGCCGATCGCCTCCGGCCACGCACGCTTTCGGAAGTGACCGGGCAGGAGCATCTGACCGGCGAGGATGGCGTATTGCGGCGCATGATCGAGAGCGGATCGCTCGGCTCGATGATTTTCTGGGGGCCGCCCGGGACCGGCAAGACGACCGTTGCCCGATTGCTGTCGGGCGAAGCTGGCCTGGCGTTCGAGCAGATCTCGGCCATCTTTTCCGGTGTGGCGGATCTCAAGAAGGTATTCGAAGCTGCGCGCCTGCGGCGGATGGACGGCCGGCAGACGCTACTCTTTGTCGACGAAATCCATCGGTTCAACAGGGCACAGCAAGATAGCTTCCTCCCTGTCATGGAAGACGGCACCGTCATCCTTGTCGGCGCCACCACGGAAAACCCGTCGTTCGAACTCAACGCGGCTTTGCTGTCGCGTGCACGCGTGCTGACCTTCAAATCGCACGACGATGAAAGCCTTGAGGAGTTGCTGAAGCGTGCCGAAGCGGCGGAGGGCAAAGCGCTGCCGCTGACGGACGATGCGCGTGCAAGTCTGTTACGAATGGCGGACGGTGACGGACGCGCCGTACTAACACTTGCGGAGGAAGTTTGGCGCGCTGCGCGCGAGAAAGAGACCTTCGACACGGAAGGCCTGACGCGCATTGTGCAGCGCCGCGCTCCCGTCTATGACAAGGCCCAGGACGGGCATTACAATCTCATCTCCGCACTGCATAAATCCGTTCGCGGTTCCGATCCCGATGCCGCGCTTTACTATCTCGCCCGCATGTTCGACGCCGGCGAGGATCCGCTCTATCTCGGTCGGCGCCTGGTTCGTATGGCTGTCGAAGACATAGGCCTCGCCGATCCGCAGGCGCTGGTAATCTGCAATGCCGCGAAGGATGCCTATGACTACCTCGGTTCGCCTGAGGGCGAACTGGCGTTGGCACAGGCCTGCGTCTATCTGGCTACCGCACCGAAGTCGAACGCCGTCTATACAGCCTTCAAGGCCGCGACGATGGCCGCCAAGCAGAATGGCTCTCTGCTGCCGCCGAAGCACATCCTGAATGCGCCGACGAAGCTGATGAAGGGTGAGGGCTACGGCGATGGCTATCGCTACGATCACGACGAGCCGGATGCCTTCTCCGGCCAGGACTATTTCCCTGAAAAGATGGGCCGGCAGACCTTCTACGATCCGCCGGAGCGTGGTTTCGAGCGGGATATCCGCAAGCGTCTTGAATGGTGGGCAAAGCTCAGGAAAGAGCGCAACCAGCGTTGATCAGGATGCGCGCATCTGCCCTGCAGGGCCGACGAGCTTGACGGCAGATTCCGCAAGACCGTGATGGCCTTCCATATCTACGACGAGATGCCAATGGCCGCTCTCGGGAATGGAAAGACGGATGGGAGATTTCCGCGCGACGCCGCCGACATATTTGAAGTCGAGGACTTCAGTAAAGCGCTGATAGTTCGGCGACGTCATGAGACGTACATTCGCGACCGCGTTCAACGTCACCTCGATGATCGTCCCGGCGCGCTGCTCGTTGAGATCGTAGTGGGTAAAACGAAAATTCGGTTTCGGCATCGGTCTTCGGCGTGGCTGGTCTCGTGCCCGCACCATAGGCGCATTCCAGTTAAGGAAGCGTTCGCCATTGGCGGCGGGAAGCGAGCCAGCCGCCAATGGCGTCGACGTCAGTGGATTTCGCTATCGCTCCGGTCGAGCGCGCCGAACTGCAGGACGATGCCATCGGCCGCGCGGCAAATCTGCTCGGGATGATGGTCACACTCGTCGGCTGCGAAATGGCGTGCGGCGTGCTCGCTGATGAATACGCCTCCGACAAGCCCCCTTTGATCCTGCACGACCCAGCGACCATTTCGATCCTGACCGATGATAAAGCGTGCTGAACTCCGGCGTTGGAAGGGTTCGATTGCGGAAGCAGATTGAAGAGAGGGCATCGATTTTCCTTTCGAATTGTCTTCTGCCCCAACAGGGCAGTGCCACAGGCATGAAATTAATGGCGCTCGCATGCGTCTTCCATTGGTTTGAGCTCGAGAAAATATAAAAATATCATATGGATAAAGCTACTTCGCGGGCGTCGGAGGCGCGCGCCAGCGCTTGCGATACCGACAGCTTTTCATCGGCATCGAGGCGTGTTTGATCGCTGCGGGGTCACCCTCGGCACCCAAGGCCGCTGTTTGCGGAGCGAGCCGATCCTGAAGCAAGCGCGCAGCCGAGAGGTTGCCGCCGCGGGCCGCTTGTTGCAGCGATGCATACAAACGCGGGCACACGTTCGCACCGGCCGAGATGATACCGCTGCCACCGGTGTTCAGAAACGAGAGGGCCGTTGCGTCGCGATCGGAAAGAAGCAAGAGGCGCTGACGCAAGTCCGGCTGCAAGGCGTGTGCAGCGGCGCTGCCGTCGGCCAGGAGCAAGCCGACGACTGATGGGATATCGGCGAGCGCAGCAAACGTCGGCGAGGTCATATCGATTGCCGTGCGCAGCGGGTTGTTTTCCACGATCAAGGGAAAGGTCGTTGCTGCCACAAGCTGAGTAAAGTGGCCGACACTCCCCTCTTGTCCCGGCTTCGAATAGTAGGGCAGTGTCACAAGGGCCGCGCTTGCTCCCAGTTCTTCAGCGTCGCGCGTCAAGGCGATCGTGCTTGCCGTCGCATTCGTGCCGGTTGCGGCAATCACTGGGACACGGCCGCCGGCGACGCGGACGCAAGCAAGGATAACTGCGGCGCGCTCGCTTCTGGTGAGCGTCGATCCTTTCGCGGTCAGTGTGCAGACAGCAAGTCCGTCAACGCCACCGTGGATCTGTCGCTCTGCAAGTCGTTCCAGCGCGGAAAGGTCGAGCGCTCCGTCACGAAACGGCGTAACAAGCGCCGTCGTTGTGGCGCCGAGGCGCAATACCTTGTCTGCCGGCATGTTCTGCTCAAAGGCCGCCTAGGATGACGTAGAGTTCGACTACGGCAAGCATGATGCCGAATAGGATCAGCGCCTGGACGTACGTCGCTCGCGCATCTGTCGTTTCAGTGCACGGCGGCGCGGGCGGGGGATCGGGGCATTCCGTAGCATGAAGTCTCGCATGGCTTTCAACCTTCGCATTTCACGGGAACGCTAACGCCGTTCACGGTAGGAATTCCATTCGTGGGCAAGTGCGCAGATATAGAAATCGCATAAAGGAGCGACCCGCCGAAGGCATTCACTCCGGAGAAAATTTCTGAAATTGCAGATGGTTATTGGAAAATCCCGAATCATCTTCTTAGGAACTTGATTCAACGTCCGAGGCGCCGAAGGCGAACCCAGGGTTGATCTCGCCGCCGAAACGCGAACAATATATCCCCTTATCCGGGAGGAATGTCAGGACAATGGATGGCCCAGTTATCGATGCCGCACTCGTGCGGCGGCTGATTGCCACGCAATTTCCCGAGTGGTCGGTTCTGCCGATCAGACCCGTTGAGTTCGGCGGATGGGACAACAGGACATTCCACCTCGGCGCCGGGATGACGGTTCGGCTGCCGAGCGCTGCTCACTATGCCGATCAGGTGGCCAAGGAGCACCGGTGGCTGCCAATCCTTGCACCGCAACTGCCTCTGCCGATACCCGTGCCTCTGGCGATGGGAAGGCCGGACGAGACCTATCCCTGGCCGTGGTCCATCTACGAGTGGCGTGACGGTGAGACGGCGCTGGTGGGACGCATCGACGATCTCAGCGAGTTCGCCACCACGCTGGCTGGCTTCCTCGATGCCCTGCAGGCAGCCGACGCCACGGGAGGACCTCCGCCCGGCTCGCACAACTTCTTTCGCGGCGGATCGCTGGATGTATATGACGCGCAAACGCGCGAGGCGCTTGTGCTGCTGGATGGCCGGATCGACACGCAACTGGCAACGGAGGTTTGGCAAGCCGCGCTTTCAACATCTTGGCAAAGTGCGCCTGTCTGGTTCCATGGCGACGTGGCCTATGGCAACCTTCTGGTAAGGAACGGTCAGCTCGATGCCGTCATCGATTTCGGGACGTCGGGCGTTGGCGACCCTGCCTGCGATCTCGCGATCGCCTGGCACCTGTTCGAGGGGCGAAGCCGTGAAGTGTTTCGCAAGGCACGCCCTCTGGATGCGGGGACGTGGGCGCGCGGCCGCGGATGGACGTTATGGAAGGCCCTGATAGTCGTCGCCGACATGGCCGGCGCAAATCCCGTAGACGTCGAGAAGTCGTGGCAGGTTATCGATGATGTGCTGGCCGATCACCTGGCTTGGACCTGATGCGCTTCACGATCGTTCAGTTGAAAGAATAGCGGCTGCTTGTCGGGAGGGAACATCTTGCGGCGTCCTTTGGGGGAAGGCTGACGGAATCTGCAAGTGCAGATGCAGGAAGCCGGAAATCTGGACAATGATGCTGAACGGCTTTGGGCCGAGGGAGAGATAACATGAGCAAGACAATTGCAATTCTGCTGGCGCGACTGATCTTCGGAGCCGTGTTCGCGATGGCCATGAGCTTCAAGTTCATGGAGATGCAGTCCACGGCAAGCTATATCGCCGCGGCAGGCTTTCCCTTCCCACTCTTTCTGGCGTGGGTAGCGGCTTTCTTCGAGCTTGGCTTGACGCTGGCATTCCTGACAGGAGCCTTCTTCTCGGAAGCCTCGGTTCTGGCCGGCATCTACGTGGTCTTTCTGGCTTTCGCGTTCCATGGCCCAAGCCACTGGAGCGGCAATCAAGCCGAGTTCGGATTCTTTATCGATCACTTCACCTTCCTTGCCGGCTTGCTTTTTGCCGCCGTGCACGGTCCAGGAGACACGCTGGTCGTGAAGGCGCGCTCGCCCCTGATGGCTCGCTAGGTGCGGATGCTCCTATCCGGAGGCCGGCGGTGTCGCGCGTCACTCCGCTGTTTTGAGAGGCTGGACCTACCGGAGGAGCCCGTCGAGCGCCGGCATTCCCAAGATGGCGGAGGTTGCGATCAGCAGATAGCAGATCGTTCGGAACGTGCTTTCCTTGGCGAGCCCGAACAGCTTCCAGCCGGCATAAAGGCCGACGGCATAACTCGGCAGGATCACGATCGTCAGAGCGAAGACGGCCTGAACAAAGAGCCCGCCGAAATAGTAGCTGATGACGCTGAAGCAAGTTGAAATCGCGAAATATAGAATGATGTTCGCCCGCACCCGGGAAAAATTGGCCTTGCCGGCCAGCCAATAGGCGACGACCGGCGGCCCGCCGAGCTGAGCGGCGCCGCTGAAGAGGCCGGCAACGAGACCCGTGATGGAGGTCAGCGATGTCCGTGGTTCGCATGGTATCGCCACCCGGAAATAAGCAATGCAAGTAGGCAAATCGCAAGCGCCGTGATCGCCCAGCGCAATGTCAGGGGATCCACCCACGCCAGAGCTGCCGTACCGGCGGGCACGCCCAGCAGCGCGCCCGCAGCCATGGTGAAGACTTCGCGCCGGTTGGCGCTGCGCCAGGCTGGAGGGACCATACCCAGCGTCGCAAGGCCGTCCATGACAAGCAGGACCGGCGAAATCAGCTTCGGACCGATGATTGCGCCGCCAAGCGGAATGAAGATCAGCGCCGCCCCGAACCCCGAGAAGCCGCGCGCCAGTCCCGCAATGAAAGCGATGACGACAAGTGATAGGATGCCGTGATCCGGCAACGAGGCGACAAACCACGCGCTCGAGTTCGCCTGCAGCGTATCAAGCGACATCGATCAGTTCCGGGATTACGAGGCGAGCATCAGGTCCATGTTCTGGACAGCTGCTCCCGACGCACCCTTGCCGAGGTTGTCGAGCAACGCTACGAGATTGACCTGCGAAGCGCCCGGCGTGCCGAACACGAAGAGCTTCATCGTGTCCTTGCCGGCAAGCTCGACGGCATCGATACGGGGGAGCTTGCGGCTCTCTTCTAGCGGCACAACAGTCACGATGTCCTGACCCGCGTAGTGGGCCACGAGAGCAGCATGGATGGTTTCGAGCGTCGTGCCTTCGGCCAGATCGCCGAGATGCAGCGGCACCTGAACGATCATGCCCTGCGGGAACTTGCCGACCGACGGCGAGAAGATCGGCTCGCGATCGAGTAGGCCGTGGATCTTCATCTCAGGTACGTGCTTGTGCGTCAGCGTCAGGCCATAAAGGAAATGTGGCGCGGGGATCGCGTCGTCGCGGCTCTGATCCTCCATCTGCGCAATCATCTGCTTGCCGCCGCCAGTGTAGCCAGAGACTGCATTGACCGTGACCGGGTAGCCATCAGGCAGGATACTTGCAGCGCGCAGCGGCCGAATGAGGCCGATCGCACCGGTCGGGTAGCAGCCCGGATTGGCGACGAAGCGCGCGGACTTGATCTTCTCTGCCTGCTCCTTATCCATTTCCGCAAAGCCGTAGGCCCAGGAAGGATTGACGCGGAACGCCGTGGAGGTGTCGATGACGCGGACATTGTTGTTGCCCGAGACCATCTGCACGGCTTCCTTCGAAGCGTCGTCCGGTAGGCAGAGAATGGCGATGTCGGCGTCGTTCAGCATATCCTCGCGCATCGCGGCATTGCGACGCTCCGTTTCAGGGATCGACAAAAGCTCGACATCGCGACGACCGGCCATGCGGGTGCGGATCTGCAAGCCCGTCGTGCCGTGTTCGCCATCGATGAAGATCTTCGGTGCCATTGTCTTGCTCACACTTTCAATAGGTTAGAAAGAAGTCCAGAATCACTTTGTAAGAAGGATGAGTCAGCCGTGTGACGCGCTCGCGCGGCGCTCGGCATGCAGCCCCAGCATATACATCGCGGCCGTCGCCCCCGCAATGGCAGTGATATCCGCATGGTCGTAGGGCGGCGAGACCTCGACGACGTCGGCCCCCCTGATGTCCAGTTGGTGGAGGCGCTGCAATATTGAGAGGATTTTGGCGCTCGAGGGACCGCCGGACACCGGCGTTCCCGTGCCGGGCGCATAGGCGGGATCGAGGCAATCGATATCGAAGGTCAGATAAGATGGCGCCCCACGGGTATGCGAGATGATCGTCGAGGCGATGTCTCCCGCGCTCATCTCCTCTAGTTGGTGACCATAGAGAATATGAATGCCGAAATCCTCGGGCGCATGGGTGCGGATACCGATCTGGATAGAACGATCCGGATCGATGATGCCGTCTCGCGCAGCCCGCGCGACAAACGAGCCGTGGTCGATCCGTCTGTTGTCGTCAAACCAGGTGTCCTGATGCGCGTCGAACTGGACGAGAGCCAGCGGCCCGTGCTTGGCGGCATGCGCTTTGAGGATCGGCCAGGTGACGAAATGGTCGCCGCCGAGGGTCAGCATGAATGCGCCGCTATCAATGATCGTCTTGGCCTGCCGCTCGATCGCGGCCGGCGTCTCGTGGTGGTTGCCGTAGTCGAGCAGGCAGTCGCCGTAGTCGATCACGGCCATATCGGCAAAGAGATCCCGCTTGAAGGGATACTGCGGGTCGTTATCGAAGATCGCCGACGCGCGCCGTATCGCCTGCGGCCCGAATCGCGTCCCCGGCCGATTGGAGGTCGCGGCATCGAAGGGAATACCCCAGACCACGGCGTCCACGCCGGCCAGGTCCTTGGTAAAACGGCGGCGCATGAACGATAGCGCGCCGGCAAAGGTCGGGTCGCTGGCTGCCGAGGTCAGGTTCGTAGCCGTAAAGGCATGATCGATCGACTTGTTGGCCAAGAGATTCTCCTCGAGAGTGTTGTGTCCGCTATGCCTACCAGAAACGAATCTGAAACCGAATGGGCAAAGCCGGTCGCTTGGCCAAGGCTGGTCTAGCCCGGCAACTTGTCCACCAGCACTTCGGGAGTCCTCAACTGCGGAGCCTCGGCCAGCAGCTCCTCTGCCCGGGCCATGAGCGCCGCAGCCACCTTGCCATTCAAATGCGCCTGTCTGTCTGCCTCGTCATCGAAGGCATCGAAGATGGCGAACGTGCTCTGGTCGTAGCGAACGGCAAACCATGCCACCGTGCCCGGCTCCTGCGCGACAAGAGCCTGTGCGCTTGTCAAGAACGCAGCCACTTCTTCTTCCTTGCCGGACCTTGCTTTCAGTTCGACATAGATTGCTTGCTTGGTCATTCCTGCCTCCCTTGGACTGCGCGTGAAGCGCATGGAATGCAGTAGAACTGGCAAGGGAACGAGCCGCTTCAAGCGGCCGCCAAAAGAAAAGGCCGGGCAAGAGCCCGGCCTTCGCATTCCCGTATTCCGAAGCGATTAACGCTTGGAGAACTGGAACGAACGGCGGGCCTTGGCCTTACCGTACTTCTTACGTTCAACAACGCGGCTGTCGCGGGTCAGGAAGCCACCCTTCTTCAGGACCGAGCGCAGGCCCGGCTCGAAGTAGGTGAGAGCCTTGGAAAGACCGTGACGAACGGCACCGGCCTGGCCGGAGAGGCCGCCGCCAGCAACCGTTGCAACGATGTCGAACTGGCCGTCACGGGCAGCCGCGACGATCGGCTGACGCAGAATCATCTGCAGAACCGGGCGCGCGAAGTATTCCGTGAATTCCTTGCCGTTGACGACGATCTTGCCGGAGCCCGGCTTGACCCATACACGAGCAACAGCGTTCTTGCGCTTGCCGGTCGCGTAGGAACGGCCAAGCGAGTCGACCTTGCGGACGTGAACCGGAGCAGCAGCTGCTTCGGACGTTCCGAGATCCTTCAGGGAGGAGAGGTCAGCCATTCTTAGGCGCTCCTTACGTTCTTCTTGTTCAGCTTTGCGACGTCGAGAACGACAGGCTGCTGTGCTTCATGAGGATGATTGGAACCAGCGTAAACGCGGAGGTTCTTCATCTGACGACGGCCGAGCGGGCCGCGCGGAACCATGCGCTCAACAGCCTTCTCGAGAACGCGCTCCGGGAAGCGGCCTTCGATGATCTGGCGAGCGGTACGCTCCTTGATGCCGCCGGCATAACCGGTGTGCCAGTAGTAAACCTTGTCGGAATACTTCTTGCCGGTGAAAACGACCTTGTCGGCGTTGATGACGATAACGTTGTCGCCGTCGTCAACGTGAGGCGTGAAGGTTGCCTTGTGCTTGCCGCGCAGGCGCATAGCGATGATGGAAGCGAGACGACCAACGACGAGCCCTTCGGCGTCGATGATAACCCACTTCTTCTCCACCTCTGCAGGCTTCTGGGAGAAGGTTGCCATAGTTGTTACTCTCTTTTGGATCCCTCGGCCCGAAGGCGAGAGGGCGTTTCTTGTTGCTTGGTTTGGCTGTTCGAGGACGCGCCAAAAAGAAAGCAGCCCGGAAAAGGCTGCATTTCTGGCGGTGTGTATAGAGGCAAAGCGGACTGCGGTCAATATTGTCAGATTTGCGTACCTTAAAAATAAATTAGTAAAATCAATGTGTTAATTATGTGGTATTTTGATACCTCAAATTTCACGTGGCGGAATAGAGTAAGTCGCAGTCGCGTGAGCGATTAGCTCATCTGCATTCTCCTGGAAAACGGAAGCGTCGATGACGGCGAGCCGCTTGCCAAGCTTGAGAATCCTGCAGGTGCATGTCGTTGGAACAAGCTTCGGCAGGCGCAGGAAATTGATGTTGAGATTGGTCGTAACCGCCAGCGCAACCGGCCCGATATGCGCGAGCACTGCCGCATAGGCCGTTACATCCGCTAGGGTGAAGAGGGCAGGGCCAGAGACAGTGCCGCCAGGACGCAAATGCCTCTCGCTTGGGTCGAGCCGCATCGAGACGATGCCAGGTTTGATGTCGGTAATCGTAAACACGCGCCCATCCGTGTGGATCTGCGGAAAGTCCGTATCCAGAAAACGGTGGAGCTCGTCGATCGTCATGATTGGTTGCATGACTTTGCCTCGAAATTGCTTGTCGCCTGTGGCAGAACAATTAGCATGAAAAAGCAATGCAGGGAGTTAGACCATGGCCGAAGTCGTATCCTTCCGGAAGGACCCGAGCAAAGCCGGCGAGGGCGCGCTGGTCATTCCGCAGTTGAGCGACGGCACCCTGCGGCTGACGCTCAGCAATCCGCCTGCGAATGCACTCTCGATCGCCGTCATGGAAACCCTGATCGGTGAACTCCAGAGCGCTGCGAACGACGCTGCTGTTCGCGTGGTCATCATCGCGTCGACGGGCAATGTCTTTTCCGCAGGTCACGACCTCAAGGAATTAACCGCGCATCGGGCCGATGAGGACGGCGGTGAGGCATTCTTCGAAGAAACCTTCGCGCTGGCAGCCGACCTCATGCTCGAGATCACGCGCCTGCCGAAGCCCGTTATTGCCGAGATCGACGGGCTCGCCACCGCCGCCGGCTGCCAGCTTGCCGCCTCCTGCGACCTTGCGATCTGCACCGATACGGCGACCTTCTGCACGCCGGGTGTCAATATCGGTCTCTTCTGCTCGACGCCGATGGTGGCGGTCTCGCGGGCAGCGCATCGCAAGCAGGCGATGGAAATGTTGCTCACCGGCGAGACGATCGACGCCTCGACCGCCAAGGATTTCGGTCTCGTGAACCGCATCGTGCCGAAGCAGTACCTGACGCAGGTCGTCACTAAGTACGCCTCCGTCATTGCGAGCAAATCGCCGCTGACGTTGAAGATCGGCAAGGAAGCCTTCTACCGCCAGCTCGAAATGCCGATCGAGGAAGCCTACAGCTACGCCGCTCAGGTCATGGTCGACAACATGCTGACGGCCGATGCCGAAGAGGGGGTTGGAGCCTTTCTTTCCAAGCGCATGCCGCAGTGGACGGGCGAATAGCTAACCGAGTTTAAGGATCAGCCCGCCGAGCGCGATGATTGCGCCGGCGAGATAGCGCCACGGGCTGGCTTTTTCCTTCAGCACGATCACTGAGATCAGCAGGGCGAAGAGGATCGACGTCTCGCGCAGCGCCGCAACAGTTGCCATTGGCGCCTTGGTCATCGCCCAAAGTGCGAGGCCGTAGGATGCAATCGATCCACCACCACCGATCAGGCCGCGCCACCAGTTGTAGCGGACATGGACGGCGACTGCGACAGTACCCCGCTTGGAGATCGCCCAGGCGAAGAGCAATACCGGCGGCAGCAGCGACATCCACAGTGTATACGACACCGCATTGCCGGAGATGCGGGCGCCGATGCCGTCCACATAGGTGTAGGTCGCGATGACACATGCATTGGCGAGCGCCAGTCGGATCGCTTGTCCGCCGCCCTTTCGCGCCTCGAAGGCCAGTGTCAGAATACCGGCGCAGATCGTCATCGTACCGATGAGCGCGCCTGTCGACAGCCTCTCATCCAGGATGAAACCGCTGGTGGCTGCAATCAGGAGCGGTGCGCACCCGCGCATCAGCGGGTAGACGAGGCCGATGTCGCCTGCGCGATAAGCGCCGGCGACAAGCTGGAAATACACGAACTGGAGGACGGCCGAAGCGCCGATGAAGGGCCATGCCGGCGAATTCGGCAATGGCAGGAACATCAGGAAGGGAAGGGCGCAAACGGCGCCGCCTCCCGATATGAGGCTGGCATCCAGCGACTTGTCCGTGCCCGCCTTGATCATGGCGTTCCATGTCGCGTGCAGCAGCGCACCAAACAGAACGAGCAGAATGACGTGGATCGGCAAAAAAGACCACCGGACGGTGTGAAAACAGCAATTGTGAAATGCTTGTTACGCCGCTGCCGACAAAAAGCAATCCCGATTGACGACGTGACGGAGCGCAATCACGCCCCGTCATATATCAGGCAACCTGAAGATGCTGGTTCGCAATGTCCGGAAAAGAGGAACGTACACCAGAAGTGTTTATTCGGTTATCTCTTATTCAACTATGAGGCGTTGCTAACATACACTGGAACATATGTGGACATATACAGGATATACATAGAACGCTGACCGTGGTGCCGGCTCTTCCGTGTCGAATTTTGCAGGAGTGTGACAAGGCCATCACGGAATCCGCCGCTCAGCCGGATCCCGCAGCGCGCACGGTGGTGCGGCAAGGCCCCGCGCGTCACGATTTGGTATGGCGGGAGTGCGCTTTTACAGCGAGTAATATGGGATGATAAACATCCCGTTCAGGTTGTCGATATTCTGACAATTCAGAACACGGCACCTCGGATTGTCCTTGGTCGGGACGGTCGTCCATTCCGCGTATTTGTTGACGTCGCAATAATTGCTGTTGCGAATGTAGCGGTCGAACAGTGTCATGCCGGGCACCCGCTTCGACGGATACCGCAAAATCACGGCGCCCTCGTTGCGGATCGCTGCACGTGCGGCCTGACAGCTTATCGTGAGCGAATTGTATCGCGAAATGGCCAGCGCCGGGGAGGCGGCCATAACGAAGGCGATCACGGCAACCAATCTTTTCATGGGAACATCCTCCTTCGGCGTCCTAATTCCTATATACGCCGAAACTAACTGCTGGTTTCAGCGAACCGCGAAATAAACGCGATTGTTATCGGAGGCCGAAGCCCTTGAATCACGATGAATATGAGGATGACTACATCCTCGACATTCTGCGTTCCGTGAAGACGATTGCCCTGACCGGCGCGTCGCCGAATCCCGCTCGACCCAGCAATGGCGTGATGGGCTATCTGCTGTCACGGGGATACAACGTCATCCCTGTGAACCCAGGCCAGGCCGGCAAGCAGATCCAAGGCCAAACGGTTTACGCCCGGCTCGCCGATGTCCCTGTGCCGGTGGACATGGTCGAGGTCTTTCGGGCCTCGGAATATCTATCAGGTGTTGTCGATGAGGCATTGGCCATGAACCCGCGACCGAAGGTAATATGGGCGCAGCTTGGCGTGCGTGATGATGCGGCAGCGGCAAGGGCCGAGGCGGCCGGCATCAAAATCGTCATGGATCGATGCCCCGCTATCGAGTATCCACGGCTCGCCCGCTGACGGGTTGGATTTTTCAAATAACGTGCCTGGGTTGAAATGGAACGCGATTAACTTTTCGCGGCCGTCGGCTATGCTCGCCGCCACTCGATCACTGAATGGGAGGGCTTCATGGCCAAGAACGGTCCGGGTTTCAATACGTTGGCAGTCCATGCGGGAGCACAGCCGGACCCCGCGACCGGCGCACGCGCGACGCCGATTTATCAGACGACGGCTTATGTCTTCAACGACTCCGATCATGCGGCAGCTCTTTTCGGTCTGCAGCAATTCGGCAATATCTATACGCGCATCATGAACCCGACCCAGGGCGTGCTCGAAGAGCGCGTCGCGGCACTCGAGGGCGGCACTGCGGCGCTCGCCGTTGCGTCCGGCCATGCGGCGCAGATGATCGTCTTCCACACGCTCATGCGCCCCGGCGAAAACTTCGTGGCCGCGAAGCGGCTCTACGGAGGCTCGATCAACCAGTTCGGCCATGCCTTCGATAATTTCGGCTGGCAGGTTCGCTGGGCGGATTCCGCCGACCCGGCAAGCTTCGAAAGCCAGATCGATGACAAGACGCGGGCGATCTTCATCGAAAGCCTCGCCAATCCGGGCGGCACCTTCGTCGACATTGCCGCGATCGCGGCGGTCGCGCACAAGCATGGCCTGCCGCTCATCGTCGACAACACCATGGCCAGCCCTTACCTCATTCGGCCGATCGAACACGGCGCCGATATCGTCGTGCACTCGCTGACGAAGTTCCTCGGCGGCCATGGCAATTCGATGGGCGGCATCATCGTCGATGGCGGAACCTTCGATTGGTCGAAGTCCGGCAATTACCCGATGCTGTCCACCCCGCGGCCGGAATATAATGGCGTGGTCTTGCACTCGACCTTCGGCAATTTCGCGTTCGCCATCGCCTGCCGCGTGCTCGGTCTGCGCGATCTCGGCCCCGCCATCTCGCCCTTCAATGCGTTCTTGATCCTGACGGGCATCGAGACGCTGCCGCTGCGCATGCAGCGCCACAGCGATAATGCAATAGCTGTCGCAAAGTGGTTGAAGGCACACAGCAAGATCGCCTGGGTGAGCTATGCCGGCCTCGAAGACGATCCGAACTACCCCCTACAGCAGCGCTATTCGCCGAAGGGCGCCGGTTCGGTCTTCACTTTCGGCGTGAAGGGCGGCTACGAGGCCGGCAAAATGCTGGTCGAGGGATTGGAGCTGTTCTCGCATCTCGCCAACATCGGCGATACGCGCTCGCTCGTGATCCATCCGGCGTCGACCACGCACCGTCAGTTGACGGATGAGCAAAGGATCGCCGCCGCTGCCGGTCCCGACGTCGTTCGCCTTTCGATCGGCATCGAAGACGTAAAGGATATCATCGCTGATCTCGAGCAGTCGCTGGCAAAGATCTGAGTGTCCTTCGCAGCAAACGTTTGTATTTTCGCGAACTGCGGATCTGCCGAGCCTGGGCTATGACGGTTCCTATTGCAGTGTTGCCGCCTTTGCTCGGGTTCGGCGGGCCGATCGGCAGAGGGAGCTTCAGACGTCGGGACGCGGAACATTGTGCCTTTGGCATTCGAACCTGGTGAAGCGTTCCAGTTCGACTTCGGATGGACCCGCGTGGCCTTCCTTATCCATTTCCGCAGGAGGTTGACATTCGCCCCGTGTTCAAGCGCAAGCCGCGATACCGACACCCCTGGTTCAAGGCCGCAACAATGCGGTTGACCGAAACGGGATCATATCGACGACGCCTGTCGCTACCCACAAGCCTCACACCCAGTCTCTGTTCATCTTCTTCCATGATTTGGTGTCCACCTATTTTTTGGTGACACCCCATGCATTAGAGCATTCATTGGCAAAAGGTGCAGGGAAATTCGCGGTTACCCTCAACCCATCCTCCGTCCGCTCACGTAAATTGCGACACAGACTTCCGGGGCGAGTGTATGCCGTTCTCGTCACCATTTGAGACACTCAACGCAGCCCCTCTTTGGGTGACAACACTGCAAGGGAGACTTCCAGGCAACGCCCACCCGTGACAGCTTTGACCTACGGGGATGCTTGGGGTGTCCCGCTTGGCTCGGTGTGCACACCTGGGACCTAAGTCCAACTGGAAACCCCTCATCAATCCTGTACTTTGTCGCTGTCCTGTCCATGAGGCAGACAAAGGGGGGAACCTTCGCCCCATAGGAACAGGTGCAAACCGATCCCCAACGGAGGTTCTCCTCTCATCCGACCCTTTGGGAAAGGAATGCTGCGTCATGGGCGTTCAGGTGTGTCTCCAACAGTTCCTCGTCGCCTTACATTCCCTTTATGGGAGACGACAAAGCAACTCGCAGCTATCAAGTAGAGAAGAGCGCCACCTTCGAAGGCAGATGGGCTGTCGTTGACAGGTTCACGGGCTGGCCTGTCTTTATACGTGGCATCCCTCTCGACGCATTGCCAGGTCATGAGGTGGGCGATCTGGTCGATGAATTAAGATGGGCGGGACTTGAAGGCCAGACAGCGGCGTAAGCCCGGATCGATTAGTTTGTCAGGTCCGACTTCGGCTGATTTCGTAGGCACTGGCCCGCTGCGAAACGATCCGACTTTTGTCTATAGCACGATGACTTAAACCGCGTAGGCTGCGTTGTGTCAATCCGTTGACGGTGAATTTCCGTAGTAATAAGAATGACTTGCAAATAATCTTTGCAAATGGAAATGAGTCGCAAGTCCAACTCACGCAAATTTCTGAGAGCCCGGTTCCATTGCCCATTACTGGCATGCAAGTGATGGGCAATGAAGTTCATCGCCGTTTTTCAGCGCCTCCTTTACGTCCCTGCAATTGCGCGGGGTCATCGTTGGCCCGGTGAGCGTTGGCGTGGCGGAGAGCGCAATGGCGTCGTCCGGCCGAGCGATGGCAAAACATGCAAATGCCGTCGCAAACCGCCGAAACCCATGCCATGAGCGGCGATAGGGGATGCTGCCCGAACGAACAGCCACAGCCGATCGATTGTTCGAAAAACTGTCCTCTTGCGCTGATTTGCGCATCGATGCCTTTGTGCCGGCACCGGAGA
This sequence comes from Rhizobium sp. 3T7, assembly GCF_020166565.1. NCBI lineage: Bacteria > Pseudomonadati > Pseudomonadota > Alphaproteobacteria > Hyphomicrobiales > Rhizobiaceae > Rhizobium > Rhizobium sp. 3T7. Next base: position 100,863 of record NZ_JAIQXS010000005.1, read on the forward strand.
ATGGCGAGCCTGGCCGCTTCGTATTCAGCGGCACGTTCCTTCGCGATCGGTCACGACGCCAACCTAGCCTCCGCCTTGGTCGATCCACCGGCGCGACCTCCACGCGTCTAATTCACACACCTCTCCGTTTGCAATCTCGCTCTTTTGCGGGTTCGGCTAACCTATGCTGGCGTGGCAACTGCCCGCCTGAAGAGAATGTGAATCATGAACATCACGAAAAAGTCTGCGCGAGCGAGAATCGCTGCGATTGCCATCCTGTCTGCCTAGACAACGATCTCCTATCGCTTCCAGCTCGGCTCCGACGCTCGGCCCGGACACGACCGGGGTCGATCGCGTCCCGTGCGGTGACCTACGAGGCCTATCGCGCGTGGGCGGACGCGCCAGCCGATAAGCGAGTGACCTTCCCCGACTACAACTGATGACGGCATCGGACCAGACGCGGTAGAAGGCGGCGACTTCGCCCAGCGAGGAGGTACGCGGCCGGGCCAAGCTGAAGCGGGAAAAGCCGCTCGCTTTACACGCCCGCCGTTCGCTCAACCATGTTGGTTCATCAGATGCGCGACAGCATCCGCTGGGCTGCGGGCGTCACGTGAAAGGCCAGGGTGATTTACGGGCCTATTCCTTGCCCGTTTCCCGCTGCTGTATCGCCATAACCGAGGTAGTACGTGACCGCGACCGCCACCCCGGCTGTTAGGAGATATAGAACGTCAAGCCAGTTGAGTGGATTGCCAGAGCCCGCGCTTTGCCTTGCTGGCGTCTTTTGTCGTGCGCGTCATCCGGCGTTAGGTGATTTGGTCGCTTCAAGGTTTACCGGTGCAGCCGGTCCAACTGGCCTTGTGAGACCGTCAACCGGATTGTGAACCCCATAACCCATTGCCAGCGCCCCAAAAAAGATTGCAGCAAGTACCAAGTACGCTAATGCCCCTTCTAGTGTCTGCCGTGTGCCGTGTGCCATTGCCTTAACCCCAATGCCGTCGTTTATCCGCCCACGTCGTGCATAGCATTAGAGCGGCCTTGCGGAATGCCCTTTTGTTCACTCTTTGCTAGTCCAGCAATCACTGTGCTGTGTCAGCCACAGGTTGCAACCATGGTTGTGCCATCACTCGCCTTTAAGTATCGCCGGCTCACTTGTGACAGTGATCGGCTTACCACTTTCCTTTCCACTCGAGCGACTGTTCGTTGGCCGGTTACTCATGATCGCCATACCGCCGTTTCTCGGAATGATGTTCGGGAAAGCGCTGGCCGCAGTAGCTCTTATGGTTCGAGCTGACCGTTCACTTTAGAATGGGCCGAAGGATTTCGACTAGAGTCGGCATAGTGTTTCCGCTCAACGGCGATCCCGCCAGGCTATCTGGTCAATACGCCGTAATCCATGGGGCAATCCGGTATCATGACTGGTATTGGCGCGAAGCCGTCGATGATTCTCTCTGCGTCCAACGCGAACATAGGCGCACACGACGCGAATGATAGCCGACGCGTATGTCGTCATAGACCCCACTGCAATCTTATGACTTGGAAACCGTATGAAAGAGAAATTTAAATAGCTCCACACTGAGTGGATTCTTTTTAAACTGAGCAAATGGCAGGCTCTATCCTGTCAGCAGGTTGATGACCAGGCGACCGAATGAGCAGCGAAATTAGGCGAAACGGCTACATATTGAATTGGCTCGGCGGGTCCGTGCCGGTCCAGGGCGAGGGCACGATTGATGGCCGACGTTTGGATCTTCGCGCACGGAGTGCTGAATGGAGCCTTGAGATCGGCGGAAATGAGAATGGCAGCACGCCCCCGGTTTGGTGGTACGTTGAAGACTGGGGCACATGGCCCGACGCAGGCTACATGCCGGAAGACGAGGCCCTTGCCATGGTCGATAGAGGCGTTACGCTCTATCGCGAGCAGCAACCGGGAGAGATCGGCCCCGGGCACCCTGGCTATGACGATTTCATCGTGCGGGCTTGGAGTGAGGCCATGCTAGGTACCGCGAACGCAGCGCAGGCTATGGACATTGGCACGGGCCAGACCGCCGCATCATGTCACCAGCTTGGCACCAGTCGGAGAGAGTATCGTTGCTAACCTCATCGTAATGTAGCGAATGGTTGTAAATTTGAACAAGGGTATGCTGCGAAAGCTCAACAGCCGAACAAGGGTATGCTGCTAAGGTGTCGAACGGATATTGCGAACGCGCTCGAAAAAGCTCACGATTTGAATAGCTGCTTATGCAAACGTTTGCTGCGAAGGACGCTGAGACAATGGCAAACTACCTGACCTTTGACATTAGCGGCGTCGAACCGGCGTTCGGCGCCCCGGACGCCGACCGTGTGCTTGTTGGGGATCCGCAGTTCAAGACCTGGAGTCTGGAGGAGGCCGCTGGCGGCCTTTATTCCGGCGTATGGGAAGCATCCCCCGGCAAGTGGCGCATCGTCTATGATGAGTGGGAGTATTTCAGCGTGCTCTCGGGTTACTCCATCGTGACGGAGGATGGGGGCGATGTCGTGCACCTGCGAGCGGGCGATCGGATGATCCTCAAGCCGGGCTTCAAGGGAACCTGGGAAGTCGTTGAAACGACTCGCAAGGACTATGTCATCAGACTCTGATTTCAGCGCAGCAACAGGCTGAGCGAAGGGGGTCGAGGGATAGTCCGTCGACGCGTTTCCGTCTTGTCCTCCACGGGCTAGACCTAGCTCCTGTCGGAAGAAGACGCGAAATCGCTGCGGACGATGCCGTGGCGTTGCAGCTTGTCGTAGAACGTCTTCCTGGGAATGCCGAGTTCCGCAATCGTACGACGCACGTCGCCGTCGTTGGCGTTCAGAGCTTCGCGAATGATGTGAGCCTCGTAGCGTTCGAGCCGGTCCGGCAGCGACAGGGTTTCGTCCGCCTCCGGCGCTGCTGCCGGCATACGGCTAGAGATGTGTCCGACTCCCAGGACAAACCGCTCGGCAAAATGCGATAGCTCGCGCACGTTGCCCGGCCAGACGTGTTCCCGCAGATGGCGGTGGATCGACGGCGGGATCGCAGGCACGTCCCGCTTGAAGCGGCTCGCGGCGCGCTCGGCGAAGTAGCCGAAAAGAAGTGGAATATCGTCTCGGCGCTCCTTGAGCGGCGGGATGGAGATCGTCACAACGTTGAGCCGATAATAGAGATCTTCTCGAAAATCGCCGCGTTGGCGGGGGTCGCCGAGATCGATCTTGGAGGCAGCAACGACACGCAGATCGACCGGCCGGACCTCGTTAGTGCCGAGCGGTGTAACCTCGCGCATTTCGAGCACGCGTAACATCTGCACCTGCGTTGCCGGTGGCATGCTCTCGATCTCGTCGAGGAAGAGGGTTCCGCCGCTCGCATGTTCGATGCGCCCGATGCGTTTCTTCTGCGCGCCGGTGAAGGCGCCCGGCTCGTGACCGAACAGCTCGCTTTCAACCACACTCTCCGGCAGCGCCCCGCAGTTAAGCGCGACGAAATTGCCGGATGCGCGCCGGCTCCAGCGGTGGAGCAGGCTTGCAACCACCTCCTTGCCGCTGCCGGTTTCTCCCATAAGGAGCACGTCGACATCAGTATCGGCAATCTGCCGCAAGGTGTGGCGCAGCCGCTCCATCGCCGGTGTCTGGCCGATCAGCGGCAGGTCGTCGCGCGCGTCTTCGGTGGCTTTCCGCAAAGATCTGTTTTCCATGACGAGGCGGCGCTTTTCGGCAGCGCGCCGCACGCTTTGGATGAGTCGGTCTGTCGCGAAAGGCTTTGTGATGAAGTCGTAGACGCCGTCCTGCATGGCTTTAACCGCCATCGGAATGTCGCCGTGGCCGGTGACCAGGATGACCGGGAGGTCCTCGTCCTGCTGTCGCACGCGGCCGAAGAGTTGCAAGCCATCGATCTCAGGCATTCGGATATCAGAAACGAGAACGCCTGCGAAATCCGGGTTCAGTGCGGCCAGCGCTTCGCCAGCGTCCGAAAAGGCGGAAACGGCAAAGCCGGCGAGTTCAAGCGTCTGCTTGGTTGCCCGCAGCAGGTCCTTGTCGTCATCTACGAGGAAGATCGGTGTTGCATCGCTCATGCTCTGGCCTTCCGCAAATGCACCGTGAAGCAGGTTCCGGTTTCATCGCTTGTTACGTCGATGCGGCCGCCGTAGTCGGCTACGATGTCCTTGGAAATGACGAGACCAAGACCCAGACCTCTCTCCTTGGACGTGTTGAATGGTGTGAAAAGCGACTTCAGGATGGCAGGCGAAATGCCCGGACCATTGTCGGCGACTTCGATTGCAACCTCGTCGTCTGTCTCGGTTACGAAGACGTCGACCTTCGCATCGGCTCGCCCATCAAGCGCTTCCAAGGCGTTCTGGAACAGGTTGATCAGAATCTGCTCAAGCCGGATCCGGTTGCCCAGCACGCGTAGCCCTGTTGGCGGCGGCCGGATGTGCAGCGCCTCCAACTGACCGGCAAATCGGCTTTTCAGCAGAACCACCGCCCCGTCGATAACGCCGCGCAATTCAACAGGCTCTGCCGCCGCACGACCTTTTCGCGCGAAGGCCTTCAATTCGTCGGTAATCGCGCCGATCCGCTCGGTGAGGCCCGCAATCGCTTCGAGGTTTTCGTCGACGGGACTCGTTTGCTTGCGCTCCAGGAAGACGCGGGCATTGTCCGCGTAAGCGCGTATGGTTGCCACCGGTTGATTGATCTCATGCGCAACGCCCGCCGCGACTTGGCCGAGGATCGCGAGCCGGTTCGCCTGCACCAGCTCCTGCTGCACGATCTGCAGTCTTGCTTCCGTTTCCCGATGATCGGAGATTTCGGCTTGCAGACGGTCGCGTGCCCGACTGAGATCATCTGTTCGGGCGATGACCCGCCGTTCCAGCTCCTCGCGCATCGCTTGTTCTTCCGCGATCTTCGTCGCAGCCGCTTGGCGCCTCCACAGAAGAAATGCCGCGATGGCGAGCAGCGGTAGAAGCACGGCCAGAGACAGCAGCCGCATTTCGCGAACCGACGCCGCGACCGGCGCGTCGGTGGGCACAAGATATTCCAGATGCCAGGGCGTGGTGGGGACGGGTGTCGTGAGGTGCAGATACTGACCTTCCCCACCACCGGGAAGAACAGCGGAAACAAGCGATGCCTCGGTGTCGATGGGCTGTGGGCGCATGATCGGCAATGTCGCCAGCGGCGCATCGCCGAACTGCAGACTGTTGCGAATGGCGGCAAGGTCGGCCTCCGGCACAGGCCTGTTCATCATAAAACGCCAGGAGGGGATGCTGGTGATCAGGACAACGCCGCGATCATCGGTAACGTAGACGGGGCGATGCGTGTCGCGCCAGTCGCTCTCGAGTCGGTCGAACTCAAGCTTGACGACCACGACGCCAAGCGGTGCTGTGGCACTGCCCACACGACGGGAAATGTAGAGGCCAGGGCGCTTGCTGACACTGCCCAGGGCAAAGTGCTCGGCGGTTCCTTCTTCCATCGCCTTTCGGAAGTAGTCGCGAAAGGTGTAGTCATTGCCGACGAAGCTGATCGGTTCCCGCCAATTGCTCGAGGACACGGCGATGCCGTTGGGGCCGATGACGTAGAGCACGGCTGCCTGTGTTCCCGTGACGAGCCGCTCAAGCTTCCGATTCAATATGTCGATCGCATCGTTGCCTTCGGAGGAGAGACCATCGAGAACCTGTTGGTCTTCGGCAAGAAGCAGCGGTAGCGCGCGGGGCCTCTCCAGGACCGCGTTGAGGAGTGCGACCTTGAGGTTGGCGTCGGTTCGACTTTGACCCTCAATCGCATCGATGGCGGAGCCGCGCCCATACACGTCCGCGGCAAAGAGTGCAACAAGGACCAGTACTGCCGAAACGGAGGCAAACACGATCCACACGCGCCGCACCCGCCGGCGGGTGCGGTCGAAAGAGCCGAAACCTGACATCGAAGTCGACTGAAGCATTATTCACCTTGTGTGCAATTCCGCACTCACGTCAAATCAATTTGTGCGAAAATACGCTCACGTCTTCCGGTCGACCCTACGGTCTCTACAGAAAATTATTTCTGCATCAATGATTTAGTCCTGTAATCTATGACTTGGCACGCATGTTGCAAATCCTCCGCAAACAGCCGCGTGGGCTGTTGACTTGGTAACGCAATCGCCCCGGGAGGCCGCTTTGGTTTTGGGGCACATGGAGGACATCATGGGTGCAGCACTTCCAGTCGCGCAGCCGCGCGGCAAGGTTCCCTTCTATCGACTTCTCTACGTGCAGGTTCTTGCCGCCATCTGTGCCGGCATCCTGCTTGGTCATTTCTATCCCGACATCGGCTCCTCGCTGAAGCCGCTCGGTGACGCCTTCATCAAGCTCGTCAAGATGATCATCGCCCCCGTCATCTTCTTGACGGTTGCGACGGGCATTGCCGGCATGTCCGATCTGCAGAAGGTTGGACGCGTCGCCGGTAAGGCGATGCTATACTTCCTCGTCTTTTCAACGCTGGCACTGGCGGTCGGCCTAGTGGTCGCCAATGTCATACAGCCGGGCGCCGGCATGCATATCGATCCGGCGACGCTGGATGCCAAGGCCGTGGCAAGTTACGCGGCGAAAGCTCATGACACGACCATCACGGGCTTCCTGATGAACATTATTCCGAACACCATCGTTGGTGCCTTTGCCGACGGCGATATTCTTCAGGTGCTTTTCTTCTCCGTCCTGTTCGGCATCGCGCTTGCCATGGTCGGCGATCGCGGCCGTCCGGTCGTCGACTTCCTGCAGGCACTGACCGCGCCGGTCTTCAAGCTGGTGGCAGTCCTGATGAAGGCCGCTCCAATCGGCGCTTTCGGCGCCATGGCCTTCACGATCGGAAAATACGGCATCGGTTCCATTGCAAATCTGGCAATGCTGATCGGTACCTTCTACCTGACGTCGCTGCTCTTCGTGCTCGTCGTCCTCGGCGCGGTCGCGCGCTACAACGGCTTCTCGATCCTGGCCTTGATCCGCTACATCAAGGAAGAGCTCCTACTCGTGCTCGGCACCTCCTCTTCGGAAGCGGCACTTCCGGGCCTCATGGCCAAGATGGAGCAGGCAGGCTGCAAACGCTCTGTTGTCGGTCTCGTCATTCCGACGGGCTATTCCTTCAATCTCGACGGCACGAACATCTATATGACGCTCGCAGCCCTCTTCATCGCTCAGGCGACGGACACGCCGCTGACCCTGGCGGATCAGATCCTGCTCCTGCTGGTTGCGATGCTGAGCTCCAAGGGCGCTGCCGGCATCACCGGCGCCGGCTTCATTACGCTCGCTGCAACGCTCTCCGTTGTGCCCTCGGTTCCAGTTGCCGGCATGGCGTTGATCCTCGGCATCGATCGCTTCATGTCGGAATGCCGCGCCTTGACGAACTTTGTCGGCAACGCGGTTGCAACGGTCGTCGTCGCCCGCTGGGAAAATGAGCTTGACCAGACGAAGTTTGCTGCTGCCTTAGCCGGCAAGTTGCCGCCGGAACCGGTAGACGGAGTGCCGGCTCTGCAGGCTGCGGAATAACGCCTCGCCGCAAGGCACCAGAAAGAAACGGAAAGCCCGCGTTCTCTGAACTGACCCCCGAAGGTTGTTGTCCAACTTTATGGGGTCAGTTCATCTTTCCCGAGCGCGGGCTTTCTTGTTTGTGGCCTACCAAGCCAGATCCAGGCGGTCCAATCCATGGAAATGATAGACGTCTTTCACGACGGGCGTCCGGGCGAGCCTGAGCCCAGGCAGCCGCTTGAAGAGAATTGGCAGGACGATGTTCAGTTCCAGTCTTGCCAGCGGCGCCCCGATGCAGAAATGGATGCCCGCGCCAAAGGAGAGGTTGGCAGCCTCGTTGCGGTCAGGTTTGAAGGTCAGCGGATCACTGAATTTTGTTGGGTCGAGGTTGGCAGCGGCCAGAATGAGGCTCACCTTGTCGCCTCGCTTGAATGAAATGCCGTCGATCTCGACGGGTTCGAGAGCCCAGCGCTGGAAAATGTGAACCGGCGCGCAGATGCGCAGGGACTCTTCCACGGTTTGTTCGGTCGTTGCCTCGTCCTTGAAGAGTTCGGTCGGATCGCTTCCGCTTTCCAAGATGATGCGAACTGAGTTACCGATCTGGTGGACCGTCGCCTCGTGACCGGCATTGAGCAGTACGATCGTCGTCGAGACGAGCTCGTCCTCGGTCAGATACTGGCCCTTGTGTTCGGTATGAATCATATGCGTCAGCAGGTCGTCCTGCGGGCTGGCGCGGCGCTCGGCGATGACCGTCTTTATATAGTCCGAAAATTCCTTGGCGGCCCGCTCGGCGCCATCTTCGTCCTCGCGGGTGCGACCGAAGAGATACATGCGAATGTAGGCGTGGGACCACTTCAGGAGCTGCGGTCCCATTTCCTCCGGAATGCCGATCATGCGGGCAATCATCGTTACCGGAATAATATCGGCAAATGCTGAAAGCAGCTCGACTCCGTTGTCCTTCTCGAAACCATCAATGAGCCTATTGGCGAGCTGGGCAAGCTCCGGCTTCATCTTCTCGACGTGGCGAGAGACGAAAGCGCGGTTAACGAGCGTTCGCAAACGGGTATGCTCGGGTGGCTCCAGCTCTAGCAACGAGTATCGTTCGGCGAGATCGAAATTCGCCACGTGCTGATCCGGTTCGGGAAGACCAAGCTCATCACGCGAGGCTATGTGAAGGATCTGGCGGCCGAAGCGGCGATCGCGAAGCAGGCTGTTGACGTGGTCGTAGCCGGTGAAGAACCACTGCTTCTGCTGCTCCCAATAGAATGTGGGGCAGTGCGCGTGCAGAGCGGCGTAGACGGTGTTCGGATCGCTATAGAAGGCGGGATTGCTTGCGTCGAGGAAGACGTGGCGTGTGGCGGGATCGATGGAAAGGAATGGTGGGATCATCATGCTTCGAGGCTTAGCGGATTTGCCAAGCCTCGAAAAGATGGGCTCAACCTCTGGACAGTGATCCGACACGGCGAAGCGCATGAATCTGGTCGTCAAGTGTTGGGACAAGTTCGCCACCTGTTTGATCCGGCTGCGGAGGCGGCGGAGCCGCCGCTTCGGCTTCACCAAAGATGACAGTGCAGTTGCGGCCGGCTGCCTTGGCGGCATATAGCGCGCGATCGGCCGCCGAAACCAGCTTGTCCCTATTGGCCTCGATGGCCGAGGCGAGGGCGACGCCAGTGCTGACCGTTGCGGGAATGATCGCGTCGCCGGTGCTCACCGGGACCCGGCAGAATTCGGCACGGATCGATTCCGCGAGCGCTTCCGCCTCGGTCTGGTCGGCCACCGTCGCGAACGCGGCAAACTCCTCGCCGCCCATGCGGCCGAAGGCGCCGGCAGGGACGAACTGGCGGGCCATGCGTGCAAAGACCGTCAGCACGATGTCGCCAGCCTGGTGTCCGAACCGATCGTTGACGCGTTTGAAGTGGTCGAGGTCGAAGAGCAGTACGGCGACCTGGCGGTTGTTGTAAAACGCGCTCTCCTGAATGTCATCGAACCGGCCGAAAAGGCCGCGTCGGTTCAAGACGCCCGTCAGCGAATCGGTCAGGCTGAGCACACGAAGGTGTTTCTCCGAACGTTCCATGATGACGACGCAGGTTAGCGCGCACGCTAGGGTCAGCAGGAAGCCCGTCGCCATAGCCGCGGCGCCCGCGAAGTTGGCGGCTTCCGCGTCGGTGGGGCCGATGACCGCCATTGCCGTCGCCGTACCGAAGCACAGGAGGCTCTGGATCACAAAGATAGCCCCCAGTTTGCTTCTTGAGCCCTCGCTGCGCTGGCCGGTCATGCAGACTGCCATTGCTAGTGCCGTCGCGCCGGTGGCCGAGGCCAGGTTGTAGAGAATGACGCGATTGGTGTAGTCGTCATTGACCCACGGCAGGAAGACGCCACCCAACCAAACGAGCGGTGGCAGCAATGCCCACCATTCGAGCTTGCGACGGTCAAGCGCCAGGTACCCGGCAACCCACGCGCTCTGCCCACATAGCGCGATCGTGTTGCCGATCTCGATGGAGAGAATGTCAGGTATCTGCCCGCGCAGCGCAACCATTGCGAAACCCACGCCGCTAAGAAGAAAACCCATTCCCCAATAGAAATAGGTCTTGTTCCGGACATTGTGGCGCCAGGCCATGAACGCTACCAGCGCGAGCGTCATGGCTTCCGAGCACCAAATGGCTAATCCAGTCGTAACATTGAACACGGCAATACCCCTTGCATTGCGCGTATTCTCTCGGAGGAAACTGGCAACTTCATTAATTACGCCTGGCCCGTCGGCGCATTTTTGTGCCGAGTTGTGGTTAGGCTTTCTGGTCTGTAAACGCAGCATAGTCGCAAGTGGATTCAGAATTCGTTCATCCTGGCACCGACAAAAGCTGTGCGACCGCGCGATCGCCGCTCGCTCTTCGAAGCTATTTGCAGGAATGAGCGCACATCGGGCGAAAAGTTGTTCGCCTTACGCCTGCCCCTCTTAACGTTATCCATCGGCGCGTCTTGAAGAGGAGGGCAGGGAAGCTCTATGTAGGGATAAGGCAATTTCTTTGATTCCCGGCTGTAGCCGGCAGACGTTGACAAAGGACGCACATGAGAAACCCAGTCGATACCGCTATGGCCCTCGTGCCAATGGTCGTGGAACAGACCAATCGCGGTGAACGCTCCTACGACATCTATTCGCGCCTGCTCAAGGAACGCATCATCTTCCTGACTGGGCCGGTCGAGGATCACATGGCCACGCTCGTCTGCGCCCAGCTCCTGTTCCTCGAGGCCGAAAACCCGAAGAAGGAAATTGCGCTCTACATCAACTCGCCGGGCGGCGTTGTTACTGCCGGCATGGCGATCTACGACACGATGCAGTTCATCAAACCTGCTGTCTCGACGCTCTGCATCGGCCAGGCCGCCTCCATGGGCTCGCTGCTGCTTGCTGCCGGCCACAAGGACATGCGCTTTGCCACCCCGAATTCCCGCATCATGGTGCATCAGCCATCGGGCGGCTTCCAGGGCCAGGCATCGGACATCGAGCGTCACGCCCGCGATATTCTGAAGATGAAGCGCCGCCTCAACGAAGTTTACGTCAAGCACACCGGTCGCACCTACGAGGAAGTCGAAAAGACCCTCGACCGCGACCACTTCATGGATGCGGACGAGGCTCAGACCTGGGGCGTCATCGACAAGGTTCTGACGTCTCGCGTCGAGATGGAAGGCGATACCGCCTAGTGAGAAGTAGGGATGGTGTTGTATCCGCCACAGTTCTATCTCATTTGTGATCGAACAAGGGAAGAAACCCGGTGGCGGGTGCGGCAATCTCAAGTATTAATGCTATGTTGGATTTTTATGACATAGCATCGGCAGTCGAAGGGGAATTCGTTGCCGCCGGAGCCAGGACAGCATAGTTTGGACCGGTTCGTACCCCTTAACGGCCTTGGCCGGCTGGGGCTCCAAGCGTGGAGCAGGCCAATGAGTGGACCGTAATTTCACCTTGAAATGCGGCGTGCTGGAAGGAAAGTGATATGAGCAAGGTCAGCGGCAGCAACGGCGGCGACTCTAAAAACACCCTGTACTGCTCCTTCTGCGGAAAGAGCCAGCACGAAGTCCGGAAGCTGATTGCCGGACCGACGGTTTTCATTTGCGATGAATGCGTCGAACTGTGCATGGACATCATTCGCGAAGAGAACAAGTCCTCGATGGTCAAGTCCCGTGACGGCGTTCCCACGCCCCAGGACATCATCAAGGTTCTCGACGAATACGTCATCGGCCAGCGCCAGGCGAAGAAGATCCTGTCCGTCGCCGTTCACAACCATTACAAGCGCCTGGCGCATGCCACGAAGAACAGCGAAGTCGAGCTGGCGAAGTCGAACATCATGCTGGTCGGCCCGACTGGCTGCGGCAAGACCTATCTTGCCCAAACGCTCGCTCGCATCATCGACGTGCCCTTCACCATGGCCGATGCGACGACGCTGACGGAAGCCGGCTATGTCGGTGAGGACGTCGAAAACATCATCCTGAAGCTGCTGCAGGCTGCTGACTACAACGTCGAGCGCGCTCAGCGCGGCATCGTCTACATCGATGAAGTCGACAAGATCTCCCGCAAGTCGGACAACCCGTCGATCACCCGCGACGTGTCTGGCGAGGGCGTCCAGCAGGCGTTGTTGAAGATCATGGAAGGCACGGTCGCCTCCGTGCCGCCACAGGGCGGCCGCAAGCATCCGCAGCAAGAGTTCCTGCAGGTCGACACCACGAACATCCTGTTCATCTGCGGTGGTGCCTTTGCCGGTCTCGACAAGATCATCTCCGCGCGCGGCGAGAAGACCTCGATCGGCTTCGGCGCAACGGTCAAGGCTCCGGACGACCGCCGCGTCGGCGAGGTTCTGCGCGAACTCGAGCCCGAAGATCTGGTCAAGTTCGGCCTGATCCCTGAGTTCATCGGCCGTCTGCCGGTCCTGGCGACGCTCGAGGATCTCGATGAGGATGCGCTGATCCAGATCCTGTCCGAGCCGAAGAACGCGCTGATCAAGCAGTACCAACGCCTGTTCGAGATGGAAGACGTGGAACTAACCTTCCACGAGGACGCTCTTCGCGAGATCGCCCGCAAGGCGATCGTGCGCAAGACCGGTGCTCGCGGCCTTCGCTCGATCATGGAAAAGATCCTGCTCGACACGATGTTCGAACTGCCGGCGCTGGAAGGCGTACGTGAGGTCGTTATCTCCGAGGAAGTGGCGCGCGGCTCCGCCCGTCCGCTTTACATCTACGCCGATCGACAAGACGAGAAGGCCAACGCTTCGGCGTGAGGCATTAGAGATATCTTTACGATACGAACCGTGAATTTAAGGGGCTTGCCGTCGGCAGGCCTCTTTCTATTTCAAAACCAGTGCACGACCTTGATAAATCTTGCTAAAGAGGTCTGAAAGCGCTTCTGCTGCCGTTGCGGATTTCCAAGTCCGTGGCAATTATGGAATGATTCCGTTGGTGTGTTTCGGCCTTGTGCGTTAGCCGGCGCGGATGTGGCAAGCGCCGGTCCAGCCTGGCGCTCCAGAGTGAAGGTGTTCCGTTGTAGCATAGCTGTCATGTCCAGGGGGACACCGGCCATGGCGCAGCTTGAAAAGCATAATCAGAACCTCCACTTGTTGTCTCAAGTGGAGTGCGGCCCGGTTCTAGTGGCCGCGCCAGAAGAGCCCGGCAACGGGACGATGGAAAGGAAATAAAATGACGAAGAAAACGTCAGTTGCGAGCATCGCATATCCGGTTTTGCCCCTGCGCGATATCGTCGTCTTCCCGCATATGATCGTGCCGCTGTTCGTCGGCCGCGAGAAGTCGATCCGTGCGCTTGAGGAGGTCATGGGATCGGACAAGCAGATCATGCTCGTCACGCAGATCAACGCGAGCGATGACGATCCGGAACCCTCTGCCATTCACAATGTCGGCACCGTCGCCAACGTACTGCAGCTGCTGAAGCTGCCTGATGGCACCGTCAAGGTTCTGGTCGAAGGTCGCGCACGCGCGGAGATCGACGCCTACACCGATCGCGAGGACTTTTATGAAGCCCTTGGCCATGTTCTCGAAGAGCCGCATGACGATCCGGTCGAACTGGAAGCGCTCAGCCGCTCGGTCGTGTCCGAATTCGAGAGCTACGTAAAGCTCAACAAGAAGATCTCGCCTGAGGTCGTTGGCGCCGCTAGCCAGATCGACGACTACTCGAAGCTTGCCGACACGGTTGCGTCGCACCTGTCGATCAAGATCACCGAGAAGCAGGAGATGCTGGAAACCACCAGTGTCAAGGCCCGCCTCGAAAAGGCGCTCGGCTTCATGGAAGGCGAGATCTCGGTCCTGCAGGTCGAAAAGCGCATTCGTTCGCGCGTGAAGCGCCAGATGGAGAAGACCCAGCGCGAGTACTACCTGAATGAGCAGATGAAGGCGATCCAGAAGGAGCTCGGCGACGGCGAGGAAGGCCGCGACGAGATGGCCGAACTGGAAGAACGCATCTCCAAGACGAAGCTGTCGAAAGAGGCACGCGAAAAGGCCGATGCCGAGCTGAAGAAGCTGCGGCAGATGAGCCCGATGTCGGCTGAAGCGACTGTTGTCCGCAACTATCTCGACTGGCTGCTCGGCATTCCGTGGGGCAAGAAGTCGAAGATCAAGACGGACCTCAACAACGCCGAGAAGATCCTCGAAGCAGATCACTTCGGTCTCGACAAGGTCAAGGAGCGCATCGTCGAGTACCTGGCTGTTCAGGCTCGCGCGACCAAGATCAAGGGTCCGATCCTGTGCCTCGTCGGCCCTCCGGGCGTCGGCAAGACCTCGCTCGCCCAGTCGATCGCCAAGGCGACTGGCCGTGAGTATGTCCGCATGGCGCTCGGCGGCGTTCGGGACGAAGCTGAAATCCGCGGTCACCGCCGCACCTACATCGGTTCGATGCCCGGCAAGGTCATCCAGTCGATGAAGAAGGCGAAGAAGTCCAATCCGCTCTTCCTGCTCGACGAGATCGACAAGATGGGTCAGGATTTCCGCGGCGATCCGTCGTCTGCTCTGCTCGAGGTGCTGGATCCGGCTCAGAACTCGACCTTCATGGATCACTACCTGGAGGTCGAATACGACCTGTCGGACGTGATGTTCATCACGACGGCGAACACGCTGAACATTCCGGCGCCCTTGATGGACCGCATGGAAGTCATCCGCATCGCCGGCTACACCGAAGACGAAAAGCGTGAGATCGCCAAGCGGCACCTGCTGCCGAAGGCCATCAAGGAGCATGCTCTGCAGCCGAATGAATTCTCGGTCAGCGACGATGCCCTGATGGCGATCAGCCAGCAGTACACCCGCGAAGCCGGTGTTCGTAACTTCGAACGCGAATTGATGAAGCTCGCCCGCAAGGCGGTGACCGAGATCATCAAGGGCAAGACGAAGTCCGTTCATGTGACGGCCGAAAACATTGACGACTATCTGGGCGTTCCGCGCTTCCGCCACGGCGAAGCAGAACGCGAAGATCAGGTCGGCGTGGTCACCGGTCTGGCCTGGACGGAAGTCGGCGGCGAACTGCTGACGATCGAAGGCGTCATGATGCCGGGCAAGGGTCGGATGACCGTGACCGGCAACCTGAAGGAAGTCATGAAGGAGTCGATCTCCGCAGCGGCATCTTACGTCCGCTCGCGCGCTGTCGATTTCGGCATCGAGCCGCCGCGCTTCGATAAGAGCGACATCCACGTGCACGTGCCGGAAGGTGCGACGCCGAAGGATGGTCCGTCGGCCGGTGTCGCCATGGCGACCGCGATCGTCTCGATCATGACCGGTATCCCGGTCGACAAGAACGTCGCGATGACCGGTGAAATCACCCTTCGCGGCCGGGTGCTGCCGATCGGCGGCCTGAAGGAAAAGCTGCTCGCAGCGCTTCGCGGTGGCATCAAGAAGGTGCTGATCCCGGAAGAAAACGCCAAGGATCTGGCGGAGATTCCGGACAACGTGAAGAACAACATGGAGATCATCCCGGTGTCCCGCATGGGCGAGGTGATCAAGCATGCGCTGGTCCGCAGACCCGAAGCGATCGAGTGGGATGGCACGGTGGAAACACCGGTCATTGCAACGGTCGAAGGGCTCGACGAAACGGGTGCAACCATAGCTCACTGAGCTTTGTTTGCCACATTCGTGCCCAATTGCTTAAAAACCCTGAAAAGGCTGGCGTTTTCGCCAGCCTTTTTTTGTGAAATCGACGCGCAGACTCTTGCATTTCCTTGATTTGCAGGGTCTTTGGGGTGCGGCGGGCCTGATGAACTCTATTCTGAGCCTAGCTTATAAATTTGAGTCGTTTCGAACCATTTAGAAAGGGGTGGAAACATGAACAAGAATGAACTCGTGTCCGCAGTTGCTGAAAAGGCAGGACTCTCGAAGACCGATGCTGCTTCCGCAGTCGACGCTGTTTTCGAAGTTGTCCAGGCTGAACTGAAGGGCAAGGGCGACGTTCGCCTCGCTGGTTTCGGTAGCTTCACCGTTTCCCATCGCGCTGCCACGAAGGGCCGCAACCCGTCCACGGGCGCAGAAGTCGATATTCCGGCTCGCAACGTGCCGAAGTTCACGCCCGGCAAGGGCCTGAAGGACGCCGTTAACGGCTGATATGAATTTGCTTGGCGGTCGGGCAACGAGACCGGCGGTGCAAGTTTCGAAGGGTTCGGCCACGGCCGGACCCTTTTTGCATCTCGCGGACTTGTCGGCACGCGAGGTATGTCTTACGGAAAATACTGTTCTCAGGGCGGGGTGAAAGTCCCCACCGGCGGTAAGGGCCTCGGCTCAAGCCCGCGAGCGCCTTTCGGCCGGTGCCAAAAGGGTCAGCAGATCCGGTGCAATTCCGGAGCCGACGGTTACAGTCCGGATGAAAGAGAATGAGCGGAGCGGGCGAGGGCGAATTCTGTCCTGGCTGCGGTATCGCGCTCATGCGTCCTGATTTGTGTTGGTTTCGGAAAGAAAACATGAATCAGACTTCCCCTACATTTTCTGCTTCGCGAGCAATGATCGGCGCTGCCTGGATGGTCGCTGCAGGCATCGCCTTCTCGATCCTCAATGTCGTCACGCAATGGCTGACGATGAAGCTCGCCTTCCCCTCCGCCTCCGCAGCCTTCTGGCAATATGCCTTTGCGCTGGTCTTCTCGTTGCCCTTTCTCCGGCGCGTCGGCTTTGGAGCAATGCGAACGCGCTATCCTTGGCGTCATGTCGTGCGTGTCGCCTTGGCAGCCTTCGGTGTGATGACCTGGGTCGCAGGGCTTGCGTCCGTGCCGATCTGGCAGGCGATCGCCCTGGTAATGACTTCGCCATTCTTCATCATCATGGGCGCACGCATCTTCCTTGGTGAATACATCGGCCTCGCACGGTGGGTGGCGACTGGCACCGGCTTCGTCGGAGCGATGATCATCCTGCAGCCCTGGTCGGACAGCTTCAGTTGGGCGGCGCTCCTTCCAATCCTCTCGGCGCTTCTCTGGGGCGCCTCATCGCTGATCACCAAGAGCCTTACCGGGGTCGAACGGCCGGAAACCATCACCGTCTGGCTGCTGGCCCTCCTGACGCCCATCAACGGCGGATTGGCGGTCGCCGCGGGCTTCAGCATCCCTTCCGGTATGACGCTCCTGCTTTTCGTTGCGGCAGGCCTCCTCACCGTGATGGCCCAGTATTTCTTGACACTTGCCTATTCAACGGCCGATGCCACCTACATCCAGCCCTTCGACGATCTCAAGCTGCCGCTCAATGTTTTCGCCGGCTGGTTGGTCTTTGGCTATGCGCCGACCGGCTATTTGTGGTTGGGGGCGATGCTGATCCTTGGTGCATCGCTCTTCATCATGAGGAACGAAATGAAGAAGGAACGGGAGACCGGCTAGCGCAGTCAGAAATATGACAGCAGTGTCATTCCGATGTCATGCCTATCCCGCAAAACCCCTTTGTTTGAATTCATGGGGGATTTCATGACAACTCTATCGCGCAAGACAGTGCTCGTTGCGGCGCTTCTGACGACGGCCGCGTTTCCGGCCGCCGCAGAGCCCGTTTTCAACCGCATCGCAACTTTTCCGGTGGCATCCAATCTGCCCGAGGGAAAAGACAAGCTTTCGGCCACTTCGGCGGAAATAATCACGGCCACCGACGACGGCATGACGCTGATCTATAGCGATAGCCCGCTCGGTGCGATCGGATTTGTCGATATCTCAGACGCCAAGGCGCCGAAGGCCGGGGGCGCGCTGATGATGGACGGCGAGCCGACCTCCGTGGCGTCCGCCGCCGGCAAGGCGCTGGTGGCCGTCAATACGTCACAGAGCAAGGCGAAGCCCTCGGGGCGCCTCGCGATCGTCGACGTTGCAACCAAGAAGATCGAGAGCACCTGCGATCTCGGCGGCCAGCCGGATTCGGTCGCACTCAACAAGGAAAAGACGCTCGGCGCGATCGCGATCGAAAACGAGCGTGAGGAAGAGGTGAACGACGGCAAGATTCCACAGATACCGGCAGGCGACCTCGCCGTGTTCCAAGTCAAGAACGGCACGGTCGACTGCAGCTCGATCAAGCACGTCACGCTGACGGGCCTTGCGGGCATTGCGCCCGAAGATCCGGAACCGGAATTCGTCTCGTTCAACGACCAGAACGAGATTGCCCTGACCCTTCAGGAAAACAACGAAATCGTCATCATTGACGCGGCAACTGCAACGGTGAAGACGCACTTCTCCGCTGGCAGTGTCGATCTGGCCGGCATCGATACCAAACGCGATGGCGCCCTGAAGTTCACCGGCGAACTCAAGGGCATCCCCCGTGAGCCTGACGCGGTGAAGTGGCTCGATAATAACCGCCTGGTTGTTGCCAACGAAGGCGACTATCAAGGCGGCTCGCGCGGTTTCACGATTTTCGAAAAGACCGGCAAGGTGCTCTACGAATCCGGTGCTTCCTTCGAACGTGCCGTCGCCAATATCGGCCACTATCCGGACAAGCGTTCGTCCGCCAAGGGCGTCGAGCCGGAAGGTCTGGAAGTGGCGACGATCGAAGGCCAGAAATACATATTCCTGCTCGCAGAGCGCGCCTCTGTCGTCGGCGTCTACAGGGATACCGGTGCGGAGCCAGAACTGGTCCAGATCCTTCCGTCCGGCGTTTCACCTGAAGGCGCTGTGGCCGTACCGTCGCGCAATCTTCTCGCGACCGCCAACGAAGTCGATCTTGGCGAGGACGGCGGCCCACGGTCGCACGTGATGCTCTACGAACTCGCCGAGGGCGAGGCTGCCTATCCGCAGATCGTTGCGGCTGAGAAGGATCGCAATCCGGTCGGCTTCGCGGCGCTTTCCGGTCTTGCTGCCATTCCGGAAAAGTCGGGACAGCTGTTTGCGGTCGGCGACAGTGTCCTCGGCATGCAGCCGACGATCTACACGATCGACGCAACCAGGAAGCCGGCCGTGATCACCGAAACGCTGACCGTAAAGCGCGACGGCCAACCGGCACAGAAGCTCGACATCGAGGGTGTGGCCGTTGATGAAAAGGGCTGGTTCTGGCTGGCGTCCGAAGGCAACACTGAGAAGCTGGTGCCGCACGCCCTCTATCACGTCAATCCGAAAGGCGAGATCAAGGAAGAGATCTCACTTCCGAAAGAATTGGCAGCTAACGAAATCCGCTACGGCTTCGAAGGTGTGACGATCGTCGGCTCCGGCGACGACGCGACGCTCTGGATGGCCGTCCAGCGCGAGTGGAAGGATGACGAGAAGGGCTTTGTCAAACTTGTTTCCTACAATCCGAAGGGCAAGGAGTGGGGTGCCGTCCGCTATCCGCTCGACAAATCCGAAGCGGGCTGGATCGGCCTCTCCGAAATCTCCGCTCATGGCGATAGCGTCTACATCATCGAACGCGATAACCTTGTCGACGACGCAGCGAGACTGAAGAAGCTCTACAAGGTAGCGATATCAGATCTGAAGCCCGCCAAGCTCGGTGGCGACCTGCCGGTCGTCAAGAAGATTGAAGCCCACGACTTCCTTCCGGAGCTGAAGACCGCCACCAATGGCTATGTCCTCGACAAGCTCGAGGGCTTCGTTTTCGATGCCTCCGGCAAGGCCTACGCGGTCACGGATAATGACGGCGTCGATGATTCCTCGGGTGAAACTCTGTTCTTCCAGGTTAATCTCGTCGGCACAAACTGAGATTGGCTCAGGCATGAAACAGAATGGCCGGGTCTGCGCCCGGCCATTTTTCTTGCGGCTGCCTTACCAGCGCTGGTGGACATAAGGAGCGACGAGGCGCTCGTAGATCTCGCGTGTGGCGTCCATCACCTCATGCGAGAGCGGCGCGAGACTTGCCGCCGCCGCGTTGGCGCGTGCCTGTTCGGCATTGCGTGCACCCGGAATGACGACGGTGACTGCATCGCTCATCAGGATCCAACGCAGCGCGAAGGCCGCCATCGTCGCGCCGGCGGGAACGAGCTTGCGCACTTCCTCCACCGCCTGCAGGCCGACCTCGAAGGGAACGCCAGCGAACGTCTCACCGACATCGAATGCCTCGCCGTGACGATTGAAATTGCGGTGATCGTCGCTCGCAAACTTCGTATCGCGGCTGATCTTTCCGGACAGCAGACCACTTGCAAGCGGCACGCGGGCGATGACGGCGATGTTCTTCCGCCGTGCCTCCTGGAAAAACAGGTGATCGGGCCGCTGGCGGAAGATGTTGTAGATGATCTGGATGCTGACGACGCCAGGATACTCGATCGCCTTCAGCGCTTCCTCGACCTTCTCGACGCTGACACCGTAGCCCATGATCTTGCCGGCCTTCTGCAGCTCATTCAGGCCTTCGAAGACCTCCGGGCGATACAGCACTTCCGTCGGAGGGCAGTGCAACTGCACGAGGTCGAGGCTGTCGACGCGCAGGTTCTTGAGGCTGCGATCGATGAAGCCTTCGAGGTTGGCCTTGGTGTAGCCATCTGCGACATGCGGGTTCAGCCGGCGCCCTGCCTTGGTCGCAACCATCGGCCGTTCGCCGCCACGGCTCGCGAGAACGTCGGCAATGATCTTTTCCGATCGGCCGTCGCCATAGACGTCGGCGGTGTCGATGAAGGTCATACCGGCGTCGAGCGCCGCATTCAGCGCGTCGCGGCCGTCTGCTTCGCTGACATCGCCCCAGGCGCCGCCGATCTGCCATGCGCCGAAGCCGATATTCGTGACGGTATGGGGCAGATGGCCGAAAGAATGCTGTTTCATAGAAATTCTCCGCGTGATGAAATGCCTCGCCCTAGCAGTCGCCCAGGCAAGGAGCAAGCGCCTGTAGCTGAGATAGGGCGGCACCGCCGGAGCGCCGCCATTTCTTCTGCGGAGCGACATGAACGCCACGATTCGGAGCGCGCTCAGCTGCCTTCCGCGGTTATCATCGGATTCGCTCCTGTCTCCGATTGGTGACAAGGCGCTGTGGCCAAGGCCACGCAGCCTGGGACCGAGCAATGCGTCGCTTGGACAATGAAGCCGCTTGGCTTACGGTCGCCTTGGACAGATCGTCATGCTCGAAAAAGGATACGTCGATGGAGATCAAACCCTGCGGATCGCGGCCCTCGATGAAGGCGCCGACAGAATATTTCACGGGGTCGGTCCGTCAGGACCCACTGATGGACGCACCAACCCCGGCAAGGGTGAGGGTGGTCAGCGTCACGTTCGAACCCGGTGCACGAACCGCCTGGCATACGCACCCGTTGGGACAGACCCTGATCGTCACCGCAGGCAAGGGGCTGGCGCAGAGCGAGGGCGGCCCGCTTCGTGAAATTTGCGCCGGCGACACGGTCTGGTTCGCGCCGGGCGAAAAGCACTGGCATGGTGCCGGGCCCGATACCGCAATGACCCACATCGCGATCCATGAAGCGCTGGACGGCAGCGCCGCCGACTGGATGGGACAGGTCAGCGACGAGCAGTACGCAGGAAAGGCCTGAAGCGGTTCAGAGGCGCTTCAGGCAATAGGAAAAGTGAGCGTGCGATTCGACCGTCAGGAACTCGAATTGCCAGCCATAGTCCTTGCAGAATTTGGTGACCGCTTCGACGACGCCGTAGACGATCGGCTTAACGGTATTGCCGGTGCAGAAGTCATGCCCGGCGATTCTTCCCGTTCGTTTCACTTTCTTCTCGCACAGCAGGAGTTCCTGCCAGGTGAGCTCGAAGGAATGATCGGTGTCGATGTAAGCCCAGTCGAGAAAGTTATCTTCAAATTCGGCGAGCTTTTCGAGCGATGTGCCCTGCATCAGGTGCAATTGGCCACTCTCTATCTGGTCTTTGAACTGATTGTGGATTTGATCGAGCCCCGAACTGTAGCGGTCCATGCTCCAAGGATCGATCAGGTAAAGCTGCGCAGGCCGGTTCTTCTCAAGGATTTCCGCCGTATACTCCCCAAAGGCAGCTCCAACTTCAACGCCGATGCCGCCGTTTGGGATACGGTAGAGCAGTTCGCCCCGATCAGGCAGTAGCCGTGCATTTTCCATATGGTGCGTGCTCAACTGTGTGCGCGGCATGCTAGCCCGCTGTGCCTGCCGTTGCTCGCGTGTCTTCATGATGATGTCTCGGATAATGCGTGTGTTGTTGGACCTTGCGGCCCGCGAGAACCGTCTTATAGCCAGCGCAACGCAATGTTGGCTAGGCTTCTTCGGGCGGTGCAACGACAGATCGCTGCGATCTGGTCCTACCGATAGATCAGCCAGTCCTTGGGCACATGCGAGACATTGGCCACACCATGGACAGAGACGTTGTCTCCGCCCGATGCCTTTGCCATGCCGAGCGCCTGTTCGGCGAATGCTATAAGCGCATCAGCCGTCCGGGCTTCCTTCGACATACATATCCCGACCGAGAATGAAATCGGCGCTGCCCGTTTTCCCGATACCGGATGCACCACCGGCAATCCCTTGAGCCGGTCACGGAGCCTATCGACAAGCCGCATGATCTCCGTCTCGTCGGCCGTTCGGAAAATGAAACCGAAGCGCCCCCGATCGAAGCGGCAGGCCAGATCCTTTTCACCGAACATCGCTTGGATCAACTCGCCGATTTTCTTGAGGACGGGCTCAAGAAGGTTTGGAACGGCCGCAATGGTCTCGTAGCGGTCGATATCCGCAAAGGCGATTCCGCACAGATCAGGCAGGCCTGATTTCTCATAGACATTGGCGAGTTCCTTGTTGAATACCCGACGGTTCCCCAGGCCGGTCACCGTATCGACAAATCTTGCGGCGTTTGCCGCGGCGGCCTCGCGCTGTACCTCCTCGAGCTTGTGGGATTTTTCCACCACCTTGGAAGCGAGCATTGCACTTTGCGCCTCGCGAGTATGTGTTGCCGAGCTTACCGATTGCAGCGATCGCGTGAGCGCGGCCGTGTCTGTCACATCATTGGCTTCAAAGACGCGTGCAGCTTGGCTGATGATACTTCCGTAGCGCGTCAGTGCTGACTTTTCCTCGTTGAGCAGGGAGAGAATGCTCTGCAGTTCCTGCTGCACCTGGCCGGAACGAGCCTCGAGCAGGCTGCCTTCGAAGTGGTGGGGCAGGTAACGGCGTCCGATTCCATCCAGGGCCTCCTGCGTCTTGACCGGGCCAAGTGATCTTAGCTCGCGGGCGAGATCCGGACTGTTGCCAGTCAGGGCCTCGAATACGAGCTCGTAGTTGCGCGGCAGCCCTTCGATTCCAAGTTGTTGCAAAACCGTTGCAATGCGAAAGGCTAGATTCGTGTGCGTGTTGGACTGCACCAGATGCCCTCTCCGACGTGACTTCGTATTTACCACTGACGAGACTGAGTGACACGAGCGGCGGCCATGGCCGGCTGCGTCACTGTTGCAGGCAAGCTATGCTGGACCTTTCCTGCAACCGCTTGCGCTGTGCCGGAAAGCAGAAGAAAGACGTATGTAGAAAGCCACAGGAACATCATGCTCCCCATGACAAACAACTTATGAGGACAATACTGAGCGCGCTCAATTAAAACGAAGTAAATGAGCACTCTGGCGCAGCGAGGGAGGTGCGCAACGCACGCCACTTGCTCGAGCGGATCCGATACGTCGCCATCATCAGCAGCAAGCTATGAGTATGTAGGAAAGAAATGGTGGGCGATGAGAGACTCGAACTCCCGACATCCTCGGTGTAAACGAGGCGCTCTACCAACTGAGCTAATCGCCCTCGCGAGATCGGTCCGGTTCGGCCCGCCGCGTCGGTGGCCGTGATCTATGCGGATCGCGGACAAACCGCAAGAGTGTTTGTGAAGATTTTTTGATTTTTTTGAATGGAGCTGCTCGCCCGGCTTTCGTCTCGGCGATTTCTGAGCTGTGGAAAGCCGCTGGCGAGTACAGGGTGAGGGCTCGAGGATTGATTGCTTGTGCAAGCCCGACAAGCACTCCTCTAATAATACACTGAATTTGCCTGGGGATTTTCGCTCTCCAAAAACAATTCGCAGACTGTCATCGTTTTGTCTCCAAAGCTGCTTGACACTCAAATGCGAACCCCTTAGTTAGCCGCTCATCGAAGCGGCGAAGCTGCTTTGACACGGACGCGAAAGCTTCCGGATCGCTTGAAATGAATGCGGGTGTAGCTCAGTCGGTTAGAGTGCCGGCCTGTCACGCCGGAGGTCGCGGGTTCGAGCCCCGTCACTCGCGCCATTTCAAAATGGAGTGCCGTGTGGCGCTTGGTCCGGTCCTTCTGTCCACGATGCGCGGGTGTAGCTCAGTCGGTTAGAGTGCCGGCCTGTCACGCCGGAGGTCGCGGGTTCGAGCCCCGTCACTCGCGCCATTTTCTTCTCTCATTCTGTAGTATTGTGTCCCGGGCGAGCGCCGGTTTTCGCTGTTCTCTCTTGGTTTGGACTTTCTCCTTTGTTGCGAGCCATGCAATATCCGACGGGCTGACATGCAGTCTGAATCAACTTGTGTGGATTTGTCGCGACATCATTGCATCTGCTTGATAATGTCGCGCCTCGACAGTCGAATTGGTGCTCTAAAAGTCTTGCGCCCTGGCGCTGGCTGCGCTAACGACGGCTCTGTTGCAACGCACGTTCGCTTGCCGGGCAATTGCCCATTTGTGCCTTCCTGGCGCAGCCGCAAGCAGGGATGAACCTGATGACTGGACTGCTCAGTTCCTATGTTCCGATCGCTATTTTTGTTGGTATCGCCCTTGTAATCGGCCTGGCGCTTCTGATTGCGCCGTTTGCCGTTGCCTTCAAGGCGCCTGATTCGGAAAAGCTTTCGGCTTTCGAGTGCGGCTTCAATGCATTCGACGACGCTCGCATGAAGTTCGATATCCGCTTTTATCTGGTGTCGATCCTCTTCATCATCTTCGACCTCGAAGTCGCCTTCCTCTTTCCGTGGGCTGTTTCGTTCGGCGCGATCGGCTGGTTTGGTTTCTGGTCCATGATGGTCTTCCTCGCTGTGCTGACCATCGGCTTTATCTATGAATGGAAAAAGGGAGCCCTGGAATGGGAGTAGCCCAAAGCGATAAGGCGCTCGTCGCGCCGCACCCGAAAGGCGTCATCGACCCGGCAACGGGCAAGCCGATCGGCAGCGACAGCGCCTTCTTTGGCGAAATCAACGATGAACTGGCCGATAAGGGCTTTCTCGTTACCTCGACCCGCGATCTCATCACCTGGGCCCGTACGGGCTCGCTGATGTGGATGCAGTTCGGTCTTGCCTGCTGCGCAGTCGAAGGCCTGATGCAGGTCTCCGGTCCGCGTTACGACATGGAGCGCTTCGGTGTCGCTCCGCGCGCGTCGCCGCGCCAGTCTGACGTCATGATCGTTGCCGGTACGCTGACCAACAAGATGGCGCCGGCGCTCCGTAAGGTCTATGACCAAATGCCGGAGCCGCGCTATGTTATCTCGATGGGATCCTGCGCCAACGGCGGCGGTTACTATCACTATTCCTATTCGGTCGTGCGCGGTTGCGACCGTGTCGTTCCTGTCGATATCTACGTGCCGGGCTGTCCCCCCACGGCAGAAGCGCTGCTCTACGGGGTGCTGCTTCTGCAGAAGAAGATCCGTCGAACCGGAACGATCGAGCGCTAAGGGCGGAGGACTGTCATGACTGAAGCCTTGAGCGAACTGTCTTCGTATCTCCGCGAGATGCGCGGCGATCTCTTTCTCGATGCAGCCATCAGCTACGATGAGCTTAACGTGACTGCGACGCCGGAAACGATTCTGGCGCTGCTGACGTTCCTGCGCGACGATGCGCGCTGCGGTTTCATCAGCATGATCGATATCTGCGGTGTCGACTGGCCACAGCGCGAAAAGCGTTTCGACGTCGTATATCACCTGCTGTCGCCGAAGCAGAACCTGCGCATCCGCATCAAGGTCGCCGTGGCTGACGGCGAGTCGGTGCCGTCGGCAACCGGCGTTTACAAGGGTGCCGAGTGGTTCGAGCGCGAAGCCTGGGACATGTACGGCATTCCCTTCTCCGGTCATGCTGACTTGCGCCGTCTTCTCACCGACTACGGTTTCGAGGGGCACCCGCTGCGCAAGGACTTCCCGACAACCGGTTACGTCGAGGTGCGGTATGACGATGCTGCCAAGCGCGTTGTCTACGAACCCGTCGAGCTGAAGCAGGAGTTCCGCAATTTCGACTTCATGTCCCCTTGGGAAGGCACCGAATACGTGTTGCCGGGAGACGAGAAGGCGGCGAAGTGAAGATGAGCCCGGATTTCTTGAAGCCTCTCTGTTCGCCGTCTCATGCCAATTGCCAGCGCGGAGCGCGTCGCTATGACTGAACATAACGTTCGCAATTTTACGATCAATTTCGGACCGGAGCATCCGTCCGCGCACGGTGTTCTGCGCCTCGTGCTTGAACTCGACGGTGAAATCATCGAGCGCGTCGATCCGCATATCGGCCTTCTGCATCGCGGGACCGAAAAGCTGATCGAGACGAAGACCTACCTGCAGGCCGTTCCCTATTTCGATCGTCTCGACTACGTCGCGCCGATGAACCAGGAACACGCTTTCGCGCTCGCCGTCGAAAAGATGCTGAAGCTCGAGATTCCGATTCGTGGCCAGCTGATCCGTGTTCTCTACTCGGAAATCGGCCGAATTCTGTCGCACATCATGAACGTGACGACGCAGGCGATGGACGTCGGTGCGATGACGCCGCCGGTCTGGGGCTTCGAAGAACGCGAAAAGCTCATGGTGTTTTACGAGCGCGCCTGCGGCGCCCGTATGCACTCTGCCTACTTCCGTCCGGGCGGCGTCCACCAGGACATTCCGCCGGAACTGGTCGAGGACATCGGCAAGTGGTGCGATCCGTTCCTGAAAATCCTCGATGATATCGAAGGGCTTCTGACCGACAACCGCATCTTCAAGCAGCGTAACGTCGATATCGGCGTCGTGTCGCTGGCGGATGCGTGGTCGTGGGGATTCTCGGGCGTGATGGTGCGCGGTTCGGGCGCTGCCTGGGACCTGCGCCGCTCGCAGCCCTATGAGTGCTATAATGATATGGAATTCGACATTCCGATCGGTAAGAACGGCGACTGCTACGATCGCTACCTGATCCGCATGATCGAAATGCGCCAGTCGGTTCGTATCATGAAGCAGTGCGTCGAGCGCCTTATGGGCAGTGCGAAGACCGGTCCGGTCTCGTCGATCGACGGCAAGGTCGTTCCGCCGAAGCGCGGCGAGATGAAGCGCTCGATGGAAGCGCTCATCCACCACTTCAAGCTCTATACGGAAGGCTATCATGTGCCGGCCGGCGAAGTTTACGCGGCTGTCGAAGCGCCGAAGGGCGAATTCGGCGTCTACGTGATCGCCGATGGCAGCAACAAGCCGTACCGCTGCAAGATTCGTGCACCAGGCTACGCGCACCTGCAGGCGATGGACTTCCTCTGCAAGGGGCACATGCTCGCTGACGTTACAGCCGTGCTCGGCTCGCTCGACATCGTGTTCGGTGAGGTAGACCGCTGATGAAGCTGTTGCCGCTTGTCGCCATCGTTCTTTTCGCTGCTTCGGGGGCCTTCGCCCAGGAAGTCGGCGGAATGGGGCCGAAGCTGGGCCAGGACGAGGTGCAGCCACCGGCGGCAAAGGCCTCGCTGGGTGAGCTCTTGTCCAAGGGCTATGAAATCAAGGCTGCCGTTCCGAACGGCGGCAAGTTCGTTGTGTTTTTGCAAAAAGACCAGTCGGCCTACGCGTGCGAGATGAAGTCTCTGACGGCATCGCAGTGTGGGACCATAAACTGACAAGGCGTGAGGAAGAATGTCCGTTCGTCGATTAGCCGAAGATCAATTCCAGCCTGCCGCGTTCGCCTTCAATGACGAGAACGCTGCCTGGGCGGAAATGACGATCAAGAAATATCCTGAAGGCCGTCAGCAATCGGCGGTCATTCCGCTGCTGATGCGGGCGCAGGAACAGGATGGTTGGGTCACGCGCGCCGCGATCGAACGGATCGCCGACATGCTCGACATGGCCTATATCCGTGTTCTCGAGGTCGCGACCTTCTACACGCAATTCCAGCTGAACCCGGTCGGTACGCGCGCCCATATCCAGGTCTGCGGGACGACGCCTTGCATGCTGCGCGGCTCGGAAAGCCTGATGGCGGTCTGCAAGAGCAAGATCCATCATCATCCCTTTGAGCGGAACGCCGAGGGTACGCTTTCCTGGGAAGAGGTCGAATGTCTCGGGGCCTGCGTCAACGCTCCGATGGTCATGATCGGCAAGGATACTTATGAAGATCTGACACCTGAGCGCCTTGACGAGATCATCGACGCGTTTGAGGTCGGCAATGGCGCAAGCATCGAGGTTGGTCCGCAAATCGATCGTCACTTCTCCTCGCCGGAAGGCGGCCCGACGACGCTGCTGAGCGACGAGCCGAAGGCAAAGAAGGCTTCCGCCAAGAAGACCGTCGCGGAAGCTGTGACTGCAACGGTCGATGCAGCACCGGTCCCGCCGTCCGAGGCTGCGCGTGTAAAGAGCACCGACGCCGAGACGAATGCTGCGCTGAAGACGCCGGCGACCGCTCCGAAGGCGGCCGCGAAGAACGTCAAGGCTGTTGAAGAGCAGCCGGCCCCTGCCACGGCTGTGCAGGTCGAGCATGCCGCAAAGCCCTCGCTCAGCGACAAGAACCGCCCCGCTGGCATCGAAAAGCCCGCGACGCCTGACGATCTGAAGATGATCTCCGGCGTCGGCCCGAAGATCGAAGCGACCCTGCATGAGATCGGAATCTTCACCTTCGCGCAGGTCGCGGGATGGAAGAAGGCCGAACGCGAATGGGTTGACGGCTACCTGAATTTCAAGGGCCGCATCGAGCGCGACGATTGGGTCAAGCAGGCCAAGGCGCTCGCCAAGGGCGGCGAAGCGGAATATATCAAGGTTTTCGGTAAGAAGCCGCGGTAAGAAGGTGAAGCATGTTACAAGATAAAGACCGCATCTTTACCAACATCTACGGCCTCAAGGACAAGTCCCTGAAGGGCGCGATGAGCCGCGGCCACTGGGACGGCACAAAGCAGATCCTCGAAAAGGGTCGCGACTGGATCATCAACGAGATGAAGGCCTCGGGGCTTCGCGGACGTGGCGGCGCGGGCTTCCCGACCGGTCTCAAGTGGTCCTTCATGCCGAAGGAAAGTGACGGACGCCCGCATTATCTCGTCGTCAATGCTGACGAGTCGGAGCCCGGTACCTGCAAAGACCGCGATATCATGCGCCACGATCCGCATACGCTGATCGAAGGCTGCGTCATCGCAAGCTTCGCCATGGGTGCGAACGCCGCCTACATCTACGTCCGCGGTGAATACATCCGCGAGCGCGAGGCGCTGCAGGCTGCTATCGACGAATGCTATGACTACGGTCTGCTCGGCAAGAGCAACAAGCTTGGCTACCCCATGGATATCTACGTCCATCATGGTGCTGGCGCGTATATTTGCGGCGAAGAGACCGCATTGCTCGAAAGCCTCGAGGGCAAGAAGGGCCAGCCGCGCCTAAAGCCGCCGTTCCCGGCGAACATGGGTCTCTACGGCTGCCCGACGACCGTGAACAACGTTGAGTCGATCGCCGTTGCTCCGACCATCCTGCGTCGTGGTGCGGGCTGGTTCTCCTCGATTGGTCGTCCGAACAACGTCGGCACCAAGCTTTTCATGCTTTCCGGTCACGTCAACAAGCCGTGCACGGTCGAAGAAGAAATGGGCATCACCTTCCGCGAACTCGTGGATCGTCACGCTGGTGGTATCCGCGGCGGCTGGGACAACCTGCTCGCCGTCATCCCGGGCGGCGCATCGTGCCCGATCGTCCCGGCCAAAGACATTATCGACTGCCCGATGGATTTCGACGGCCTTCGCGCTGTCGGCTCGTCCTTCGGTACGGCTGCCGCGATCGTCATGGACAAGTCCACCGACGTCGTCAAGGCGATCGCCCGCATCTCGGCCTTCTTCAAGCATGAGAGCTGCGGCCAGTGCACGCCGTGCCGCGAAGGCACCGGCTGGATGTGGCGTGTGATGGAGCGCATGGCCAAGGGCAATGCCCAGAAGCGCGAAATCGACATGCTGTTCCAGGTCACCAAGCAAATCGAAGGTCACACTATCTGTGCGCTCGGTGATGCTGCTGCATGGCCGGTGCAGGGTCTGATCCGGAACTTCCGTCACGAGATCGAAGCGCGTATCGACCAGTATACGGCAAGCGCGCTGGATCACGGGGCGGTTCTTGAGGCTGCAGAGTAAGCGCGATGACGACGAAGGCGTCCGACAGCATGAAGAAGGAAGGAGCGGCTGATTTCTCGGCCGACTTCGGTCGTCTTGCTGCCGAGATGCTGGAAAACGCTCGCGCGCTGCCCGTGCCGCCTGTGATGGTCAACCCCGCTGCGGCAATGGCTGCGGCGACGGCGATCGGTTTCGGCTTTTCGACACAGATGGCCGGCGCGTTTTTCGGAGCCTTGCAGGGTGCGCTCGATGCAACGAGCAAGCTGGCGGCAGTACTTGACGAAACGCCGCCCGATGAAGGCGAGCCTGAGGTCGAGATCCGGCCGGAGAATGTTCGCTCCACGCCTGCTAAGAAGGCAACCGCCAACGTCAAGCTTTCGGTTGTTCCGGCTCGGCAACCGGACGTAAAGCCCGAGGTGGTTACAAAGCCCGCATCGCGCGCCCGAAAGGCTGACGATCTGAAGCAGATTTCTGGCATCGGCCCGAAGATCGAGCAGGTCTTGAACGCCAAGGGTATTCGCACCTTCGCCGTCATCGCTGGCTGGTCTCACGAGGACGCGGCACGTATTGACGCGGAGCTCAGCTTTGATGGGCGCATTGCGCGTGACGGCTGGGTAGCGCAGGCCAAGGCGCTCGCCGCCAAGGGGCGCAAACGAAAGTAAGTTTCTTCGGCCGGAACGGCCGGAACAAGGTCAAGGCTGAAGAGTGAAGGGCAGGGGCCTGAAACCGCAGAGGCCGAAAGCTGATCCCGGATCTCGGGGTGAGCAGAGAATTTGAGCGACACCGACGCCAACGGGATAAGAAACCGGCCTGGCAGCGAAACTGTTGCAAAGTGGGTTTGTTTGCCGCCATCCGGCAAACGGAAAACAGGACTGAGTGACGATGGCAAAACTGAAGATTGACGGCAACGAGATCGAAGTTCCGGATCATTTCACGCTGTTGCAGGCGTGTGAGGAAGCCGGTGCTGAAGTTCCGCGCTTCTGCTTCCATGAGCGCCTTTCGGTTGCCGGCAACTGCCGCATGTGCCTCGTTGAGGTAAAGGGCGGCCCGCCGAAGCCGCAGGCATCCTGCGCCATGGGCGTGCGCGATATCCGCGGCGGTCCGAACGGCGAGCTTCCGGAGGTCTTCACCAACACGCCGATGGTCAAGAAGGCCCGCGAAGGCGTGATGGAATTCCTGCTGATCAACCATCCGCTGGATTGCCCGATCTGCGACCAGGGCGGCGAATGCGACCTGCAGGACCAGGCGATGGCCTTCGGCATCGACAGCTCGCGTTATCAGGAAGACAAGCGCGCCGTCGAAGACAAATATATCGGACCGCTCGTCAAGACGGTCATGAACCGCTGCATTCACTGCACGCGCTGCGTTCGCTTTACGACCGAGGTGGCCGGCATCTCCGAACTCGGCCTGATCGGCCGCGGCGAGGACGCCGAAATCACCACCTACCTCGAGCAGGCGATGACCTCCGAGCTGCAGGGCAACGTCGTTGACCTCTGCCCGGTCGGCGCGCTGACCTCGAAGCCGTTCGCCTTCACGGCGCGTCCGTGGGAGTTGAGCAAGACCGAAACGATCGACGTCATGGACGCGCTCGGTTCCGCCATCCGTGTCGACACACGCGGCCGCGAAGTCATGCGCGTGATGCCGCGCGTTAACGACCAGATCAATGAAGAGTGGATTTCCGACAAGAGCCGCTTCATCTGGGACGGCCTGAAGACGCAGCGCCTCGACCGCCCCTACGTCCGCAAGGATGGCCGATTGCAGGCAGCGACCTGGGGCGAAGCCTTCGGTGCGATCAAGGCTGCCGTGGCCGCGACCAGCGGCGAAAAGGTCGGCGCGATTGCCGGCGACCTCGCATCCGTCGAAGAAATGTACGCTTTGTCGGAGCTGGTGAAGTCGCTCGGTTCCGAGAATCTCGACTGTCGTCAGGATGGGACGGCACTTGATCCGTCGCTCGGGCGTGCAAGCTACGTCTTCAACCCGACAATCGAGGGCATCGAACAGGCGGACGCGCTGCTGATCATCGGCGCCAACCCACGCTTCGAAGCGGCCGTGCTCAACGCCCGCATCCGCAAGCGCTGGCGTCGCGGCAACTTCCCGATCGGCTTGATCGGCGAAGCCGGCGAACTGCGCTATGACTATGAATATCTCGGCGCTGGCCCGGATACGCTGAGGGATCTCGTCGACGGCAACCATGCCTTCACGAGGGTCCTGACGGATGCCAAGAAGCCGATGATCATTATCGGCCAGGGCGCTCTGTCGCGCACCGATGGCGCTGGCGTTCTCGCAACTGCAGCTAAGCTTGCCGGCACCGTCGGCGCGGTTGTCGAAGGCTGGAACGGATTTGCGGTCCTCCATACTGCTGCGTCGCGTGTCGGCGGCCTCGACCTCGGCTTCGTTCCGGGCGCAAAGGGCGTCAACGCTGCAGAGATGCTGGCGTCGATGGACGTTCTCTTCCTGCTCGGCGCCGACGAGCTTGATTTCGCCGCCAAGAAGGCAAAGTTGACGGTCTACATCGGCTCGCACGGCGACAACGGGGCCCATCATGCCGACGTCATCCTGCCGGCTGCTGCCTACACCGAAAAGTCCGGCACCTGGGTCAACACCGAGGGTCGTGTTCAGATGGGTAATCGCGCAGGCTTCGCACCGGGCGACGCCCGCGAAGACTGGGCAATCCTGCGTGCGCTTTCCGACGTGCTCGGCAAGAAGCTTCCGTTTGATTCGCTTGGCGAATTGCGTGCAAAGCTCTATGCGGCATTCCCGCATTTCGCAGCGCTCGACGAGATCGCTGAAAGCGACAGCGCCAAAATTGCCGCAGTTGCGAAAAAAGCCGGCAAGATGAACAAATCCGGGTTTGCGTCGCCGGTCAAAGACTTCTATTTGACGAACCCGATCGCGCGCGCTTCGGCCGTGATGGCCGAGTGCTCGGCATTGGCCCGCAATAACTTCAAAGTCGCGGCAGAGTAAGGGCAGGGGACTATGGAATCGTTTGTTTCAACTTATGTCTTGCCCGGCCTCCTTATGGTCGGTCAGTCACTTCTTCTCCTGGTCTGCCTGCTCGTCTTTATCGCCTACATCCTGTTGGCCGACCGCAAGGTCTGGGCGGCCGTGCAGCTCCGCCGCGGTCCGAACGTGGTGGGCCCGTGGGGCCTTTTCCAGTCCTTCGCCGATCTTTTGAAGTTCGTCTTCAAGGAGCCGGTCATTCCTGCCGGCGCCAACAAGGCGGTCTTCCTGCTGGCGCCGCTCGTGACCGTGCTTCTGGCGCTGTCGACCTGGGCCGTCGTGCCGCTGGCAGATGGCTGGGTCATCGCCAACATCAACGTCGGCATCCTCTACATCTTCGCTATCTCGTCGCTTGAAGTGTACGGCATCATCATGGGCGGCTGGGCTTCGAACTCGAAGTACCCGTTCCTCGGTGCACTGCGTTCCGCCGCGCAGATGGTGTCCTACGAAGTCTCGATCGGCTTCGTTATCGTCACCGTGCTGCTCTGCGTTGGTTCGCTGAATCTGACGGATATCGTCCATGCCCAGCAGGCCGGCCTCGGCACGCGTCTCGGTCTGCCGTCGTCGTTCCTCGACTGGCATTGGCTGGCGCTATTCCCGATGTTCATCATCTTCTTCATTTCGGCGCTTGCCGAAACGAACCGCCCGCCTTTCGACCTTCCGGAAGCAGAATCGGAACTCGTCGCCGGCTTCATGGTCGAATACGGCTCCTCGCTCTACATGATGTTCATGCTCGGCGAATATGCGGCCATCGTTTTGATGTGCTCGCTGACGACGATCCTGTTCCTCGGAGGCTGGCTGCCGCCGGTCGACGTGTGGTTCCTGAACTGGGTTCCGGGCGTAATCTGGTTCACGCTGAAGTCGTGCCTGGTGTTCTTTATGTTCGCGATGGTCAAGGCATTTGTGCCGCGCTATCGCTACGACCAGCTGATGCGCCTCGGCTGGAAGGTCTTCCTTCCGCTGTCGCTTGCCATGGTCGTTATCGTTGCATTCGTGCTGAAGCTGACGGGTTGGGCATGATCATGCCGGCCCTCGTTTCAAGCAATATTGGAGGTTGAAGATGGCAGGCTTGTCCAACGCTGTCAGCTCGCTGTTCCTGAAGGAATTCGTCAGTGCGTTCTGGCTGACCTTCCGGTACATTTTTAAGCAGAAGGCAACGATCAACTACCCGTTCGAAAAGGGGGCGGTCAGCCCGCGCTTCCGCGGCGAACACGCACTGCGTCGCTATCCCAACGGTGAAGAGCGCTGCATCGCCTGCAAGCTCTGCGAGGCGATCTGTCCTGCCCAGGCGATCACCATCGAAGCCGGCCCACGCCGCAACGATGGCACGCGCCGCACGGTTCGTTACGACATCGACATGGTCAAGTGCATCTACTGTGGCTTCTGCCAGGAAGCATGCCCGGTCGATGCGATCGTCGAAGGTCCGAATTTCGAATTTGCAACGGAAACCCGCGAAGAACTCTACTTCGACAAGGCGAGGCTTCTGGAGAATGGCGACCGTTGGGAGCGCGAAATCGCGCGTAACATCGCGCTGGACGCACCGTACCGTTGATCGAAATTGAAATGCCGGAGTGCCGCCCGTTGCGTGGCTTCCGGTCAACATGCACCGAGGCTTTGCCGGATCCCGTCCTGCGAAGCTTCATCGGGCAGGGAAACTCCCGGCTGCCCGGGGGAAGATGAAAAAGGCACCAACATGGGTCTGCAGGCTCTATTTTTCTATCTTTTCGCCTTTGTCGCGGTAGCGTCGGCGTTCATGGTCATTTGGTCGAAGAATCCGGTACATTCGGTTCTCTTCCTGATCCTGGTTTTCTTCAACTCGGCCGGCCTCTTCCTGCTGCTTGGCGCCGAGTTCCTGGCGATGATCCTGCTCGTCGTTTACGTCGGTGCCGTGGCGGTCCTCTTCCTCTTCGTGGTCATGATGCTCGACATCGACTTCACGGAGCTGCGCGCCGGCGTTCTCGAATACGCGCCGATCGGTGCGATCATCGGGTTGATCCTCGCGGCTGAGCTCATCGTTGTCGTCGGCGGCACGGTCATTTCGCCGGAGATCGCCAAGACGGTCGCGATGCCGATCCCGGCTATGACGGAGCGCACCAATACCGCCGCACTCGGCGACGTGCTCTATACGAACTACGTCTACTTCTTCCAGATCGCTGGTCTCGTGCTGCTCGTCGCTATGATTGGTGCAATCGTGCTGACGCTCAAGCATCGCACGCACATCAAGCGGCAGAACATTGCCAGACAGGTTGCCCGTAATCCGGCGACCGCCGTTGAGGTGGTCAAAGTCAAGCCGGGGCAGGGCGTTTGAGGCAGGCGCGAGCTTAAGGAACAAACACAATGGTCATCGGACTTTCCCATTACCTGACGGTCAGCGCCATCCTCTTCACGCTCGGCGTCTTCGGCATCTTCCTTAACCGGAAGAACATCATCGTCATCCTGATGTCGATCGAGCTCATCCTGCTTGCGGTCAACATCAACATGGTCGCCTTCTCGTCATTCCTCAACGACATCGTCGGCCAGGTTTTTGCACTGTTCATTCTGACCGTTGCTGCTGCTGAAGCGGCCATCGGTCTTGCAATTCTCGTCGTCTTCTACCGCAACCGCGGCTCGATCGGCGTCGAAGACGTCAATATGATGAAGGGCTGAGGGCTCATGTTTTTATATAAAGCTATCGTCTTTCTTCCCCTGATTGGCGCGATCATCGCCGGCCTCTTCGGCCGCGCGATCGGCGCCAAGGCATCGGAATACGTTACCTGCGGTTTGATGATCATCGCCGCCGTTCTCTCGTGGTACGTTTTCATTACGGTCGGCATGGGCCACCACGAAGGTGGTCCGATCAAGGTCGAGGTCCTTCGCTGGATCCAGTCCGGCGGCGTTGACGTTTCCTGGTCGCTGCGCATCGATACGCTGACCTCGGTCATGCTGATCGTCGTCAACACGGTCTCGACGCTGGTACACGTCTATTCGATCGGATACATGCATCATGATCCGCATCGTCCGCGCTTCTTTGCCTACCTCTCGCTCTTTACCTTCGCCATGCTGATGCTGGTGACCGCCGACAACCTGGCCCAGATGTTCTTCGGCTGGGAAGGCGTTGGTCTGGCCTCGTACCTGCTCATCGGCTTCTGGTTCAAGAAGCCGTCGGCAAACGCCGCTGCGATCAAGGCCTTCATTGTCAACCGCGTTGGCGACTTTGGCTTCATCCTTGGTATTTCCAGCCTGTTCGTGCTCTTCGGCGCGATCAATCTCGATACCATCTTCGCCAACGCTGCGAGCTTTGCTCCGGCCGAAGCCGGCGGCGAGGGCGGCGAAATCGTTCTCAACCTCTTCGGCATGCACCTGGACAAGGCACAAGCGCTGACCGGCGCCTGCCTGCTGCTCTTCATGGGCGCAATGGGTAAGTCGGCACAGTTCCTGCTGCATACTTGGCTGCCTGATGCGATGGAAGGCCCGACGCCGGTGTCGGCACTTATCCATGCCGCAACCATGGTTACCGCAGGTGTCTTCCTTGTCGCCCGCATGTCGCCGCTGTTCGAGCTTTCGCCAGATGCGCTTGTGTTCGTAACGACGATCGGTGCCATCACGGCCTTCTTCGCCGCGACTGTCGGCCTCGTGCAGAACGACATCAAGCGCGTCATCGCCTATTCGACCTGCTCGCAACTCGGCTACATGTTCGTCGCGCTCGGGGTTGGCGCTTATGGCGCGGCCATCTTCCACCTCTTTACGCACGCCTTCTTCAAGGCTCTGCTGTTCCTTGGTGCCGGCTCGGTGATCCACGCCGTCGATGGCGAGCAGGACATGCGTTACATGGGCGGTCTACGCAAGCACATCCCGGTCACTTTCTGGATGATGACGATCGGCACGCTGGCGCTGACCGGCGTCGGCATCCCGTTCACCCCGATCGGCTTTGCGGGCTTCTTCTCCAAGGACGTGATCATCGAGGCGGCTTACGCGTCGCACTCGCCGGTCGCAGGCTTTGCCTTCACGCTTCTGGTCATCGCCGCTCTCTTCACCAGCTTCTATTCCTGGCGTCTGGCGTTCCTGACCTTCTTCGGTCAGCCGCGCGCTTCGCACGAAGTCATGCACCACGTTCATGAATCTCCGCAGGTCATGCTGGTTCCGCTCTATCTTCTTGCCGCCGGCGCGGTTCTTGCCGGTGTCCTTTTCGAAGGCCGTTTCTACGGCGAGGAATACGCTGAGTTCTGGAAGGGTGCGCTCTTCACCTCCGAGCACAATGAACTGCTGGAAGAATTCCACCACGTTCCAGCGTGGGTCGGCCTCAGCCCCTTTATCGCCATGCTTGTTGGCTTCGTCACCGCTTGGTACATGTACATCAAGTCGCCGTCGACGCCGCGCGTCCTCGCCAAGCAGCATCGGGTTTTGTACCAGTTTCTCTTGAACAAGTGGTACTTCGACGAACTTTACGACTTCCTGTTCGTACGCTCGGCAAAGGCGCTCGGCCGGTTCTTGTGGCAAAAGGGTGACGTCGGCGTCATCGACACCTACGGTCCGAACGGCATCGCTGCCCGCGTCGTCGATGTCACCAACCGCGTCGTGCGCTTGCAGACTGGTTACCTCTATCACTACGCGTTCGCCATGCTGATCGGCGTTGCGGCGCTTGTTACCTGGATGATGCTCGGGAGTTCCTTCTGATGACCGATTGGCCTATTCTTTCAACGGTCACCTTCCTGCCGCTCGTCGGCGTGGTGCTCCTACTGCTGATGAATGAAAACGGTCCGAGTGGCCGCCGCAACGTGCTCAACATCTCGTTGATTACGACGGTCGCGACGTTCGTCCTTTCGCTCTTCCTCTGGATCGGTTTCGACAATGCGAACCCGGGCTTCCAGATGATCGAGAAGCATGGCTGGCTGGGCACCGGCATCAGCTATCATCTCGGCGTTGACGGGATCTCGATGCTCTTCGTGATCCTGACGACCTTCCTCATGCCTTTCTGCGTGCTGGCGAGCTGGCTGTCGATCGAGAAGCGCCTGAAGGACTACATGATCGCTTTCCTGATCCTGGAAGTGATGATGGTCGGCGTCTTCGTTTCGCTTGATATCGTTCTCTTTTACGTCTTTTTCGAAGCCGGCCTCATTCCGATGTTCCTCATCATCGGTGTCTGGGGCGGCAAGGATCGCGTCTACGCCAGCTACAAGTTCTTCCTCTACACGCTGCTGGGCTCCGTTCTGATGCTGCTCGCCATTATGGCGATGTACTGGCAGGCCGGCACCACCGATATTCAGGCACTGCTCGCCTACCAGTTCCCGCCACAGATGCAGACCTGGCTCTGGCTTGCCTTCTTCGCGTCCTTCGCGGTGAAGATGCCGATGTGGCCGGTTCACACCTGGCTTCCGGACGCGCACGTTCAGGCGCCGACGGCCGGCTCGGTCATCCTGGCCGGCGTGCTCCTGAAGCTCGGCGGCTACGGCCTGATCCGCTTCTCGCTCGGTATGTTCCCGGTTGCCTCCGAGTTCTTCGCACCGCTCGTCTTTGCGCTGTCTGTCATCGCCATCATCTATACCTCGCTGGTGGCGCTGATGCAGGACGATATGAAGAAACTGATCGCATACTCGTCCGTTGCCCACATGGGTTACGTGACGATGGGTATCTTTGCGGCCAACGCGCAGGGTCTGCAGGGTTCGATCTTCCAGATGCTGTCGCACGGCATCGTCTCGGGCGCTCTCTTCCTTTGCGTCGGCGTCATCTACGACCGAACCCATACCCGCGAGATTGCTGCCTATGGCGGTCTGGTCAACAACATGCCGAAATACGCTGTTGCGATGATGGTCTTCACGATGGCAAACGTCGGCCTGCCGGGCACCTCGGGCTTCATCGGCGAATTCCTGACCCTGATTGGCGTCTTCCGCGTCAACACCTGGGTCGCGCTCTTCGCCGCAACGGGCGTTATCCTCTCCGCTGCCTATGCGCTCTGGCTCTATCGCCGGGTCATCTTCGGCGCGCTGGAAAAGGAAAAGCTGAAGGCGCTGCTCGACCTTTCTCGGCGTGAACAGCTGATCCTCTATCCGCTGATTGCACTGACCATCTTCTTCGGCGTCTATCCGGCTCCGGTCTTCGATGTGACCGCTGCATCGGTAGACCAGCTGATCCATAGCTACACGGCCGCAGTCCAGGCAGCGCACGACGTTGCGCTGTCGATGAAATGATGACGGGACTTTTGGGACATGACCTCTGAAACAATTCTCGCAAGCCTGCATCTTTCCATTCCGGAGTTGATCCTCGCGGTCGGCGCCTTGGTGTTGTTGATGGTCGGCGTCTTCTCGGGAGAGCGCTCCGGCCGTATGGTCAGCGTTCTCGCGCTGATCGTGCTGGCGGCAGCCGCTCTCTGGCTGATCTTCGTTCCGAGTGAAGGCGTTGCTTATGGCGGCGTCTTCCTGTCGGACGGCTTCGGTCGCTTCATGAAGATCACGGCGCTGGTCGGCTCGATGGTGGCGCTCTTCATGTCGCTCGGCCTTGCCAGGGAAAACCAGCTCGACAAGTTCGAGTTTCCGGTTC
Source organism: Rhizobium sp. 3T7 (assembly GCF_020166565.1). Lineage (NCBI taxonomy): Bacteria > Pseudomonadati > Pseudomonadota > Alphaproteobacteria > Hyphomicrobiales > Rhizobiaceae > Rhizobium > Rhizobium sp. 3T7. The sequence continues at coordinate 140,394 of NZ_JAIQXS010000005.1, forward strand.
TACTCGTGCTCTGCACGCTCGGCATTCTGCTGATGATTTCGGCCAACGACCTCATCTCGCTCTACCTCGGCCTCGAACTGCAGTCGCTGGCAATCTACGTCGTCGCTGCGATCAATCGCGACAGCGTCAAGTCCACGGAAGCCGGCCTGAAGTACTTCGTGCTCGGCGCGCTCTCCTCGGGCATGCTGCTATACGGCATGTCGCTGGTGTATGGCTTCACCGGCCACACGCAGTTCGCTGCGATTGCTCAGGCATTGACCGTTGACGGCGCGCGTTCGCTCGGCCTCATTTTCGGCCTTGTCTTCATCCTTGCCGGTATCGCCTTCAAGATTTCGGCCGTTCCGTTCCATATGTGGACGCCGGACGTTTACGAAGGTGCGCCGACCCCGGTCACGGCTTTCCTTGCAAGCGCCCCGAAGGTTGCTGCGATGGCGATGATGACCCGCATCGTCATTACCGCCTTCCAGCCGGTTCTGGCCGACTGGCAGCAGGTCGTGGTCTTCATTTCGATCGCCTCCATGCTGCTCGGCTCCTTCGCCGCAATCGGCCAGAGGAACATCAAGCGCCTGATGGCCTATTCGTCGATCGGCCACATGGGCTATGCGCTGGTTGGTCTCGCCTCCGGCACGCAGACCGGCGTCTCGGGTGTCATGCTCTACATGGTCATCTACATGGTCATGACACTCGGCAGCTTTGCGATCATCATGTCGATGCGCCGCAAGGACGGCACGGTTGTCGAGGAGGTCAACGATCTGGCCGGCCTGTCGACCACCAATCCGTTCATGGCGACGGTGCTGACCATCCTGATGTTCTCGCTGGCCGGTATTCCTCCGCTCGCAGGCTTCTTCGCGAAGTACTTCGTGTTTGTCGCTGCAATTGAGGCAAAGCTCTATGCGCTTGCTATCATCGGCATTCTCGCATCGGTCGTCGGCGCGTACTACTATCTCCGCGTCATCAAACTAATGTGGTTCGATGAAGCCACCGACGAATTTGCTCGCGTGTCCGGCTCGCTGCGCCTGGTCTTCGGTGTCTCCGGTCTCTTCGTTCTCGCCTATGTCCTCATCGGCGGTCCGATCGGCGGCGCAGCCGAGCTTGCTGCTGCGACGCTCTTTTGATGAACTCCGAGACACGGCGCCGGATATCGCTCGACGATTTCAGGCACGAGGCTCTGTCGGAGACATCGTCCACCAACAGCGAATGTCTTGCCCGTGCGCGGGCAGGGGACCGCGGTCTCCTTTGGATCACGTCGGAAAAGCAGACCGGCGGCCGTGGCCGCCGGGGTCGCCCCTGGGTTTCCGAGCGGGGCAATCTCTATGCCTCGCTTCTCCTTATCGATCCGGCGCCCATGGAGCGTCTGGGCTCGCTGCCGCTGGCGATTGCCGTCGCGGTGCATCAGGCCGTGCGCCAGGTGTTGCCGCACACGGCCGAGCGGCTGGAAGTGAAATGGCCGAACGATATCCTGATCGGGCGAAAGAAGACCAGCGGCATTCTCGTCGAGGCCGAAGCCCTGCCTGACGGGCGCCACGCGCTCGTCATCGGCATCGGCATCAATGTCGCTTTCATGCCCGGCAACCCGCTTTACCCTGTGACTTGCCTACGCGAGCAGGGGAGCTCTGCTTCCCCTGAAGAGGTTTTCGCGCATCTCTTCGCGTCGATGGCCGAAGTCCTCGAGGCATGGGATCGTGGCCGCGGAGTGCGCGAAATCACCGAACGCTGGCGCCAAGTCGCCTGCGGTATCGGCGAAAAGATAACTGTGAACCTGCCGGACCGGTCGATTTCCGGCAACTTCGCCGGAATTGATGATAATGGCCTGTTGATGCTCGATACTGGCGCAGGCAGGATGATGACGATTGCTGCCGGCGATGTCTTCTTTGGTTGATTGGAAAAAAGAATAATATGGCGAAGCAGGACGAATTGGTATTTCTGCCGTTGGGCGGCGTTGGCGAGATCGGAATGAATCTCGCCCTTTATGGCTACGGCCCGCCAGACCATCGCCAGTGGATCATGGTCGACTGCGGCGTCACCTTCCCCGGACCTGACCTGCCGGGGGTCGATCTTGTGTTGCCCGACATTCGCTATCTCGCAAGCGAGAGGAAGAGCCTGAAGGCGATCTTCATCACCCACGCCCATGAGGACCATTACGGCGCGCTTGCCGATCTATGGCCGGGCCTCAATGTCCCGGTCTATGCCTCGGCCTTTACCGCCGGGCTGCTCGAGGCGAAGCGAAACTTCGAGAAGTCGGCCATCGGTGAGATTCCGGTGACACTGTTTACGGCGGGCGATACCGTCAATGCCGGCCCCTTCAGTGTCGAGGGTGTCGCGGTCAACCATTCCATTCCCGAGCCGATGTCGCTGGTGATCCGCACACCACTCGGCAACGTAATCCATACTGGTGACTGGAAGATCGACCATGAGCCGTCTCTCGGTCCGCTGACGGACGAGACGCGTTTCCGCCAGCTCGGCGACGAAGGCGTCTTGGCGCTGATGTGCGATTCCACCAACGCCCTGCGCGACGGTGTCTCGCCCTCGGAAAAGGACGTCTCGGAGAGCCTGCGCAAGATCATCGAGAACGCCGAGGGTCGCGTCGCGGTGACGACGTTCTCATCGAATGTCGGCCGTATCCGCACAGTAGCCGAGGCGGCGGAGGCTGAAGGCCGCGAAGTCCTTCTGCTCGGCAGTTCGCTCAAGCGCGTGGTTGACGTTTCCCGCGATATCGGCCTGATGGAAGGCATAAAGCCGTTCATTTCAGAAGACGAGTACGGCTATATTCCACGCGACAAAGTGGTCGTCATACTTACGGGAAGCCAGGGTGAGTCACGCGCGGCCCTTGCCAAACTCTCGCGCGACGAGATGCGCAACGTGGCGCTTGCCTCCGGCGATATCGTCGTATTCTCCTCGCGCGCTATTCCCGGCAACGAGAAGGCGATTCAGGATATCAAGAACGGCCTCATCGAGCAGGGTGTCCACGTGATCACCGACAACGAGGCTCTTGTCCACGTTTCCGGACATCCGCGCCGCAACGAGCTGCAGAAGATGTACGAGCTGACGAGGCCGAAGATCGTCGTGCCAGTGCACGGCGAGGCGACGCACCTGACGGCACACAAGGAACTTGCGGAACAGTCGGGCATCTCGATCGTGCCGCGCGTTCGCAACGGCGACATTCTTCGTCTGGCGCCGGGACCAGTCGAGGTGATTGACGAGGCGCCGCATGGCCGCATCTACAAGGACGGCGCGCTGATCGGCGATTTTGACGAAATGGGCATCGGCGAGCGCAAGAAGCTCTCCTATGTCGGCCACGTCGCTGTCAACGTCGTGATCGACAGCCGCTACGATATCGTCGGCGATCCGGACCTAGTTGCAATCGGCCTGCCTGTCTACGACGACGAGGGCGACGAGATGGAAGACACGCTCTATGATGCTGCAGTTGGTGCCATCGAAAGCATTCCGCGGGCTCGCCGCAAGGATCTCGACTTGCTGCAGGAGTCGGTTCGCCGTGCTATCCGCGCAGCGGCAAACCAGACCTGGGGGAAGAAACCCGTGGTCACAGTTTTTGTTACGAAGGTCTGACGAATGCTCGGCCGGGTCAACCACGTTGCTATCGCTGTTCCCGACCTTGCGGCCGCAACGGCTGCATATCGGGACACACTCGGCGCAACCGTCTCAGCCCCGCAGGCTCTACCGGAACACGGCGTCACCGTCGTCTTCGTCGAGTTGCCGAATACCAAGATTGAACTCCTGCAGCCGTTGGGAACGGAATCGCCAATCGCGGCTTTCCTGGACAAGAACCCCTCCGGCGGAATGCACCATATATGCTACGAGGTCGGCGATATCCTCGCCGCCCGCGACCAGCTGATCCAACGCGGGGCAAGGGTGCTCGGCAGCGGCGCGCCGAAGATCGGCGCGCATGGCAAGCCGGTGCTCTTCCTGCATCCGAAGGATTTCTTCGGCACCCTGATCGAGCTCGAGCAGGTCTGAGCAAGCCTGCGGCAGAGTGACCGGAATCCCGCAAAAGATGGGAAGGGGTCTGAACCGGCTTTGAGTTGACGGTATTTCGGCCTATAAGCACGGCAACTGCGATAACCGCAGAGAGCCTACCGGGACAATTCGATGCTGCAGATATTTCTACAGGGCTTCGCCGTCTACTTTATCGTGTGGTGGATCACCCTCTTTGCCGTGCTCCCGATCGGCCTGCGCACGCAGGCAGAGGATAACGACGTCGTTCCCGGCACCGTCCCGAGCGCGCCGACCCGGTTCCGGCCCGTCTTTGTCTTCTCGATGACGACGCTCATTTCTGCCATCATCTATGCGCTTTGGTATATTGCTTCGAATTACTTCGGATGGGGCTTCGACGCCCTGCCGCAGATCGGCCCGTCATTTTCAAACGTCTAAGGGCGTTTGCCCAGTTTTTGGGCGGATGCAGATTGGGGCTATCATACACGTGTCATGAAGTTGCGGCATGGAGGTGCCGTAACGTGATACGGACATTGCGTAACGGCAGGCGAGCTATTCCAGAAGTTTTTTGGAGCAGCGAAAAGCCAAAAAAAAAACAAGGCTGAAAGCCTTGTTTTAAGTATCGCGTGATCCTTATCCGTTGCCGGGGCTGCGACAAGCGCGCCTAAGATCTGATCCTCCCAAGACTTGACCGCGAAATCGACAGGGATTTGAGCTCCCTGCCTGTTTTGTGGGCTAAAACTAGCTCAAAGATTGGGCTTTGTCATTAGGTTTTTTTGCATTTTTGCTACACTCCAGCAAATTTTTTCTGTTGATAAGAATTTCGTACAAACCATTATAATTCCGCCTTTTTCTTACTTTGTCTGCTTCGCAAGTGCGAACATGCTTTAACGGAAGGCCGCTTGAGCCCGTCGCGGGTTTCTTTCCTCTCGCGAAGCAGTTATGAACGCTGCCAATATTTGTGATCGCCTTCGATTCCGCGACCTGCGGTGTCTCAACAGCTCTGGAATTCGCCATGCGCCTGTCTCGCTATTTCATGCCCATCCTCAAGGAAAATCCCAAGGAGGCGGAGATCGTCTCTCACCGGCTGATGCTGCGCGCGGGCATGATCCGGCAGCAGTCGCAGGGCATCTATTCCTGGTTGCCGCTCGGCAAGCGCGTCCTGGACAAGGTCAACAACATCATCCGCGAGGAACAGAACCGCGCCGGCGCGATCGAGCTGTCGATGCCGACACTGCAGTCTGCTGAGCTATGGCAGGAAAGCGGGCGCTACGACGCCTACGGCAAGGAAATGCTGCGCATCAAGGATCGCCAGGATCGGCCGATGCTGTATGGCCCGACGAACGAGGAAATGGTCACGGATATCTTCCGGTCCTACGTGAAGTCCTACAAGAGCCTGCCGCTCAACCTGTATCACATCCAGTTGAAGTTCCGCGACGAGATCCGTCCGCGCTTCGGCACCATGCGCTCGCGCGAATTCATGATGAAGGACGCTTATTCCTTTGATCTGACGCGCGAAGATGCAGAGCACTCCTACAACAAGATGTTCACCGCCTATCTGCGCACCTTCGACCGCCTCGGCTTACGCGCTATTCCGATGCGCGCCGATACCGGCCCGATTGGCGGCAATCTCAGCCATGAGTTCATCATCCTGGCCGACACCGGCGAGTCCGAAGTGTTCTGCCACAAGGACTTCGTGCACTTTGATATCCCGGCCGAAGATACCGACTTCGAGAGCGTCGAGGGCCTGAAGGCTGTCTTCGACAAGTGGACATCGCTTTATGCAGCCACATCGGAGATGCATGACGAAGCTGCGTTCAACGCGGTCCCCGAAGGCGACCGCCTCTCCGCCCGCGGCATCGAAGTGGGCCATATCTTCTACTTCGGCACCAAGTATTCGGAGCCGATGGGCGCGAAGGTGCAGGGTCCGGATGGCAAGGAACATACTGTCCACATGGGTTCCTACGGGATTGGACCGACGCGCCTTGTTCCCGCCATCATCGAAGCATCGCATGATGAGAACGGAATCATCTGGCCAGCGTCCGTGGCGCCGTTCGATGCGGTCGTGATCAACATGAAGGCCGGTGATGCGGCGTGCGATGCGGCCTGCGAGAAGATCTATGCGGTGCTGTCGAACGCCGGCAAGGATGTCCTCTATGACGATACAGACGATCGCGCCGGGACGAAATTTGCGACCGCCGACCTGATCGGGGTTCCGCTGCAGATCATCGCCGGCCCGCGGGCGGTTGCGAGTGGCGAAGTAGAAGTGAAGGACCGCAAGACGGGCGCCCGTGAAACGATGACCATCAACGCGGCGATCAACAAGCTCTTGGGCTGAGCAGGCGGGAGGCAGAATGGCAGATGCAGCGGTGAGCCAGCAGCAGGGTTCCAAATCCGGCTCGGCGCCGGCCAGCCGGCCATTTTCCGCCTTCGAACGGCTTGTGGCGTGGCGTTATCTGCGTGCCCGCCGCAAGGAGGCGTTCATTTCGGTAATCGCCGGCTTTTCTTTCATCGGCATCATGCTCGGTGTCGCTACGCTCATCATCGTCATGGCTGTGATGAACGGATTTCGCACGGAGCTGATCTCCCGCATTCTCGGCATCAACGGGCACATGATCGTTCAGCCCGTCGATACGCCGTTCAACGACTATCCGGCGTTGACCGACAGGCTTGCTGCCGTGCCGGGTATAAAATTGGCGCTGCCGCTGGTGGAGGGGCAGACACTGGCGTCGGGGCAGGGCGGAGCAGGGACGGGCGCGTTGGTCCGTGGTATCCGGCCGGAAGACCTGGACAAGGTGAAGACTGTCTCCGGCAACATCAAGTCCGGCGACCTTGTTGGTTTCGCCGCAGGACAAGGCGTACTGATAGGCTCGCGTATGGCCGAGCAGCTCGGCCTCCAGGCTGGCGACAACATCACGTTGATATCACCGGAGGGTGACATTACGCCGATGGGCGTCAACCCGCGGGTCAAATCCTATAAGGTCTCGGGCATTTTCGAGATCGGCATGTCGGAATACGACGCCACGATCATCTACATGCCGCTCGAGGAAGCACAGCTCTATTTCAATGCCGAGGGGCTGGTTCAATCCATTGAACTCTTCGTCGACAATCCCGACGACATCGACAATATGCGCCCGAAGGTGGAAGCCGCGGCCGGCCGCCAGATTGCGATCACCGACTGGCGCCAACGCAACCAGACCTTCTTTTCGGCCCTGCAGGTCGAGCGCAATGTCATGTTCATGATCCTGACGCTCATCGTACTCGTTGCTGCGCTGAATATCATTTCCGGCCTCATCATGCTGGTGAAGGACAAGGGCAGCGATATCGCCATCCTGCGCACGATGGGCGCAAGCTCCGGCGCGATCATGCGCATCTTCTTCATGACAGGCGCGGCAATCGGTGTCGTCGGCACATTGGCCGGCGTTCTGCTCGGCGTCATTGTCTGTATGAATATCGAGAAAATCCGCGAGTTCTTCTCCTGGGTTTCCGGCACGGTGCTGTTTGATCCGCAGCTCTATTTCCTCAGCCAACTGCCGGCAGAAATGAGCCTCAGAGAGACGCTCTCCGTTGTGATTATGGCGCTGACACTGTCCTTCCTCGCCACCATCTTCCCGGCATGGCGAGCCTCCAAGCTCGATCCCGTGCAGGCCCTGCGCTACGAATAAGGAATGCCCTGTTCATGAAACGGAATACCGTTCTCAAGCTTTCCGGTGTCGAGCGCCACTACGGCCAGGGCGAGACGCTGCTCTCGATCCTCAAAGGTGCGGATTTTACGTTGAACGGCGGCGAAATCGTCGCCCTCGTCGCACCGTCAGGCACGGGAAAATCGACACTGCTGCATGTTGCCGGCCTGCTTGAGCATCCCGATGGCGGCGAGGTGACGATTAATGGCCATGCCTGCGACGGCTTGCCGGACGACAAGCGCACCATGATCCGCCGCAACGAAATCGGCTTCGTCTACCAGTTCCATCATCTACTGCCGGAATTCTCCGCGATCGAGAACATCATGATGCCGCAGATGATCGCTGGCCTGCCGCGCAAGGAAGCGAAGGAGCGGGCCGGCCAGCTGCTCGACTACATGCGGATCGGCCATCGCGGTACCCATCGCCCCGGGGAGCTTTCCGGTGGCGAGCAACAGCGCGTCGCGATTGCCCGCGCCGTCGCCAATGCGCCGAGTCTGCTGCTGGCGGACGAACCGACGGGAAATCTTGATCCGGAAACCGCGCGCTATGTTTTCGATGCCTTGGAAGCGTTGGTGCGCCAATCGGGATTGGCAGCGCTGATTGCGACCCACAACCACGAACTCGCCGCCCGTATGGATCGTCGTGTGACGATCGTCGAGGGCAAGGTGGTGGATTTCTAGCTAGGGGTGGATGAGCCCACCCTGATAATCGAGTTCGTAAGCCCGGCGCTCGTTCACGACGATTACTTCGCGGCCGCTGAAATGGCTGCAGTCGCCGGTGCTTTGATCGGCATAGAAACCGAAGGCATGCTCGAATTCCATGCCGCCGAGAAAGCGTCGGTATTCGCCATACATTTTCGACAGCGCAGCCTTGATGACGGTCCCCGCTCGTTCTCCGTCGATCAGCGAATGCTCAACGATGCGGCCGAAATAGTTCATCGCCCAGATCGGTTCGCTGTCCAGCCACACCACTTCCTGCCCCGCGAAATCCGTTCCGCCGAAGTAGCTGTCGAGATAGCGCCACGGGCCGCGCTGATAGCCGATGTCATGCGATCCCCTCCGGCAGGCAGACGATGGAATTCCACCGCCGACATAGGTATTGGCCTTGGCCTCGACGATAAAGCGGTTCAATTCGGCGATATCCATATCTTTGCCCTCCCGCTCGGCAGCCTCTCAATAACGGCGCCAATTGTAAAGAACAAAATAGGAACAAAGCCTATTGCTCGCAGATTGCTTGTCCTGTGTCGTCATTCCATTGGGCGATCGGTAGGGTGCGCGGTTCGGCTTTGACATCCTTGCCATTCTTCTGCAGCTTGCCGGTCAAGGCGTTGTAGTCGCAGGAACCGCCGGCATTGGGGTCGAGCGTGTCGTAGTGATTGTAGGTGTAGCCGGCGACGACAAACTGTTTGTTGCGATAGGCGACCGTCAGCGTCTGGTCCCAGCGGTCGCGGCCAATGGCGCTGTTCTGCGAATGAATGGCGATCGAGGATTTGCCGATAGCCTTCAACGAGGGTTCCTGTCCGAAGACGCCCTCGGCACTGGTGCTGCCCCAAATCTTGTTTGGCGCACTCAGCGAAAGTCGCAAGAGCTCGTGGTCGCTGTCGCGAAGATAGATGTATATGCCGATCTGACCGTCGCTGGCGCTGTCTGCAGGCGCGACTAGCAGTGCAAGATCCATTCCCCCGTCGCCATCCCAATCACCGGTCGCAGCATCGACGATGCGCGCGGCATCATTCTGCTCGGCATTGGCAGTAAACGCCGCCGATAAAGCCAATCCAGCAATTAATACAAACTTAAACATGCTTTTCTCCCGTCGCCACACCGCCAGCAGAGGCGAAAAGAATCCTGTTGACAAGAGAACAATAGCAGAACAAAATAAAAACATAAGAGAACAGGAGAGCCAAATGACTGACATGATCCGTGATATCGCAGCATTCACCTCCATCGCAATGTTCGTTGCCAGCTTCTCGCTGATCTGCATGGCAATGTAAGAATTCCGGGGACCGCATGGCTGCCATGCGGTCTGAACGCTTCCCTTCTCTGGACATCGACCCTTCAATGCTGAGAATAGCCGTGATTGATTCAGGTGATCGGAAGGCATGTCATGGCGGGTGCGGAGAAAGACGCGGTAAGCGGTTTCATCGGCGGTACGCCCGGCTTCGTTCACCTTCGGGTCCACTCGGCCTATTCGCTGCTTGAAGGCGCGCTGCCGCTAAAGAAGATCCTCTACAAGGCGTCGGGCGATAGCCAACCGGCGATCGCGATCACCGACACCAACAACCTATTCGTCGCCCTCGAGTTTTCTCAGAAAGCGATGGATGAAGGTCTGCAGCCGGTCATTGGCTGCCAGGTCTCGATCGACATGGAAGACGGCCTGGAGACGGAACGGCGTGGCGGCCAGCAGGCGCTCGTCAAGCTCCCGTCTTTGGTACTGTTGGCTGCGACCGAGGCCGGCTACGAGCGGCTGGTGGATCTCGTCAGTCGGGCCTATCTCGGCGGCGAGGGCGGTCAGTTGATCCACATTCGTGCTTCTTGGCTCGATGAGATCGGAACCGACGGCCTAATTGCTCTGACCGGTGCCTTGACGGGGCCGATCGATATGGCGCTGAAGGACGGCCATACAGCTCAGGCGGAAGCACGCCTTCTGCTGCTGAAGCGGCATTTCGGCGACCGACTGTATGTCGAACTGCAACGTCATGGCACCTATGACAAACGCCATGAGCAGAAGGTGATCGGTCTTGCCTATGAGCATGATTTGCCGCTGGTCGCCACCAACGAAGCATTTTTCCCGACGCGCGACGACTATGATGCCCACGACGCCCTGATGGCGGTGGCCCACAACGCCATCGTTTCGGACGATACGCGGTTCCGCCTGACGCCCGATCACTACCTAAAGAGCCGCGCCGAGATGGCGAAGTTGTTTGCGGATCTGCCGGAAGCGTTGGAAAACACCATCGAGATCGCGCGCCGCTGCTCGTTCATACTCAAGACGCGCAAGCCGATCCTGCCGCGCTTCACGGGCGCCACGGCCGATCCCGAGGAAGCGGAACGCGAAGAGGCGCTCGAATTGCGCCGGCAGGCAGAGGAGGGGCTGGACAATCGCCTCGCTACGCTCGGCATGTCGCCCGGCTACGAGGAGAAGGACTACCGTGAGCGCCTGGAATTCGAGCTCAGCGTTATCGAACGCATGAAGTTTCCGGGCTACTTCCTCATCGTTTCGGACTTCATCAAATGGGCAAAGCAGCATGACATTCCCGTCGGCCCGGGTCGTGGCTCGGGTGCGGGCTCTCTGGTTGCCTACGCGCTGACGATTACCGACGTCGATCCTTTGCGTTTCTCGCTGCTCTTCGAACGCTTCCTCAATCCGGAACGCGTTTCGATGCCCGACTTCGATATCGACTTCTGCCAGGATCGCCGCGAAGAGGTGATCCGCTACGTGCAGCGCAAATACGGCCGCGAGCAGGTGGCGCAAATCATCACCTTCGGTTCGCTGCAGGCACGCGCAGCACTGCGCGACGTCGGCCGTGTGCTGGAAATGCCCTACGGTCAGGTCGACAAGATCTGTAAGCTGGTTCCCAACAACCCAGCCAATCCGACGCCACTGTCGAAGGCGATTGAGGAAGAGCCGAAACTGCAGGAGGAGGCCGGCAAGGAGCCGGTCGTCGCGCGCCTGCTTGATATCGCCCAGAAAATCGAGGGCCTTTACCGCCACGCCTCGACGCACGCCGCCGGTATCGTCATCGGCGACCGCCCGCTGTCGAAGCTGGTGCCGATGTATCGCGATCCGCGTTCCGACATGCCGGTCACCCAGTTCAACATGAAGTGGGTCGAGCAGGCCGGCCTCGTCAAGTTCGACTTCCTCGGCCTGAAGACGCTGACGGTGCTGAAGGTCGCCGTCGATTTTGTCGCCAAACGCGACATCAAGGTGGATCTCGCTTCGATCCCGCTCGACGACAAGAAGACCTACGAAATGCTCTCGCGCGGCGAAACGGTCGGCGTGTTCCAGGTTGAAAGTGCGGGCATGCGCAAGGCGCTGATCGGCATGAGACCAGACTGCATCGAAGACATCATCGCGCTCGTGGCGCTTTATCGCCCCGGTCCGATGGAGAACATCCCGACCTACAACGCCCGCAAGCACGGCGAGGAAGAAATCGAATCGATCCATCCGACGATTGACTATCTGCTGAAGGAAACGCAGGGGGTTATCGTCTACCAGGAGCAGGTGATGCAGATCGCCCAGGTCCTGTCCGGCTACTCGCTTGGCGAGGCCGACCTTCTGCGCCGCGCCATGGGTAAGAAGATCAAGGCCGAGATGGACCAACAGCGCGAGCGCTTCGTCGATGGTGCCGTGAAGAACGGAGTGTCGAAGCCGCAGGCCGACAACATCTTTGAGCTTCTGGCGAAGTTCGCGAACTACGGCTTCAACAAGTCGCACGCCGCCGCCTACGCGATCGTCTCCTATCAGACCGCCTACATGAAGGCGCATTATCCGGTCGAGTTCCTCGCCGCGTCGATGACGCTTGATATGTCGAACACCGAAAAGGTCAACGACTTCCGCCAGGACGCCAAGCGCCTCGACATCGAGGTGATCCCACCCTCGGTGCAGACCTCGTTCCGCCACTTCGAAACCGGCGACAACAGGATCTATTACGCGCTGGCGGCGCTCAAGGGTGTCGGCGAATCGGCTGTCGATCATATCGTTGAGGTTCGTGGTGACACTCCATTCGCGAGCCTTGAAGATTTCTGCCTGCGCATCGATCCGCGACAGGTAAACCGCCGCGTGCTGGAAAGCCTGATCTTCGCCGGTGCTTTCGATTGCTTCGGGCTCGATCGCGCGCAACTGGCAGGTGGTCTCGACCGGATCATGGGCTATGCCCAGCGTGCGCAGGAAAACAAGCTGAGCGGCCAGTCGGATATCTTCGGCAGCGCTCTTTCGTCAGGCCCTGAGAAAATCTCGCTGCCGCCGTTTTCGCCGTGGCTGGCCTCCGAGAAGCTGCTTAAGGAGTTCCAGGTCCTTGGCTTCTACTTGACGGCGCATCCGCTCGATAGCTACCAGAACGTTCTGCAGAAGATGCGCGTGCAGACCTTCGCCGAGTTTTCGGCGGCAGTGAAGCAGGGAGCAAGCAACGGACGCCTTGCGGGCACCGTCATTTCCAAGCAGGAGCGCAAGACGAGGACCGGCAACAAGATGGGCATCATCGTGTTTTCGGATTCATCCGGTCAGTTCGAAGCCGTGCTGTTTTCCGAGATGCTGAACCAGTACCGCGATGTACTGGAATCTGGAAAGTCCTTCGTGATCACCGCGACCGGGGAGGAGCGGCCGGAAGGTGTCGGCCTTCGGCTGCAGACCATACAGTCGCTTGAGGAGAAGTCTCTGCAGATGCAGAAGGCTCTGCGCGTCTACGTGCGCGATTGCGGGCCGCTTCGCGCGGTCGCGGCGCACCTCAATGCCAAGGGTGATGGCCTCGTCTCCTTCATCGTGATTAAGGAGGAGGGCAAACGCGAGGTGGAGGTCGAGCTTCCGCAAAAATATCGCATCACGCCCGAGATTGCCGCGGCCCTTCGCGCGGCACCTGGCGTCGTTGACGTCGAGTTGGTCTGACGTCAGCCCCTTGTTAGGGTAATGAAGTCGGTTCCGTTGCCGGTCTCGGGTCCGAGGCCGGTGTCGGAAATCGTCAGTGTCGAGCCGGGGGTCAGCATGGCGTCGATTTTTCGCCGCGTCTCATCGGGAATATCGATACGGCTCAGAGCATTGGCGATCGGCGTGCCTGATATGATCGAGCTCTCGAGGCTGCTGATTCCAAGCCGCGTCATGGTTGCGCGCGAGAGTGTATTTGGAAGCGTCGCACCCATCCAGTCTGCCGAGCCGGTTTCGAAATCGATACTGCGTGCCATCAAGAAATGCGTGCCGAGGGCAAGGCGAGGGTTCGCGATCGAGATCGGCGCTTCAAGAACAGGCTGGAAACCTTGGCGGATCATGATGACGCCGCTCGGCGGCGTTCCCTTCCCGGCCGCGGCATAAACCGCCTTGGTGAGCGTGTCACTCATTGGTGACTTGTCTGCCGTGGGCTCAACCGGATATTTCGATTTGAAATCGCTGATCGCCTGCAGCGTTGCCGAGCCGAGCAAGCCGTCGGGTTCACCTGCGGCAAATCCGAGCTCATTGAGGTAGGTCTGAAGGTCGATGACCTCCTCGCGCAGGCTGCGGCGCGTGATGAGCATGCGGATCGGCGTGTCGTTCGCGGGCGCTCTTGCCGCCGGGGGGTGGGCAGCCGGTAGCGCGACGTCGTTCATCGCGACCTGAACGGGAGCCTGGCCGATCGCCGGCCGCAAAGCCGCGTCGGAAAGCAACGCTGCGGGCTCCGGCATGTCCGGCCGGAAGAGTGTCGGATGATCGATCGGTTCCGGTGTCACTTCTGCGTCGGTAATGACAACCGGAACGCCCATCTCAGTCATTTTGTAGAGCTGCGTGGCGAAGGCTGCCGGCATGCGGACGCAGCCGTGTGATGCCGGGTAGCGCGGCACGGAATTGGACTCGTGAAGCGCGATACCGGACCAGGTCAGCCGCTGCATGAAGGGCATCGGTGCAGCCGAATAGAGATTGGACTCGTGATATTTCTTCTTCTCGATGACGGAGAAGATCCCGCTCGGTGTTGTGTGGCCCGGTTTTCCCGTTGAAACCTTCGAGGTCGCCACGACCTCGGTGCCATCATAGAGCGTGAGCGACTGCAAATCCTTCGATACGAAGATCTGCAGCGTGCGTGCATCCGCAGCGAGTGCGGGGTGCAAGAGCGCGGTGGCCGACAGCAAACCGAGGCCAAAAACGAGACGCGAGAACATGTGACTCAACCGATACGCAATACTGGAGGGCCAGCGTATTCGGGGAAGCTTAAGGAAAACTTGAAATAAGGGACCTTGAGCCAGGCTCACATACTAGTGATCGCGCTTGCCGCCAAACGTATATCCGGTCTGGACGGTCCCTTTGCCGAACTTGTCGCGCAGCTTGTCCATTGCCGCTTCGGCGGCTGCCCTGCGGCCGGATTGTACATCGATAAGGTCGGGTGGATCGGCGCGCGCGGGGTCGCAAAGATCGGTCAGGCCGATCCCGATCAGGCGAAACTTCGTACCGTCCGTTTCCTTCAAGAGAAGTTCCAGCCCGGTGCGGAAGATCCGGTCGGCAAGCTGGGTCGGGTCTTCGAGTTTGCGATTGCGGGTGCGCGACTTGAAGTCCGCCGTCTTCATTTTCAGAACCACCGTCCGGCCGGCAATGTCGTGCTTCTTCAGCCGCCAGGAGACCTTCTCCGCAAGACTGCGCAGGATCGGAACGAGTTCATCGTAGCGGGAAATATCATCAAAGAAGGTTGTTTCGGAGGAAACGCTCTTTGCCGCATCGTTCAGATGGACTTCGCGGTCGTCGACGCCACGCGAAAGGCGCGCCAGTCGCTGCCCCATGCTGCCATATCGACGCATGAGGTCGTTTTCCTCCATCCCCTGCAACTGGCCGATGGTGCGGATGCCGTCAGCCTCGAGCGTAGCCGCAAATGCCTTGCCCACGCCCCAGATCGTCGTCACCGGCCGCGGGGCAAGGAAGGAGACGGCCTCTTCCCGGCCGATGACCGAGAAACCTCTGGGCTTTTGCAAGTCGGACGCGACCTTGGCGAGAAACTTGCAGTAGGAAAGGCCCACGGAGATGGTTATGCCGATCTCCTTCTCGATGCGCTGGACGAACTTGGCAAGCGTGCGCGCCGGCGGATCGTGATGCAACCGCTCGGTGCCGCAAAGTTCCAGAAACGCCTCGTCGATCGAAAGCGGCTGAACCAGCGGCGTCAGTTCCTGCATCAAGGTGCGGACCTCGCGTCCGACCTTGACATATTTTTCCATGTCGGGCCGAATGACCACTGCCTGCGGGCAGGCCTCCAAGGCCTTGAACATCGGCATCGCCGAACGAACGCCATGGATGCGCGCGATGTAACAGGCGGTCGAGACCACCCCGCGCTTTCCGCCGCCTATGATGACAGGCTTGTCGGCGAGCTCAGGATTGTCGCGCTTCTCGATCGCTGCGTAGAAGGCGTCGCAATCGATGTGCGCCAGCGTCAGCTTGTACAGTTCCTTGTGCCGCACGAGACGAGGGCTTCCGCACGCCGCGCAGCGGCGCGTTTCTGCCTTCTGCTCGGCAAGGCAGTCGCGACAGAAGCCGGGTGTCTTGGCGTACGCAAGTGTCATGACGGGAACAAAGATTGAACATTTCAACATTAGCCTTTAAACTTTTGAGTCTCAAGAGAGGCGAGGAGGTTTGCATTGGATATCGATCTCCGTTTCGAGCCGGTGACCGCGGACCGGTGGGGTGACTTCGAACGGCTCTTCGGTCCTCGCGGAGCCTTTTATGACTGCTGGTGCGTTGCCCTCCGTTTGCCTCATGCCGCGCGAGCGAAGATGGGGCCGGGAGAGCGAAAATCGCACATGCAGGGCCGAATAGCCGTCGGTCCGCCGCCAGGCATCCTGGCCTATGCTGATGACGAGCCGGTCGCTTGGGTCCAAGTCGGATCCCGGCACGACGTGCCGCAATTTAATTCGCCGCGAACGGTGTCCCGACCGGTGGAGGAAGGCGATGCTCACGATCCGTCATTCTGGGCGGTAAGCTGCTTTTTCCTGCTCGCGCATTTGCGGGGGCAGGGGCTTAGCCATCGTCTCCTTGCCGGTGCAATCGATCATGCGCGGCGTCACGGTGCTCGCTACCTTGAAGGCTGTCCCATCGACCGCGTCAAGCAATCGAAGTCGGTGATGCTTTGTACGGGGTCGACCGCGATCTTCGATGCGGCTGGATTTGAAGCCGTGGCAAAGCGAAAGGATGGCAGGCCGCTCATGCGGCTGGATTTGCGCTCGTGAGGGCATCGGCCGCAAAATGTGCCCTTAGCAGCTCTGCTGCATGGTCCCAGCCAGTGGCCGCCACGATGTTTCCAACCGGCGGTGGTGCGAACGGCTTGAAATCCGCGTTGGCCATCATGGTCAGGAGCAGGCACTCGGGCAGATGATCGGCAACGGAAAGGAGATTGCGCTGCATATCATCGATGAAGGCGACAGGCAGGCTTCGCCGATCATGAAGCCTTGCGACAACGGGCCCCTTGGGCTCCTCCGTGGCGATCAGGTCGAAAGAGAGGTCGAGCTGGTTGAGAAATTCTCGTCGGATACCGTGGTGCCGAGGTGGCATTGCGGTCAAGAAGACGATGTCAGCGTCGGCCGAGAGCGCCTGCAGCGTATCGACGGCCTTTTCCGCCGGCCTCTGCCAGAGGTGCTGGTTCGCGAAGAATACTTCCTCAAACGAATCGATGGCCGCTTTATCCAACTCGCTGCCATCGAGCAAAGAGACGATATTGCCGTAGAGGCGGAACGACCGTGGCAGGAGGTCGTAACTGTGCGAGCGCAGAAAAGCGGTAAAGGGAGTGAGGAACTCGAGAACCACTTCGTCGATGTCGCAGACGACCAAAGGCCGGTCGCCGAGGCGCACCTGGCTGATGTTGGTAGCAGTATCCATGCTCAATATTCTCCCGAGCCAAGTCCCGGCGGCGAAAAGTGCAGCCATGCCGCATTCAATGCGTCGGGCGCGGTGCCGGTCGCATGGCAAAAGGCCATCGCTGTCGGCTCGTGTTGCATGATGAAGTCCATCATGCCGGAAATAAACCCAGGATCGCTGACCGCGTGGCGGACTTGCGCCGGTTCGACGCCGGTCAGTGCGAGGAAACGACTGAACAGTTCCGGTTCGTCGGCAAGCCAGGTGAGAACGGAGATTGCGGTCAGCTGTGGATCGGCCGCGAGTTGTTTCGAAGTCTTGAAGTTGCTTTGCATTTCTCTGGGTAAATTACCTATTTTTCAACCAAATAGCGATAGTGTGCCGCCATCGGTTCTATGGAACCATGCCGCCGCATAAGTCTTCTTCTTGCGGGGAAGCGGTACCAGAACGGACGTAGGACGCGTGTCATGCCCAAACAGGTGATGATTGTAGAAGATAACGAGCTCAACATGAAGCTCTTTCGCGACCTTATCGAGGCGTCCGGCTACACGACGATCCAGACCCGAAATGGCATGGAGGCGCTCGATCTCGCGCGCAAGTACCGGCCGGACCTGATTCTGATGGACATTCAGCTACCTGAGGTTTCCGGTCTCGAGGTCACGAAATGGCTGAAGGAAGACGATGATCTGCACGTCATTCCCGTTATCGCCGTCACAGCATTTGCCATGAAGGGAGACGAGGAACGCATCCGCCAGGGCGGCTGTGAGGCCTATGTCTCCAAACCCATTTCCGTTCCCAAATTCATTGAGACGATCAAGACCTATCTGGGCGATGCCTGACGCATCGGAAAGAAGCCTATGACTGCGCGCATTCTGGTGGTTGATGATATTCCGGCCAACGTCAAGTTGCTTGAGGCTCGGCTAGTCGCCGAGTATTTCGACGTATTGACCGCCGGCGACGGCTATCAGGCCCTGGCAATCTGCGAGCGGAACCAGGTCGATCTTGTGCTTCTCGATATCATGATGCCTGGAATGGACGGCTTCGAAGTGTGCGAGCGCCTGAAAGCCAACCCAAAGACTTCGCATATACCCGTCGTCATGGTGACGGCTTTGGATCAGCCGGCCGACCGCGTGCGTGGCCTGAAGGCCGGCGCCGATGACTTTCTCACCAAGCCGGTCAATGACCTTCAACTGATCTCGCGGGTAAAGAGCCTCTTGCGGCTGAAGACGCTCAGCGACGAATTACGGATTCGCGCTGAAACCGCCCATACGATGGGAATCGACGAACTGCTACGCTCGGGCGAGGGACGGGGCGACGAAGCGGGCCAGGTCCTGCTCGTCGACGGGCGCGCCAATTCGCAGGAACGCATCATCAAGGCACTGAAGCCGATCGCCGACGTCTCCGCGATCTCGGATCCGCAGGCGGCTCTTTTCGAGGCGTCGGAAAATCCCTTTGAGCTTGTCATCATCAACGCCAATTTTGACGACTACGATCCCCTGCGTCTGTGTTCGCAGCTTCGCTCTCTGGAGCGCACGCGTTTTCTGCCGCTCCTGATCATCACGGAGCAGGGCGACGACGACATGGTGATCCGGGCGCTGGAACTCGGCGTCAACGACTATATCGTTCGGCCGGTCGATCCCAACGAACTGGTGGCGCGCAGCCTCACTCAGATGCGCCGCAAGCACTACAACGATCGCCTACGCGCGAGTGTCAAGCAGACGATCGAGCTTGCCGTCACGGATCCGTTGACCGGGCTCAGCAACCGCCGCTACCTGGATAATCACCTTAGCACGCTGTTCAACCGCTCTATGGCGCGGGGCCGCCCGCTATCGGTGCTGATCACCGATATCGATCGGTTCAAACAGGTCAACGACACCTATGGGCATGATGCGGGGGATGATGTGCTTCGGGAGTTTGCGAGCCGCATTCGCTCCACCGTCCGCGGCGCCGATCTTGCCTGCCGCTACGGCGGTGAAGAATTCGTGGTGGTGATGCCCGATACCTCGCCCGAGGTGGCCGCAACCGTCGCGGAGCGGCTGCGCTCTGTGGTCGAAACGACACCGTTCCTGCTGAAGTCGTCGGGGCAGGAGTTGAGCGTGACTGCCTCCTTCGGCATCTCGTCGCGCATCTCGTCGGTCGTTACGCCGGGGCAGTTGATGAAGCAGGCCGATCTGGCGCTCTACGAGGCAAAAACGGGCGGCCGAAATCGGGTCGTCGCCGCGGCTTGAGTAACACTTCTCTGAAGCATTTTGGGTCATCCACAGCTACCTGATGCATGCCTGCCGACGCGTGGCAGCCAAGTAACTTGAATGCAAAGCCGGCCATTTGACCTGAGCATTTGTTGGCTCTCGATATCGCGCCAAGCAGCTGCGGTACGGGCTCAGTGATAAAAGTGAGGATCAATCATATTTAGCCGGCGTTTCACAAGTAGCTGTGATAACCAAGCTTCGAGGCGCAAAGGCGCAAGCTAATACTATTGACCTATAGTTTCGCCCTTCTTTGTCAATTTGGCGCTATTCTTGCTATTGGAGGCGACTCGAAGCTCTAAAAACTGTCCCAAAGCCGTACTTTTAACCATAGAATCAGCCTCGGAGATCTAACCATTAAGAATTTGTTGATTTTCTTTCATTTTCGAGCAAATTATCGAACCATAAGAAGATAAGCACTCCCCGTGAGGAGTCTGAGATACCCCATGATGCTCAGGTCCGCCGCATCTCCTGGGTCGTGGGGTCGGTCGGCTGGTTTGCAACATTTAGCGGTTCCTCGTGCCGCGTTGCTTGCCGGTCGACCCCCTTTCAAGAAAACGTCGTCCTTTCCGCATTTACGGGAGGACGGCGTTTCTGTTTTCAGGCATCAGAAATCAGACAATAGAGCCGACGAACAAAAAAGCGCGCAGCCCGTGGGCGCGCGCCTTTTGAAGACGTCAGATCAAGCGATTACTTGATCTTGGTTTCCTTGAACTCGACGTGCTTCTTAGCGATCGGGTCGTACTTGGTCTTCGTCATCTTGTCGGTCATCGTACGGCTGTTCTTCGTCGTGACGTAGAAGAAACCGGTGTCGGCCGTCGACAGCAGCTTGATCTTGATAGTGGTAGCCTTGGCCATGGTCGTCCTGCCTTTAATAAAATGAAAGCCGTGGCAGGCCGGATAGGCTCCACGGCAAATTCTGGCGCGAAACTACGAATCCAGCCCGAAAAGTCAAGCCCGCTTTCGGAGGAAAAGCAGTCTGACGGCGGAAAGCAGGGCATAAAGCCCGAAGAATCCAGCGATCGCCCAGGCAAAACCGTTGTTGCCGGCAACGTCGATGGCCGCGCCGATGACCTGCGGTCCGGCCACTGTGCCAACCGCATAGCAGAACACAAAGGCCGCGTTGGCCGCCGCGAGGTCGGAGCCGGTCAGGCGCGAGCCTAGGTGACTGAGGCCCACCGTATAGAGTCCCGCAACGCAGCCGCCCCAGAAGAGGAGAACCGCCGCCATCAGAATCCAGCTGTGCGCGAGGACCGGCAGCATCAGGGAACCGATCAGGCCCATGAAGGCCATGGCGGCCAGCAGCGGACGCTTGTCCTTCATGCGGTCCGAAAGTAGGCCGACGGGAATCTGGAAGATCACATTGCCGATTCCCATTACCGTCAGCAGCAGGGCTGCCTGCGATTCGGTAAAGGCGGCGCGCACAGCATAGATAGGGAACAGCGCCAGACCACCGGCTTCGACGGCCCCGAAGATGAAGACGGCAGCCGTTGCTGTCGGCACCAGGAAGACGTAGCGCATGAAATGCAGTTCGGGTTTCTCTTCGAGGACCGGACTCTCATACCGCGCGATATAGATCGGAATGGCTGCCAGCAGAATGGCGCCGGCGCCGACAGCAAACGGCAGGATGCCATCGCTGCCGAGAATCGAAAAGAGCAGTGGTCCGCCGGCAAACCCCAGTGACAGGACAGTGGCATAGATGCCGAGCACGAAACCCCGCTTGGAAGGCGGCGAGGCGGCGTTGATCCAGAATTCCGACAGGATGAACAGCGTCGTTGTCGCGCCGTGAAAGGCGAAACGCAGCGGAAACCACATCCAGAAATCCTGGGCGTAGTAGAAGGCGAGCGCGCTGATCGCTGAAATCACGACGGCCCAGATCATGGTCGGGGCGACACCATATTTGTGCGCCAGCTTCGTGGTGATGGGCGCAGCCGCCATCGCGGCAACCCCGGCCATCGCCGTGTTCAATCCGATAAGCGTCGACGGAATGCCGCGCTTTTCGAGAATGATGCTGAGAAGCGGAAGCCCGAGGCCGATTGCTATGCCGACAGCGGAGATGGACGAGACGGCTGCCACCAGCGAGGGCCAATGAATTTCTTCGACATCGCCTGCTGCTGTGCCGTTTCGCGGCTGAGACATATACGCATCCTTAGAGACCTGCTGCACAGAATCGCTCACCGCGAAGCACCATAGAAAGGCACAGGCGTGCCAAATCCGAGTGACGGCTGTGCTTTACAAGATGAAACGCGCTGGCGGCAATAACCTGGATGATCTTGAATGGATATAGTCAAGGAACCTTACCGAATAGGCATGAGATTTCGCCCCGCGGAGCCGCAGCACCGTTGGGCGTGCCACTACACGTCAATTGTGTCGTGAAGGTGAAGGGGCAGGTACGCGCCTAGCGTTTGCGGCCCGGTATCTCGTAGGCGTCGTGATCGTCGGTTTGTCCACCGAAGCCGTGCATCTTCAATGCCCATTGCAGGCCGATGACGCCGCCTTTGATCGGCTGGATGATCAGCAGTGTCGCCAGCAGCGTGATAGGCGTCCAGATCGCGAACGTAAGCCAGAGGGGCATTGGCCAAACAAGGTCAGTTGCCATGTAGCCGCCGATGATGAGATGGCCGATGACTACGATCGCGAGATAGGGCGGCAGGTCGTCCGAGCGATGATGGTGCATGGCTTCGCCGCAGGCAGCACAATTGTCCACCGGCTTTAAGAAGCTTTTGAAGAGTTTGCCGCTGCCGCATGCGGGGCAGGTGTTCAGCATGCCGCGCTTGATAGAGCGGCCAAGCGGACGCTCCACCTCCTCACTGCCTCCGTAACGGATTGCCTGGTCGGTAGAGGTGGTCGTCATCGTTCGTTTCCTTTCGCGGCGTCCGTACACGCCTATCGCCGCCCTCTTGGCGGCCTTGTTCCGGCCTTCTTGCGCGCCCGGCTTGCGTCGCGCCGGCCCGCCTTGTGAAACGAACGTACAGCGGTCGGCATCTTTCGCCCTTCGCTGATCATCTCGAAGCGTAGCGCACCGGCAAGCGGAATGGCTTCTGCAAGCTTGACCGTGACACCGTCGCCGAGGCGATATCCAAGCCCGGTCTTTTCGCCAGACAGCGCCTGGTGTGCCTCATCATAGATGAAGTAGTCCGTTCCGAGCGTAGATATAGGAACGAAGCCGTCCGCTCCATAGTCCGGGAGAGTGACAAATAGTCCCGATTTCGTCACACCTGATACGCGTCCTTCGAATTCTTCGCCGACGCGACCGGCAAGATGATGGGCGATCAGGCGGTCCACCGTTTCGCGCTCTGCAGCCATGGCGCGCCGCTCGAAGGTGGAGATCTCGGCGGCGATGTCATCGAGCACCCCTTCCTCATCGGGGGTGATGCCGCCTTCGCCGAAGCCGAGCGAGCTGACCAGCGCACGATGCACGATGAGGTCCGCATAGCGGCGGATCGGCGAGGTGAAGTGCGCGTATTTCATCAGGTTCAGGCCGAAATGCCCGATATTCTCGGGGCTGTAGATCGCCTGGCTCTGCGAGCGCAGCACCATCTCGTTGACCATCGTCTGATGCGGGGTATCATCGGCCTTGGCAAGGATCATGTTGAAATTGTTGGCGCGCATGTTGCCGCCCTTGGCGAGCGATATGCCAAGGGTCGCCAGAAACTCGCGCAGCACTTCCTGCTTGGCGAGTGTCGGGCCGTCATGGATGCGATAGATCAGGACCTGCCGCTTCTTCTCCAGCGTCTCAGCGGCCGAGACGTTGGCCTGGATCATCATTTCCTCGATGAGCTTGTGGGCATCGAGGCGTGGCGGCACGAAGACACGATCCACGGTGCCATCCGGCTTCAGCAGGATCTTGCGCTCCGGCATGTCGAGTTCGAGCGGCTGGCGTCGCTCGCGCCCGCGCGTCATCACCCTGTAGGCATTCCAGAGCGGCTTCAGAATGGGTTCCAGAAGCGGTCCCGTCTTGTCGTCGGGTTTTCCGTCGATCGCTGCCTGTGTCTGCTGGTAGGAGAGCTTTGCCGCGCTCTTCATCATGATGCGATGGAAGGTATGGCCGATCTTGCGGCCGTCCTTCGAAAACACCATGCGTACGGCAAGCGCCGGGCGGTCCAGACCTTCTCTCAGCGAGCAGAGGTCGTTTGAAATCCGTTCCGGCAGCATTGGCACGACCCGGTCGGGGAAATAGACCGAGTTGCCGCGTTTCAGAGCTTCGCGGTCGAGTGGCGAATTCGGCCGCACGTAATAGGAAACGTCGGCGATGGCGACGGTGACGATGACGCCGTCCGGATTGTCGGGCGAAGGATCTGTCTCGGCATAGACCGCGTCGTCGTGGTCCTTCGCGTCGGCCGGATCGATGGTGATGAGCGGGACATCACGCCAATCCTCGCGATGCGACATTGTCGCGGGCTTGGCATCATCCGCCTCGGCGACGACCGCCGGCGGGAATATGTAGGGAATGCCATGTGCATGTATGGCGATCATCGAGATCGCCTTCTCGGATGCAACGGAACCGATGATCGACAGCACCTTGGCGCGTGGCAGGCCGAAGCGACCGAGGCGAGCGACTTCGACTTCGACAAGATCGCCGTCCTTGGCCTCGCCCTTGTACTCGGGGTCAATCACCATTTCCTCGCCGCGCCGCTCAATCGGCAGCAGACGGCCGGCTCCACCCGGCGCATCCTTGAAGACGCCAAGCAGCGCGCCGCGGCGCTTGTCGAGGATCTTGATGATGCGCGCCGTGTAGGCTGGTCCGCCGCGGTCTGCAGCCGGAAAGATCTTTGCCAGGATGCGATCGCCCATCCCGGCAACGGGGGCCTTGCCCTTGCCGTTGCGTCCCGCCGGGGACGTGGACTGGCGGATGGCGACAGCGGGTGCAACGCCCTGGTCATCGGGCCACTCGGCCGGACGGCCGATCAGTTCGCCGTCCTTGTCGCGCGTCGTGATGTCGAGCACGGTGACGGGCGGCAGGGCGCCCGGCCGGATCAGCGACTTGCGCGTCTTCTGGAGCATGCCTTCCTGCTCCAGTTCGCGCAGAAGGTGCTTGAGCTCGACGCGGCTTTCGCCTTTCAGCCCGAAGGCCTTCGCCAGTTCGCGCT
Source organism: Rhizobium sp. 3T7 (assembly GCF_020166565.1). Taxonomy (NCBI): domain Bacteria; kingdom Pseudomonadati; phylum Pseudomonadota; class Alphaproteobacteria; order Hyphomicrobiales; family Rhizobiaceae; genus Rhizobium; species Rhizobium sp. 3T7. Next base: position 164,871 of record NZ_JAIQXS010000005.1, read on the forward strand.
TCGACGCCTTCTGCGGATGATCGGCGATGAAACGCAGGATCACTTCGCGGGAAGGCAGCGTGCCGTGAGCCATGTTCAGCGGTTCGGCTGCGGGTTGCTGGCTGGCGCGTCCGATCTTGCCCGGACGCTTGCCCATGCCCTTCGTTCTTTCCCGCGGGATTTTGCTCACTCTTTGCTCTTTTTCGTCTTTGCCGGCGCCTTGGCCTTCGCCGTCTTCGGCTTGGCGGCGGTCTTGGTCGTCTTGGTTTCGGCGGCCGCGGCCTTCGCCTTCGGTTTTGCCTTGCTCTTCGCGGCCGGTGCCTTGCCCGCCTTGGCGACGATCAGCGCCAGCGCTTCCTCGACGGTCAGTGCCTGCGGATCAGTGCCCTTCGGCAGCGTCGCATTGACCTTGCCCCAGTTCACATAGGGGCCGTACTTGCCGTCGCGAACGGTGATTGCGCCGCCGTCGGGATGGTCGCCGAGTTCCTTCAGCGCTGCTGCTGCCGTCCGCCCGCGTCCGCCCGGCGCCTTGCTCGCTTTCTCGGCGATCACGGTCACAGCGCGGTTAAGACCGATCGAGAAGACGTCTTCGACGCTTTCAAGGTTGGCATAGCCGCCATCGTGCAGCAGGAACGGCCCATAACGACCGATGCCCGAAGAAATCATCTTGCCGGTTTCCGGGTGCTTGCCGATGTCGCGTGGCAACGAAATCAGAGCCATCGCCTTTTCATAGTCGATGTCCTCTGGTTTCCAACCCTTCGGCAGGGAAGCACGCTTGGCATCCTTGCCATCTCCACGCTGTATGTAGGGACCGAAGCGCCCGGAACGCAGCGTCAATTCTTCGCCGGTCACCGGATCGGTACCGAGATTCTTCGGCTCGTTCAGCGCAACGCCCTCGGCTTCCGAACCGCCTTCGGATGAAAGCTGGCGGGTATAGTTGCATTCCGGATAGTTCGAGCAGCCGACGAAGGCGCCGTATTTCCCAAGCTTCAGCGACAGATTGCCCGTGCCGCAAACCTGGCAGATGCGCGGGTCCCCGCCGTCTTCGCGTTTCGGGAAAACAAGCGGCGCCAGCGCCTCGTTGAGCGAGTCGAGGACGTTGGTGACGCGAAGCTCTTTCGTGTCCTCGATCTGGGAGAAGAAATCCTTCCAGAAGTCGCGCAGAACCTGTTTCCAGTTCAGCTCGCCGGCGGAGATCCGGTCGAGCTTCTCTTCGAGATCCGCCGTGAAATCGTATTCGACATACTTGGTGAAGAAGCTTTCGAGGAAGGCCGTCACCAGCCGTCCCTTGGCCTGCGGGATGAGTTTGCGCTTGTCGATGGTGACATATTCGCGGTCCCGCAGCGTCGCCAGCGTCGCAGCATAGGTCGAAGGGCGCCCGATGCCGAGCTCTTCCATCTTTTTGATCAGCGACGCTTCCGAGTAGCGCGGTGGCGGTTCGGTGAAGTGCTGGGTCGAATTGATCTTCTGCTTCGCGAGGGTCTCGCGCGCATTGATTTCGGGCAGGCGACCACCTTCGTCACCCTCGTCGCTCTGTTCGCCATCTTCCTTCTGGTCGGTGTAGGCGGCGATGAAACCATCGAAACGGATCACCGAGCCGACAGCGCGCAGGCCCGCCTTCTCGCCGTTGTTGTCGGCGGTAATTTCAGCCGTCGTGCGCTCGATCTCGGCCGAGGCCATCTGGCTCGCGATACCACGCTTCCAGACCAGGTCGTAAAGCTTGATCTGGTCGGCATCGAGGAACTGACGCACTCGATCGGGCGAGCGATTGAAGTCGGTTGGCCGGATTGCTTCGTGGGCTTCCTGTGCGTTCTTCGCCTTGGTCGAATAGAAGCGAGCTTTTTCGGGCATGTAGCGCTGGCCGAATTGATCGACGATGGCCTTGCGTGCCGCATCGATGGCTTCGGGCGCCATCTGAACGCCGTCCGTACGCATGTAGGTGATCAGACCAACCGTCTCGCCCCCAATGTCGACACCCTCGTAGAGCTTCTGGGCAATCTGCATGGTACGAGACGCCGAAAAGCCGAGCTTCGAGGAAGCGGCCTGCTGCAGTGTGGAGGTTGTGAAGGGTGGTCCCGGGTTGCGCTTGACCGGCTTCGCCTCGACGGTATCCACCACATAGGTGGCACCCTCGAGAAGCGCTTTCAGTTTGCCGGCTTCCTCGCCGTTCGCGATAGAGCGAGCCTGCAACCGCTTGCCATTCGCTGCAACCAGCCTTGCCTCGAACTCGTCGCCTCGCGGCGTCTTCAAGAGAGCCGAAAGGTTCCAGTATTCTTCAGAGATGAAGCGCTCGATTTCGGATTCGCGATCGCAAACGAGGCGCAGCGCCACCGACTGCACGCGGCCGGCTGAACGTGCGCCGGGAAGCTTTCGCCAAAGTACTGGCGACAGGTTGAAGCCGACGAGATAGTCGAGGGCGCGGCGAGCCAGATACGCATCAACCAGCGGCACGTCGATATCACGCGGGTCGGCCATCGCATCGAGGACGGCCTTCTTCGTGATCGCGTTGAAAACGACCCGCTTCACAGTCTTGCCGTTCAGCACGCGCTTTTTGTTCAGCATGTCGAGGACGTGCCAGGAAATCGCTTCACCCTCGCGATCCGGGTCGGTTGCGAGAAACAGGCTGTCGGACGACTTCACCGCATCGGCAATGTCCTTGAGCCGCTTGGCTGACGCACTATCGACCTCCCACAGCATCTCGAAATCTTGATCGGGAAGAACCGAGCCGTCTTTGGCAGGTAGATCGCGGACATGGCCGAAGGAGGCGAGCACCTTGTATCCGGAGCCCAGATACTTGTTGATCGTCTTTGCCTTGGCAGGCGATTCTACCACTACAACATTCATCATGGTTCTCTAAAAAAATGTGCCAGGCCGGCGGATAAGCAGATGGAATCCCTGCCGTGCCAAGATAACCGGTTCCTCGACATGGACAGGGAAATCGTTTCGGTCAAGTGGTTTGACTGCATTTTTACGCATTATAACGCTATACAACTAATGCGAGATAGTAAACGTATTTCAATTTGTGATAATTGAGGTATCGTTTTTGAACTGTGGTTCCGGCTAGCCGAAAAGGCAGCGTTTCTCTTTCCTCAGAGACTATCCCAGGGCGGCCAAGTTCGCAAAGAAAGATACCGGACGATCCGGCTCGCATGAGACCATCGCCTTCACAAGGCAGATGCTTGCTGAGTTGCGACGGGTGGCGGAAAAAGAGAACGCCGATATGCTGTCCAATCTGATCGAGATGGCCTATGTGGAGGCTGGCGATCTGCAGGCCCGGATGTAGGGATCTCAGTCGCCCATCGCAAGAGAAACGAAGCCGCCGGGATGGCGATGAAGCCGTCCGGCAATATCCAGCTCCAGCAGGACAAGATAGACCGAAGACGCCGGCAGACCGGTGTGACGGATGACGTCGTCGATCTCGACAGGCGTCGGGCCGAGCGCATCGACGATAAGTGAGCGATCGGATTCGTCAGGCGGAAGCATGGAACGGCCCCCTCTCGCTCCGGCTCCTCGACGACAGGAGTTGAGTAGCGTTCGATCTGCAAGAGGGCTTCGGTAACGTCACCCGGAGCGGTGACAATCATTGCGCCGTCCTTCAGCAATCCATTGGTGCCATGACAGCGCGGACCGAGCGGCGAACCCGGTACTGCGAAAACCAGCCTGCCGAACTCGCCTGCAAGCCTTGCCGTGATAAGCGAGCCCGAGCGCATCGCCGGTTCGACGACGACGACGCCGAGCGAAATGCCGGCGATAAGCCGGTTTTGACGCGGAAAATCGCGTGCGCGTGGCTCCCAGCCGAACAGCATTTCGCTGATGGCGAGTCCGTTTCCATTCCAGATGTCGTCAAGCAGGCCAGCATTCTCCGGTGGATAGGGCTGATCCAGACCTCCGGCCATGGCCGCCACCTTTCCGTTTCGAGGCTTGCGCGATGCGCTGCCGTATCGATGCCGCGCGCAAGACCGAAGACAACCACATAGCCTGCCTGGCCGCATTGGCGCGCAATCGTGGCAGCGAACTTGGCTCCACTGATCGAGGCATTGCGGGAGCCAACAATGCCGACTGCCGGCCGCGAGGAAACGGAAAGATTGCCTTTGACGGCAAGTAACGGCGGAGCGCCGGCTCGCCGATACCGACAAGCCGGGCGCCAAAGCGTCGGGCTGCCTCCAACTCCCTATGCGCTTCGCTCTCCGTTGCTATCCTGACGGACCGCGTAGCGCAGCCGCGTGCAGAAAGCTCGGGCAGGGCGGGCTTCATTTTTTTAAGCGCGCGCTGAATGAGTGCCAGATGCAGGCTAGTAAGCAGCTGCGTTACCAACGCGCTGGCCAGCATTTTGCGTTGCGTTGACCGTGTTTGCGGTGTCCCTACCCATGCCTCTGATGGTGTTCGCACACGACGACAGTGCCACAAGCACGCACAGTGCGGCGCTGACTTTACCAAGGAATGACATTGTCATTTTGATTTCCTTTATAAGAGAGCACGCTATGTAACATGCCGGGACCCGAAGGTTGCGGATGCTCCAAAGGGATGTCCGGCCCGGCGATGGCTAGAAAACAGCGAGGTATTTCAGCAGCGACACGATACCGATGATAATCACAATGATCTGGGCGATCTGCCGCGTCCTCGCATCGATCGGCAAACGTTGGACCAGGTACAAAACCAGGATGATTACTAGAAACGTGATCAAAATTCCGATGACAACGGAAGTTCCGATCATTCTTTACCCCTAGATCAAGAAAACTGTCTTATCACATACCGTTAACTAGGGCGGGGCCTCAAAATGAAAAGATCAATGTTGTATAGTCTGGGCACAAGATATTCAGGTCCATTCACGCGTTGGGCGGTGGAAAATCAAGCCAAGATATTGATTTAAATCTGTATATGGAGCTTGAGGCCCTGTCGTTCCGTCAGCGCAATTCCCTTTGGCCTTGCGCTGCGAGTGTCCATCCTATCCCTTCGCCCCGATTTTGCTTTCCGTCCCGCTCATCAGGCGGGAGATGTTGGCCTTGTGCTTCCAGAAGGAGATTGCAGTCATGATCGCCATGACAACTGCAACCTTTTCGGCCCCCAGCATCCACAATGCAACCGGAATGACAAGCATTGCAACCAGTGCGGAAAGCGACGAGTACCGGGTCGTGAAGGCGACCGCCAGCCAGACCGCAGCAAAGGCAAGAACCATGATTGGTGCAACGCCGAGCAGCGTGCCGATATAGGTGGCGACTCCCTTGCCGCCCTTGAATCCGATCCAGACCGGGAAGAGGTGCCCGATGAAGGCGAAGAAGCCTGCAATCAGCGCTGCTTCGTTACCCAGGAAGTAGCCGACAATCCAGGCGGCTGCGGATGCCTTCAGTGCATCGAGAAGAAGCGTTGCGGCAGCAAGCTTCTTGTTGCCGGTTCTGAGCACATTGGTCGCGCCGATATTGCCGGATCCAATGCTGCGCACGTCGCCAAGTCCGGCCGCCTTCGTCAGGATCAGGCCGAAGGGGATGGAGCCGAGCAGGTATCCGATGGCGGCTGCCGCCAAAGCGATCGGCAGCGTGATCTGCCACGTCATGAGATCCGAGACCATGTTCCCTCCGGTGGTCTTTTTATATCGTATGCACGCACTGTCCGGCGACGTAGGTCGCGACAGCGCGTCCGCTGAAGCGCGCGTCTTCGAACGGCGTGTTCTTCGAGCGGGAAAGAAGCATGTCCTTCGAAACAAGCCAAGGGTCATCGAGATCGATCAGCGTAATATCTGCTTTCGCTCCCGGCTTCAGCGTGCCGGCCTCGAGGCCGAAGATCTGCGCCGGCCGCGTCGACATCGCATCGATGAGGCGCATGAGGCTTACCTGACCGCTGTGATGCAGGCGAAGCGCCGCAGCAAGCATCGTTTCGAGGCCGACGGCGCCGTCCGCAGCCTCGCCGAAGGGCAGGCGCTTGGTGTCGACGTCCTGCGGATCGTGCGAGGAGACGATGATATCGATTGCACCGCGGGCCAGCGCATCCACCATCGCCACGCGGTCGTCTTCGGACCGCAGCGGCGGGTAGAGCTTGAAGAAGGTGCGGTACTCGCCGATGTCGTTCTCGTTGAGCGAGAGATTGTTGATCGAGATGCCGCAGGTCACGGTAGCGCCGCGGCTCCGGGCAAGTTCAATCGCTTCGACCGATTCCGGCACGGAGATCATCGCGGCGTGGTAGTTGCCGTGCGTCAGCTTGGCGATGCGCAGGTCGCGTTCGAGCGGGATGAGCTCGGCTTCCTTCGGAATGCCACCGAGACCAAGCCAGCTCGCGAACAGTCCCTCATGCATGACGCCGGTGGCGCCGAGATATTTGTCGCGAGTCTCGCAGGAGATCACCGCGCCGAATTCACGTGCATAGGTCATGACCCGGCGCAGGACCTGGGTGTCATGGACGCTGGAGCGGCCATCGGTGAACGCAACGGCGCCTGCTTCCATCAGCAGGCCGATCTCGGTCATTTCTTCACCTGCAAGGTGCTTGGTGATCGCCGCTGCGGGATAGACGTTGACGAGTGCCTTGTCCTTCGCCGTCTTCTTGACGAACTCGACCAACGCGATGTCGTCGATGACAGGATCGGTATCCGGCATCATGATGATCGACGTGACGCCACCGGCGGCTGCCGCACGGCTCGCCGACGCGATCGTCTCGCGATGCTCTGCGCCCGGTTCACCGATATGAACGCGCGCATCCACCAGGCCTGGCGTGGCAACGAGGCCGGTGCAATCGCGCACTTTGGCGCCAGGGGGCGTGCCCTGGTTCTGCGCATCCGCACCGGCTGCAACGATCACGCCGTCCTTGACGATGATGATGCCGACTTCATCGAGATTGCGCGAGGGGTCGACGATGCGAACGTTCTTGAGGACGATCGAGTTGCTCATGCGCCGGCTCCTTCGGTGCGTGGACCCTGATTTTGCGAGACGAGCAGTGTCTCCATCACGGCCATGCGCACCGCCACCCCCATTTCTACCTGTTCTGCGATCACGCTCTGCGGTCCATCCGCTACCTCGGAGGAAATCTCGACGCCACGGTTCATCGGGCCGGGATGCATGACCAGCGCATCGTCTTTCGCCGCCTTGAGAGTTTCGGCGTCGAGCCCGTAGAAGTGAAAGTATTCGCGCACCGAGGGCACGAAGGCGCCGGACATACGTTCGCGCTGCAGGCGCAGCATCATCACCACGTCGGCGTCCTTCAGGCCTTCCTTCATGGAATGGAAGACTTCGACGCCCATATCGGCAATGCCGGCAGGCAGCAGCGTTGCTGGAGCAACGACGCGTACGCGCGCGCCCATGGCGTTTAGCAGCAGGATGTTCGACCGCGCAACGCGGGAATGCAGCACGTCACCGCAGATCGCGACGATGATGCGCGACAGCTTGCCCTTGGCGCGGCGGATTGTCAGCGCGTCGAGCAGCGCCTGGGTCGGATGCTCGTGCTGGCCGTCGCCGGCGTTCACGACCGAGCAGGAAACCTTCTGTGCGAGCAGGGCGGCTGCGCCGGCGCTGGAGTGGCGGATAACCAGCACATCGGGCCGCATCGCGTTCAGCGTCATCGCCGTGTCGATCAGCGTCTCGCCCTTCTTCACCGAGGAATTGCCGACCGACATGTTCATCACGTCGGCGCCGAGGCGCTTTCCGGCGAGCTCGAACGAAGATTGTGTACGCGTCGAGGCTTCGAAGAAAAGGTTGATCTGCGTGAGGCCTCTCAGTGTCGACGTTTTCTTCTCCCTTTGCCGGCTGATCTTGACGGCCTCGTCGGCCTTGTCGAGGAGAAAGGTGATATCCTGCTCTGTGAGCCCTTTGATACCGATGAGGTGGCGGTGGGGAAAGAAGACCATGAACCTGCCTCTTGCTGTCGTCTGCGGGGTCTATAAAGAGTGCGCCGGGCGGCGGCAAGCTTGCGCTGTGGGAAAGGCCCGTCTCCCCCTGCAATTTTGCCCGAATTCAACTATTGCAGAGATAGGGAAATTATAACTTCCGGTTTCCCTTTGCCTGCCTCTTGCACTAGAAGCGATTCATGACGCCCGCCGAAGAGAAACTCGCCGAACTCAACCAGCCGAGCCTGTGGTCCGGGATCAATGCCTACAGGTCCGATCCGCTGATCGTGGACCTGACCGGCACGCTGCCGCGCGGGATCCGCGATGATCTCGACAATATGGGGCGCTACGTGACCTCGCCGGAGGCGCAGGAGCTGGCGCGCATGGCGAATCAGGGCACGCCGCAGCTGCGCACGCATGGTCCGCGCGGCGAGCGGCTGGATGTCGTCGAGTTCCATCCGGCCTGGCACGCGCTGATGCGCCGTTCGATGTCATCGGGGCTTCACTCGTCGGTGTGGGATCCGCAGGCGGATACCGAGGCGAAGGACCAGGCGCACAAGGTCAGGGCGGCGCGCTTCTATCTGACGGCGCAGCTCGAATCTGGCCATCTTTGCCCACTGACAATGACGAGCGCCTCGGTCGCGGCCCTTTCCGCCTCGCCGGCCGTTCAGAAGGATTGGGCGCCGAAGATACTGTCGCGCAAGTATGATTCCACGAACAAGCCGGCCATGCAGAAGTCCGCCGTGACGATCGGTATGGGCATGACGGAGAAGCAGGGCGGCACCGACGTCCGCGCCAACAAGACGACGGCCGAAAAGGTCAGCGAAGGCATCTACCGCCTGTCCGGCCACAAGTGGTTCATGTCGGCGCCGATGAGCGATGCCTTCGTGATGCTGGCGCAAACGAAGGATGGGATGGGCTGCTTCCTCGTTCCTCGGCTGCTGGAAGACGGTTCGGCGAACGGCCTCCACTTCCAACGTCTGAAGGACAAGGTCGGCAATCGCTCCAACGCCTCGTCCGAAGTCGAATTCAGCGATACCTTCGGCTTCCTGCTCGGCACGCCGGATGGCGGCATCCGCACTATTCTCGACATGGTGACGTTGACGCGCCTCGACTGCGCGCTGGCCTCCTCGGGCATGATGCGTGCCTCGCTCGCGGAAGCCGTGCACCATACCCGCGGGCGCAGCGTCTTCGGCAAGATGCTCGTCAGCCAGCCGATCATGACACGTGTCTTGGCCGATATGGCCCTTGATGTGGCGGCCGCGACAGCGCTGTCCTTCCGCCTCGCCGAGGCGTTCGACCGGGCGCGCGGCAGTGCCGAAGAGGCGGCCTACGCCCGCGTCATGACGCCGGTTGCGAAATACTGGTGCTGCAAGATCGCGCCGTCACTGATCTACGAGGCGATGGAGTGCATCGGCGGCAGCGGCTACATCGAGGAGCGCCCGATTGCCCGTCATTATCGCGAAGCGCCAGTCAACGCGATCTGGGAAGGCTCGGGCAACGTCATGGCGCTCGACGTGCTACGCATCCTGAACCGCGGCAAGGATCTCTTCGAGACCGTGTTTGCCGGGCTCGCGCGCGATCTCGGGCCGGCCGGCAAGAAGACGATCGACGTGCTGCGCGCCGCGATGGCGCTCTGCGAGCGGGACGAGGGCGCTGCGCGTCTGCTGGTCGAACAGCTGGCACTCGCTGCCGGCGCCGCCGAACTGTATCGCCTGGGAGCAGGCCGGATCGCCGACGCCTTCATTGAGACGCGGCTCGCAGGCGGCTGGCGCTCGACCTACGGCATGCTGGATTCGCGCTTCGACGCCAGCTACATCGTCGATCTGCTCTATCCGCCGGCAACCTGATGACTATACTGCGCCCCGTCCGTGCCGATGATCTCGAACAGGTCTATCGAATCTCGCTGGTGACGGGCGATGCTGGCCGCGATGCATCCGAGTTGCATCGCGACGGCAAGCTGATCGGCCATGTCTACTCAGCGCCCTACGTCTCGCTCAGTCCCGAAACGGCTTTCGTGGCAGAAGATTCGGAAGGGGTTGCCGGCTATATTGTCGGTGTCTTCGACACGATTTCCTTCGAGGAGCGGCTTGAACGCGATTGGTGGCCGGCGCTTCGAGAGACGTACGCCGATCCACAGGGCGATCCGGCCAGCTGGGATGCGGATCAGAAATACATCGCCGCGATCCATCACCCGTCTCGGGTGCCTGCCGCGATCGTCGAAACCTTTCCAGCCCATATTCACATGAACCTTCTGCCGCGCCTTCAAGGCCAGGGGATGGGCACCGGGCTTCTTGACCGATGGTTGAAGAATGCCCGAGCCGCCGGCGTAACAGCGGTCCACCTCGGTGCCAGCGCCGATAACCATGGCGCCCTGCGCTTCTGGGGTTCCCGTGGGTTTGCACGTCTCGAACCTCCCTTCGTGGATGCTTCCGATCCGACGGCCTGGTTTGGGCAGGAGCTCTAGGGCCAAGCAGCGTCATGTCGCCGAACGGTGACAGCGCCCTGACTGCCGTCACCCTTGGCAGGCTCTGTCCACAATATTTCAAAGGCTTGTCCGTTGTCGGTGTGGGGCGGTGTTGCTACTCACCGCAAAGTGACAATTCGGACCGAATCCTAATGCTCAATGATCCCATGGTGCTAACGCCCGTTGCCGACGCAATCCGTGTCGAACCGGAAAAACGTATCCGAGACCGAAGCGCGACGGAGAAGGCAATCCTTGAGGCAGCCAAGTCGCTGCTGGCGGAGGAGGGGTTCCAGAATTTCGGGGTCAACGCAGTTGCCCGCCGCGCGGGATGCGACAAGCAGTTGATCTACCGCTACTACGGCGGCTTGAATGGCTTGGTGGAGGCGATCGGCGCGGATCTTGGCACCTGGGTCAAGGACCGCATTCCCGAAGACACCGGCGGCATGTTCCTTCTGACTTACGGCGACCTGATGGAGCGCTTGTCACTCTTGTTCCTCGAGGCCCTGAGGGATGATTCGCTTGTTCGTCGCATCGTTGCCTGGGAAGTTTCCGAAAACACCGAGCAGGTGCGGCGGCTTTCCGAGGCGCGTTCGAAGGCCTTGGCAAACTGGCTCGACCGGATGCGCGGATCGCTGACGCCGCCGAAGGGCGTCGATGTCGTGGCCGTCAATGCGATTCTGATCGCAGCCATTCAGCATCTCGTTCTTTCCGCCTCCGCCGCCGGTCAGTGCGCTGGGCTGGCACTCAAGACGCCGAAGGATTGGGAGAAGGCGGCAACCGCCCTGAAACGCATCGTTCGCGGCGTCTACGGCTGAAGCAGAGACGGTCTTTCCACAGGCCTTCCGTCGCGCGTTAACCTTAACAAATGGTTTACGTTGCGCCTCTCCGGTTAAGAAGTCAGGTTGCTGGGCAGTCCAAAGCGTGGGGTGTCTGGAACCATGGGAACCAAAATCGCGAGAGCCGCGTTTCTTGTTGCCGCGATGATGTTTTTCGCTGTGCTTGCGCTGGATATCGCTGTGCCGGCGCTGGTTGTGGGTTCTATAGCGTTGTCGATCTGGTTGGTTTCTTACGAGGGGCTATCCATTCGAAGAGAACGAGAGACGACCGCATGAAGTGGTTTCTGATCTTCTGGGCCGGTCCCATTGTCTTCTTGGCCGGATGGTACTGGCTTTCCTATTACGACATGAACTTCGGCATCTTCATGCTGAGCAGGCAGGTTCATGACCTGACCTTCGAGATTTATGGGAAGATCCTCGGCATTCCGCCGGAAACCATTCCGCCGCTGGTCGCCCGCGCGATCGCCGTCGACAGTCTCGTCGTTTTCGCAATCATTGGGTTCCGCCGACGCAAGGCGATTGCCGCCAGGTGGCGTGCTCGTCACGGATCCAAGTCGTCGGATGCCGCTTTGCCGAGCAAGGAAAGCCTGTCCAGCGCTCCCTGAAGAATGAAGCTTGCCGCGGCCGAGTCGATGCGCTCGGCACGCTGCCTGCGCGATACGTCCATTTCCAGCAGAGCACGCTCGGCGGCGACCGTCGACAGCCGCTCGTCCCAGTACACGAAGGGCAGATCGGTCTTCTGCTCCATGTTGCGCACGAAGGCCCGCGTTGCCTGTACGCGTGGTCCGGCCGATCCGTCCATATTCATCGGCAGGCCGATAACGAAGGCGGCAACCTTTTCCTTCGTGGCAAACTCCAGCAGCGTTACCGCGTCGATCGTGAATTTCTCGCGTTTGATGACAGGCCGGGGCGTCGAAAAGCGCCGACCGAGATCGGACATAGAGAGCCCGATCGTTTTCGTGCCGAGATCGAGACCCGCGATCGCCTGTCCCGGCTGCAGCACAGTCGCCAGTTCCTCAATCGTCAGCACCGTCATCGTCGTTTTATCCCGTCAAAAGAAATTGAAGCAGCGTCGCTTTTCTTTGTGGCCGCATCGGATATGTCCATAACCAGCAAAGCAGGCTTTTGCATCCCATAATAAAAGGAGAATTTCATGAAGATCACTTGGCTTGGTCACTCCGCTTTCCGCATCGAGATCGGAAAGGCGAAAATCCTGCTGGATCCGTTTCTCACGCACAATCCGTCCTTTGCGGGCCAAAATGCAAAGGATGTCGCGAGCGGTGTTACACATATCCTGCTGACCCACGGTCACGGTGACCATGTCGGCGATACCGTCGCACTTGCCGAGGAGACTGGCGCGGTCGTTCTCGCAAACGCCGATCTTGCCGCCTGGCTGAGCTCGAAGGGCCTGAAGAAGATCGAAGCGGGCAACACCGGCGGTACGATTTCGTTCGACGGCTTCTCGGCGACCTTCACCAACGCGCTGCATTCCTCCGCCCAGATCACCGAGGATGGCGTTTCGCACGCGCTTGGCAATGCCAACGGCCTGATGCTGCACTTCGACGAGGAGGCTTCTATCCTCGCCATGGGCGACACCGACATCTTCTCCGACATGGCATTGATCAACGAGCTGCATCAGCCCGACATCGGCCTCATGCCAGTCGGCGACCGCTTCACCATGGGGGGTGCGGTGGCGGCATTGGCCTGCCAACGCTACTTCAACTTCAAGACCGTCATACCCTGCCACTACGGCACCTTCCCGATCATCGACCAGACGCCCGAGAAGTTCGTCTCCGGCATGGACGGATCGAAGACAGCTGTGAAAACGCCGAAGCCGGGCGAAAGCCTCTCTCTCTAGTCGACGTCTGTCGAAATCGCTTCGATTTCGGAGAAGGAATTCCACGCAATCCAAATGCCATGCCCGTTGCGCACAGCGGGCATGGCCTTTATAGCGGGTAGGAAAAATCCCATCCGGAGAATGTTATGTCCGTCGACTTTACCACCGTTAAGCGCGTAGCGCGCCTTGCCCGTATTGCCGTCTCGGAAGAAGAGGCAAACCGCATGGTGGGCGAGCTGAATGGTATTCTCGGCTTCGTCGAGCAGCTCTCCGAGGTCGATGTCGAAGGCGTCGAGGCAATGACATCGGTCACTCCGATGGAGATGAAGAAGCGCACGGACGACGTGACCGACGGGAACAAGGCCGCCGACATCGTCTCGAATGCGCCTGTCACCGATCAGAATTTCTTCCTGGTACCCAAAGTCGTCGAATAAGGCTCTCGCTGCTTTCCGACCTCCGTTGCCATTCCAGATTTGAAGCGAATTACTATGAGCGAACTCACCAGCCTGACTATTGCCGAAGCCCGCACGAAGCTGCGCGCCAAGGAGATCAAAGCAACCGAACTGACCGAGGCCTATATCTCGGCAATCGAAGCGGCCAACGAAAAGCTCAATGCCTATATTAAGGTCACGCCCGAGAAGGCGCTGCAGATGGCGGAAGCCTCAGACGCGCGTCTCGCCGGCGGCAAGGGCGGTGCGCTCGAAGGCATCCCGCTCGGCATCAAGGACCTGTTCGCGACCGAAGGCATTCATACCCAAGCCTGCAGCCACATCCTGGATGGTTTCAAGCCGCACTACGAGTCGACCGTCACCCAGAACCTGTGGGACGACGGCGCCGTCATGCTCGGCAAGCTCAACATGGACGAGTTCGCGATGGGCTCTTCCAACGAAACCTCTTACTACGGCGCGGTGATCAATCCCTGGCGTTCGGCCGGCTCCAACCAGCAGCTGGTGCCAGGCGGTTCCTCCGGTGGCTCCGCAGCGGCCGTTGCAGCCCACCTTTGCGCCGGTGCGACGGCGACCGATACCGGCGGTTCGATCCGCCAGCCTGCAGCCTTCACCGGCACGGTCGGCATCAAGCCGACCTATGGCCGCTGCTCGCGCTGGGGCACGGTGGCTTTCGCCTCGTCTCTCGATCAGGCCGGCCCGATTGCGCGCGATGTGCGCGATGCCGCAATCCTACTGAGGTCGATGGCGTCGGTCGATCCCAAGGACACGACCTCCGTAGACCTGCCGGTTCCGGACTACGAGGCGGCACTCGGCCAGTCGCTGAAGGGCATGAAGATCGGCATTCCGAACGAATACCGCGTCGACGGCATGCCAGAGGAAATCGAAACCTTGTGGCAGCAGGGAATTGCCTGGCTGAGAGACGCAGGCGCCGAGATCGTCAACATCTCGCTGCCGCACACCAAATATGCGCTGCCGGCCTACTACATCGTCGCCCCCGCCGAAGCCTCGTCGAACCTCGCCCGCTACGACGGCGTCCGCTACGGCCTGCGTGTCGACGGCAAGGATATCGTCGACATGTACGAAAAGACGCGCGCCGCCGGCTTCGGCAAGGAAGTCAAGCGCCGCATCATGATCGGCACCTATGTTCTCTCGGCCGGCTACTACGACGCCTACTACATCAAGGCCCAGAAGGTTCGCACGCTCATCAAGCGCGATTTCGAACTGGCCTTCAATGCCGGTGTCGATGCGATCCTGACGCCCGCGACACCGTCGTCCGCCTTCGGCGTCGCCGACGAAAACCTTGCCTCCGATCCGGTCAAGATGTACCTGAACGACATCTTTACGGTGACGGTCAACATGGCCGGGCTGCCCGGCATCGCGGTTCCGGCCGGCCTAGATCACAAGGGCCTGCCGCTCGGCCTGCAGCTTATCGGCAAACCGTTCGACGAAGAAACGCTGTTCAAGACTGCGCATGTGATCGAGCAGGCCGCGGGCAGGTTCACGCCTACCAAGTGGTGGTAAGCGAGCTGACAATCCGGAAAATGACCGTCGCGACCATCACATGTCGGCGAAGTCGGTTTTGCGGCATGGAAATCCAGCGGCGCTGGCGAAGCTGGTTTCAACCGGGCTGACGTCATCGAAGGTGCCCGCAGAGCATTCTTCGACTATCCCGCTACAGCAAAGGGCGATGTCCCATCGTCGTTGAGTTCGAAGGTAGGATAGCCGGCTGGGGCGTCCGGGAAGACAAACCCAATTACATTTCTGACATCTGGATCGATCCCGCCTGCCAGGGCCGCGGCATCGGTTCCGCCCTAGTGTGCTACTTCATTGAACGCATTGCCGCTGGCGGCTTCAAAGTTGCAAAAATCCACACCCGCGCTACCAATGGCGGCGCCATCCGACTCTATGAGCGGGCCGGCTTCTCGATCGTCTGGCGCGGTAAGAAATTCGATGCGGAACTCGGCATTCCGCTCGAAAAGGTGCATCTGACGAAGCGTCTCGACTGAAGGCGCAATTTCGGGGGGAGGCCAATGGCTAAACAGGATCTTGCAGACATGATCGAAGCATTCGACCGTCTCGCGGCGGCGGGGTTCACCCTGGGCGACGAATGGCAGGCCGTGCATGCAATCTGCCAGGCGCATGAAGGCGAAGCGCCTTTCGATTGGGGTCATGCCATCTGCCATCGTATCGAAGGCGACGACTGGAATGCTGACTACTGGTATCGCCGTGCTGGCAAGCATCGCGGGAGCGGCTCGGTGGCCGAGGAATGGTCGGTGATGAAGGCGGAGCTTACCAAGCATTTTTGAACGAAAGCCGCGCGCCCAGGCGACGCGCGGCTCGGGTGGCTATCTGTTGTCCTGTTCGGCTCTTACGAGAACGAGTCCTCTTTCGGTAATCCGGTAAGGCTT
The DNA here is from genome assembly GCF_020166565.1 of Rhizobium sp. 3T7. Taxonomy (NCBI): domain Bacteria; kingdom Pseudomonadati; phylum Pseudomonadota; class Alphaproteobacteria; order Hyphomicrobiales; family Rhizobiaceae; genus Rhizobium; species Rhizobium sp. 3T7. The sequence continues at coordinate 180,654 of NZ_JAIQXS010000005.1, forward strand.
GCCGCTCGAGGATTTGATGGCCCTCTTCTGCTTTAGCTTGCGAAACAGCTCGACGCCGAAGCCGGGATAGACCCAGCCGTCGCGGGTGAAGCACTTCACCGCCTCGATTTTCCGGTTGTCGTCGCGTTCGATTTCAATCCGGCCACCTTGGGCCAATAGGTGCAGGATGCGCTGCTCCGTGCGTGAAATATCCATGGAATGTTGATCCGGTCGTAGCGCCTTGAGGAGGCGCGTAAAAACGATCTGGCGTCCGATCGGACGTCAGGGCTTCGTTTTTTCGGGCCCGTGCGCGCAAGAAAAACCTGCGGGCAGGGGCCTCTACCGAGTCTGAGAAGACGAGTTCAACATGAGGTCGTCATATCCGCTGACCGCAATTTCGTCAAGTTTTGCAACCGATGGGGGTGTTGAATCGAGCCTCGCGCTCGAAACCCAAGGCTTTGATAACGCGGTGATTCGGTGTTTACTTCTGCGGAAACGCGGAGGGGCTATTGATCCACATTCGCAATGCCCGCGAAGGCGAAGCGGAGCTTTTGAGCGAGATCGGAATAAGGGCCTGGCAGAAGGCAATGGCATCCATCGGCGAAGGGGATGCCATGGTCGATGCCGCGCGAAGCGCGTTTTTCGATTTCGTTGCGGGTAGCTGGATCACCGTCACCGTCATCGAATGGAACGGGCATGCAGCAGGATGGGCGGCGCGCGAGACGCTCGACGAGAAAATCTCGGATTTCTGGATCGATCCTGCCTTCATCGGTCATGGTCTCGGCACGGCACTGTTGCAGGATATCGAGAAAGACATAGCAGCACAGGGCTTCGATACGGCGATGATGCAGACGCATTCCGGAAACTCCGAAGCCATCCGCTTCTTCCAGAAGCGTGGATACGCAATTCATTGGCTGTCGATTGCCTACAATCCCAAGCTCGACCGCGATGTCCCCTCAGTCGGTTTGTCAAAGGCTCTGGAATCGGCGGACGACGGCACGTACGGCCTAGTCTAGCAGCGTGCCGTCCAACACGTCGTAGCCGAGGGCGCCTGATAAAAGAAGCGCGGTCAGCATATGAAACATGACAATGGCCCTAAGGATCGATCGGAACGGTTCTTTCTGCGTCTTGTGACGTAGGAGCCTTTGCGCGCAAACCGCACCCAGGCTGCCACCGACGAATGCGAGCGTCAGCAAGGTTTTCTCGCTGATCCGGCGCTGATGATGGCGAGCGGCCTGCTTGTCGAGGAAATAGATCGAGTACACGAAGGCATTGAGTGCCAGGAAGAGCCCGATGATCATAAGAATATCAGTCGCCGTCATGTGCGCGACGCTAACGACATTGCGTTAACACACCCCAAACCGGCTGGCCCGCCCAACGGGACAGCCGAAAGCCTTGCACCGGCAAGCCATTTCCGTTACCTCACCAGTTGAAAAGAACAGCCTCAAAAAGAGCATCCCAATGACCATTGTCGACGTTCGCACGCCTGATCCGAAACGCTTCATTCCCGGCGCCACTGGCGATTGGGAAGTCATCATCGGCATGGAAGTTCATGCACAGGTGCTGTCGAATTCGAAGCTGTTCTCGGGCGCGGCAACGGAATTCGGCAAGCCGCAGAATTCCAACGTGTCGCTCGTCGATGCGGCCATGCCCGGCATGCTGCCCGTCATCAACGAGGAATGCGTCAGGCAGGCCGTCCGCACCGGTCTTGGCCTGAAGGCGCAGATCAACAAGCGCTCGCTCTTCGACCGCAAGAACTATTTCTATCCCGACCTGCCGCAGGGCTATCAGATTTCACAGTTCAAGGATCCAATCGTCGGCGAAGGCAAGATCGTCATCTCGCTCGGCCCGGATCGTCAGGGCCAGTTCGAGGACATCGAGATCGGCATCGAGCGGCTGCACCTGGAGCAGGACGCCGGCAAGTCGCTGCACGACCAGCACGCCACCATGTCCTATGTCGACCTGAACCGCTCGGGCGTCGCGCTGATGGAGATCGTCTCCAAGCCGGACATGCGTTCGTCGGATGAAGCCAAGGCCTACATGACGAAATTGCGCTCGATCGTGCGCTATCTCGGCACCTGCGACGGCAACATGGACGAGGGCTCCATGCGCGCCGACGTCAACGTCTCCGTCCGTCGCCCGGGCGAAGGCTTTGGCACCCGTTGCGAGATCAAGAACGTCAACTCCATCCGCTTCATCGGCCAGGCGATCGAATATGAAGCCCGACGCCAGATCGGCATCCTGGAAGATGGTGGCGCGATTGAGCAGGAAACCCGTCTCTTCGACCCGAATAAGGGCGAGACGCGTTCGATGCGCTCGAAAGAAGACGCGCACGATTACCGCTACTTCCCAGACCCGGATCTTTTGCCACTCGAGTTTGACGATGCGTTCGTCAAGGCGCTGGAAGCCGACCTTCCGGAATTGCCCGACGACAAGAAGGAGCGCTTCGTGCGCGAACTCGGTCTCTCGGTCTACGACGCTTCCGTTCTGGTCTCGGAAAAGGCGATCGCCGACTATTTCGAAGCCGTGGCCGAAGGTCGCGACGGCAAGGCAGCCGCCAACTGGGTCATCAACGATCTGCTCGGTGCCTTGAACCGGACAGGCAAAAGCATCGAGGAGACGCCTGTCTCGCCGGCGCAACTCGGCGCAATCATTGATCTTATCAGGGCGGAGACTATTTCAGGAAAGATCGCGAAGGACCTGTTCGAAATCGTGCTGAACGAAGGCGGCGATCCTGCCGAGATCGTCGAAGTCAGGGGCATGAAGCAGGTGACCGATACTGGCGCGATCGAGAAGGCGGTCGACGAGATCATCGCCGCCAACCCGGATCAGGTCGCCAAGGTCCAGGCCAAGCCGACACTTGCCGGCTGGTTCGTCGGTCAGGTGATGAAGGCGACCGGCGGCAAGGCAAACCCGCAGGCAGTCCAGGCTCTGGTCAAGGCGAAGCTCGGCATCGAGGAGTAAGACCGTGTATTTCGTGCGCACCGCCAGCGAGGGTGATCTAAGCAAGATGCGCACCTTGCTGGATGAGGGCTTTCGCGCGACCTATGCTGGCCTCTATGGCGAAGCGAAGGTAGCCGAGCTCATTGCGCATCTGTTTTCGCCGGCGGCGCTGCAGGCGCGGCTGGCGAAGAAGAATGCCGAGTTCCTCGTTGCCGATAACGGCAAGGATATCGGCGGTATCGGTTACGCCGCCATGTCGGATGAAATGACGAAGACGGTCATGCTGCATCTGCTCTATGTCCGTCCGCCGCTGCATCGCCAGGGGATTGGTCGTGAAATCTTTGCCGAGCTGGAAACCTGCTTTCCCGACGCCGAGATCATGCGCCTCGAGGTAGAGCCACGGAACACGACGGCAATCGCCTTCTATCACGCTCATGGCTTCGAGGATGTCGGCCGCAACGAAAATGACGGGCCGGGACAATCCGGCATACCGACGCTGATCCTCGAAAAACCTCTCGAACAGCGCTAGCTTTAGTGTGACCATGAGCCAAACCATCATTCGCGAGGCGGGCAGCGCCGACGTGGCGGCACTCGTTGCCATCTTTGCTGGGATGAACTCGGCGGTCACGGCGATACGACGGCGCCTGAGGCCTTCGGCGACTATCTCCGGGCTTTCGAGTGGGTCGCCTCATCACGCGACCAGACGCTCTACGTCGCCGAACGCGAAGGGCAGGTCGTCGGCACGTTCCAGACGATGATCGTGACGACGCTGGTTGGCAGGGGCTCGTCCTCGATGATCATCGAGGCGGTGCAGACGCGGGGCGACATGCGAGGACAAGGTATCGGCACCCTGATGATCGAGTTTGCCATCGCGGAGGCAAAACGTCGCGGTCTTCGGCTCGTGCAACTGACCTCGAACGCCAGCCGCAAGGATGCGCACCGTTTCTATGAGCGACTGGGCTTCAAGCAATCGCATCTCGGCTTCAAGATGGCGCTGAAATGAACCGGTGTGGCGCCGGAATCACTGGACAATGTGGATCGCTGGCGGCATAAGCGAGGGATCAAATTCTGGTCCCGCTCGCCGTCCGGCTAGCTCAAGGAAAAGACATGAAGAATCTCCTCGTGCAAATCTTCACCTGGTGGAACGGTCAGACGATCGGTACGCGCTTTGCGACCTGGCGTTTCGGCAAGCGCGTCGGTGAAGACGAATTGGGCAACATTTATTACGAAGGCGGCATGTCGTCCTACGGCCTGCCGAAGCGTTGGGTGATCTATAAGGGCTATGCCGAGGCCTCCGCAATTCCACCGGGCTGGCACGGCTGGATGCATCACCGCACGAACGTTCCGCCGAGCCAGGAAAACTACGTCGCCAAGGAATGGCAGAAGCCGCATCGCGCAAACCCGACGGGTTCGCCGCAGGCTTATCGCCCGCCTGGATCATTGGTCGTTCCTGGCGAGCGTCCGCGGGTTACGGGCGACTACGATGCCTGGACGCCTGGCAACTGAGCAGGCCACGCCGGCCCCGCTTTTGGCCACAATTGACCATTACCCGCAGAATGGCCGCAGCGATTGCGGCCTTCGATCTTAAGATGCTGTGGAGACGGGCAGATATGAAGCTTTTCACGCGGAAGAATCTCCTGCGTTCCGCCGGGCTCTCCCTGGCGCTTGGCCTTCTGCCGCAGGTCGCCTCCGCTGCGCGCATCGAGAACTCGGTCGCTGTTTTCTCCGGCCTCGACAAGATCACCGGCCGCATCACGACGTTCGATGTCTATGTCAACGAGACCGTGCAGTTCGGCGCGCTGCAGGTGACACCTAAGGCCTGCTATTCGCGCGATCAGGCCGAAGCGCAGAAGATAGATGGTTTTGTGGAAGTCGACGAGATTACGCTCGACCGCAAGATCCGCCGCATCTTCACCGGCTGGATGTTTGCCGATAGCCCCGGCCTCAATGCCGTCGAGCATCCGATCTATGACGTCTGGCTGAAGGACTGCAAGCAGAACTCGGACGTGCCCGCGCCCGACAGGGCAGCCAACTAATTCTCAGAATTCCAGGTGCGGCGATTCCATTGCTGCCGCGAGTATGTGAGCGTACTCCTCCTTGGGAACATCGATGGCTCCGAAAGTCTTTAGGTGCTCGGTCGTAAACTGTGTATCGAGCAGGGTAAACCCCTTGGTCCGAAGCCGTTCCACGAGTTGAACGAGGCAGATCTTCGAAGCGTCCGTCCGCCGTGAGAACATGCTTTCGCCGAAGAACGCCGAACCCAGCGACACTCCGTATAATCCGCCGACAAGCTCGTCACCGTCCCATGCCTCGACCGAGTGCGCGTGGCCGATGCGATGCAGCGTGGAATAAAGCGTCTTGATCGTTTGATTGATCCAGGTGCTCGGCCTGTCCCCGGTCTCCGCCGCACAGGCTGCGATCACCGCATCGAAATCGTAGTTGAAGCGGATGTCGAAAGGCTTGCGTCGGATCGTCTTGGCGAGGCTTTTGGAAACGTGGAATCCATCAAGCGGCAGCACGCCGCGAAGATCGGGCTCGACCCAGAATATCTCTGGGTCATCAGCCGATTCGGCCATCGGAAAGAGACCGATAGAGTAGGCGCGCAGGAGGATTTCTGGTGTTATGCCTGGAGACTTCCTGCGCGATCCTGCCATTCTCTGTTACGCCGGTTTTTTGGCCAGATAGTTTTCCAGCCAATGGATATCATAGTCGCCGTTGGCGATGTCTTGATTGTCCACCAGATCTTGGAACAACGGAAGCGTGGTCTTGATGCCGTCCACGACAAACTCGTCCAGCGCGCGACGCAGACGCATCATGCATTCGACACGCGTGCGACCGAATACGATGAGCTTGCCGATGAGGCTGTCATAGTAAGGCGGGATCTTGTAGCCCTGGTAGGCGCCGCTATCGACGCGAACCCCAAGACCACCCGGCGCATGGAAGTGCGTGATGGTGCCCGGGGAGGGCACGAACGTACGCGCGTCCTCGGCGTTGATGCGGCACTCGATGGCATGGCCGTGGAAGTTGATCTCTTCCTGCCTGACGGAGAGCCCGCCGCCGGAAGCAACGCGAATCTGCTCGTGAACCAGATCGATGCCGGTAATTGCCTCGGTAATCGGATGTTCCACCTGCAGACGGGTGTTCATTTCGATGAAATAGAACTCGCCGTTCTCGTACAGGAACTCGATCGTGCCGGCGCCGCGATACTTCAGCTTTTTCATGGCATCGGCGCAGACCTGGCCGATCTTCATTCGCTGCTCGACGTTGAGGGCCGGGGAGTTGGCTTCTTCCCAGACCTTCTGGTGGCGACGCTGCAGCGAGCAATCGCGTTCGCCGAGATGGATCGCATTGCCTTCGCCATCGCCGAACACCTGGATTTCGATGTGGCGCGGCTTGCCGAGGTACTTTTCCATGTAGACGGCATCGTTGCCGAAAGCGGCTGCCGCTTCGGTGCGGGCCGTCGACCAGGCTTCGATCAGGTCGGCCTCGGACTTGGCAACCTTCATCCCACGGCCGCCGCCGCCGGCGGTTGCCTTGATCAGCACCGGATAGCCGATTTCAGCAGCAGTCCGCAGCGCTTCTTCCTCGGTCTTCACTTCGCCATCGGAGCCCGGAACGACGGGGATACCAAGTTCTTGGGCGGTCGTCTTGGCGGTGATCTTGTCGCCCATAAGGCGGATATGTTCCGCCGTCGGACCGATGAACGTGATGCCGTGCGCTTCCAGTATTTCCGCAAACTTGGCGTTTTCGGACAGGAAGCCGTAGCCCGGATGCACGGCATCGGCGCCCGTGATCTCGCAGGCGGCCACGATCTGATGAATGTTCAGATAGCTTTCGCGCGAGGGCGGCGGGCCGATGCAGACGCTTTCGTCGGCCAGGCGCACATGCATGGCATCGGCGTCGGCAGTCGAATGAACTACGACGCAGGGAATGCCGAGCTCCTTGCATGCGCGCAGCACGCGAAGCGCGATTTCCCCGCGATTGGCGATGAGGATTTTCGAGACCATGACGCTCGCCTTATTCGATGACGACGAGGGCTTGGCCGTATTCGACGGGGCTTCCGTCCTCGACGAGGATTTCGGTGACCTTGCCGGACTTCGGCGAAGGGATCTGATTCATGGTCTTCATCGCTTCGATGATGATCAGCGTCTGGCCTTCCTTGACGGTGGCGCCGAGCTCGATGAAGGGACGTGCACCCGGAGCCGGAGCCATATAGGCCGTTCCGACCATCGGGGCGCTGACGGTGTTGGCAGGGTTGCGCGCGGGCACCGCAGGCGCCGCGGCGGCGGCCGGAGCTGCAGCGACCGGCGCTGCAGCGGCAAATGCAGGCGCAGCAATCGGAGCCTGAACGTACTGGGTGTTGCCGGCGCGTGAAACGCGAATGCGCAGATCGTCCTGCTCGACTTCGATTTCCGTCAGATCCGTGTCGTTGAGGATGTTCGCGAGGTCGCGGATCAGCGCCTGGTCGATACCGTTTTTCTTCTCAGCCATGAGTGTTTGCCCTGTGTTCTTCTTATGCCGTGAGACTCTTCAGCGCATGCAGCGCCAGAATATAGCTATGGGGCCCGAAGCCGCAGATGACGCCCTTAACCGCAGGCGCAATCATCGACTTGTGGCGGAATTCTTCTCGCGCGTGAACGTTGGAGATATGAAGCTCTACCACCGGAATGGAAATAGCGCGAATTGCGTCGTGGAGCGCGACCGACGTATGCGTGTAGGCTCCGGCGTTGATCGCCACGCCAACGGCCTTGTCGTTCGCTTCGTGAAACCAGTCGACGAGCGTACCTTCGTGATTGCTCTGGCGAAAATCGATATCGAAGCCGTGCTCACGCCCAGCCGCCTTGCAATCCGCCTCGATATCCTGAAGCGTCTTGCCCCCATAGATGCCCGGCTCTCTTTTGCCGAGCATGTTCAAGTTGGGCCCGTTCAGGACGAATATCGTTTGCGTCATCGAGTGTTCCATCAAGTGCGAGACGGCAACCTATAGACTCCCAACGAACCTAATGAAAGCCCTTTGGGAAACGCAGCCGGAATCGCGCCACATTTGTCCACATGGCTGAAACGCTTCGATTTTGGCGATTTGATGGGCGCCGTCTCAGCAACTGGTCTTGCCGCAGGCGCGCATGTTCTTGACCTTGGCCTCAAGGTCGTCGAAGCCAACCGCGCCCTGAACCAGTTCGTTGCCGATCACGTAGGACGGCGTACCAGTGATGCCGAGGCTCTGGGCAAGTTGATAGGTCTCCTTCACGGAGGCATCGCTGGAGCTCTTGGTCATCTCGTCACGGATTTGCTTTTCGCTGACGCCAAGCGACCCGGCGACTTCAATTGCGCTCGCTTCGTCGGCGCGGCCATCACTGCTGAGAAGCGCGATATGGAACTCGCTATACTTTTCCGGCGCCAGCTTGCGGAATGCATCGGAGACCTTGTGGGCGGCGACCGATTCCGGGCCGAGGATCGGGAATTCCTTGAGCACGAAGCGGACATTCTTGTCCTTTTCGAGCATCGTCCGCATATCGGAAAGTGCGTGTCGGCAATAGCCGCAATTATAATCGAAGAACTCGACGATCGTGATGTCGCCCTTCGGGTTGCCGATCGTCATGTCATACTTCGAATCGAAGATCGTCGACTTGTTATCAGCAATCACTGCATTGGCTTTGACGAGGCGCGCCTGCTCCTGCTTCTTCTGCAGGGCATCCTGAACATCCAGCATGATCTCCGGATTTTCGATCAGATACTGCTTGATGAACTCGCCGAACTCCTTCTTCTGCGCTTCATCGAGCGCCGCTGCCGGGTAGGCCGTTGCCACCGAGGCAGTCAGCGCCAGTGCGGTGAAGATTTTCGGAAGTATGGCCATTATATCCTCGTTATCAGCAGTTCGTATGCATCGTTCTAGGCGCCGGATAACACTGCCCGGTTAACGGCGGAACTCAGATCCCGTCAAATTATGGTGCGTCCGGTCGTCTTCAAACAGGAATTTTCGCATCCGCTGTTCAATCGCGGGATTGTGATGATCCGATTATTGCGGCAATTGTCTGGCCGCAAGCAAAGTTAGAGAGAAGCGACCTTGTTTTCCATTTCCCAACGCAGCGAAGTCGAGCCCTTTCATGCCATGGATGTTCTGGCCGAAGCGACAAAGCGGCGAGCGAGCGGTCACCCGGTTATTTCCATGGCTGTCGGACAGCCCTCCCATCCGGCGCCACGCGCTGCTCTGGAGGCCGCACAGGCGGCGCTCGTCGAGGGCAGGATCGGCTATACGGACGCGCTCGGCACGGCGAGGCTGAAACATGCGCTGGCCGGGCACTATCGCAACCGTCACGGGCTGGAAATCGATCCAGCGCGCATCGCGATAACCACCGGTTCTTCCGCCGGCTTCAACCTTGCCTTTCTCTCGCTGTTTGATGCCGGAGACGCGGTCGCCATCGCCCGGCCGGGCTATCCTGCCTACCGCAACATTCTCGGGGCTCTTGGGCTTAGGGTGATCGAGGTACCGGTGATTGCCGACACGCATTTCACGTTAACACCCGAGAGCCTGGAGGCTGCCCAAACTGCAAACAACGTCAGACTGAAGGGCGTGCTGCTGGCGAGCCCCGCCAACCCCACTGGCACGGTGACCGGTCGCCAGGGGCTGAAGGCGTTGGCCGACTATTGCGCGGCGAATTCGATCGCGTTCATTTCAGACGAAATCTATCACGGGCTGACTTTTGCCGGCGAAGAGACCAGCACGCTGGAATTGACCGACGAGGCGATCGTCATCAACTCCTTCTCCAAATATTATTGCATGACCGGCTGGCGCATCGGCTGGATGGTGCTGCCCGAGCGGCTGGTGCGCCCCATCGAGCGTGTCGCGCAAAGCCTCTACATCTCGCCGCCCGAACTCTCGCAGATCGCTGCGACAGCAGCGCTCAGCGCGACCGCGGAACTCGAAGTCTATAAGGCAAGCTACGCCGCCAACCGCGAGTTTCTGCTGAAGCGTCTGCCGGAAATCGGCCTGTCCATTGCCTCGCCGATGGATGGTGCCTTTTATGCCTATGTCGACGTAACGCGCTTCACCAATGACAGCATGGCGTTCGCCAAACGGATGCTGGCAGAGATCAACGTCGCCGCGACGCCGGGTCTGGATTTTGATCCGCTGGAAGGCAATAGGTCGATGCGCATGTCCTACGCCGGCTCCGAGGCAGAGATCGTTGAAGCAGTCGAGCGCATTGCAGCGTGGTTGCAATAATTCTATGTCATAGGCGGTTGTGGAGGCTTCCTAAATCAATTTCGGAGCGGCTCACTAGAAGGCAGCAAGCCGCTCGACCCTTCGCGCACTCACGTCACCGGTCGGCAATTCTCCCGGTCAAGCTGCGACACCAGCGCCAGGATCGTTTCGGAAACCGGTGTCGGCGTTGCGGTCAGGCGGCCCAGCGAAACGACCATTCCCACCAGCGGCGTAATCTCCAGCGACTTCCCCGCCAGGAGGTCTTGCAGCATGGAGGTGCGAACCGGCCCGATTTGCCGGGCCTGTTCCAGTCGCTGCTCGATGGACATCCCGACATTCGCGCCAAGTGCCTCTCCAACAGCCTTTACCTCCTTCATAACCTTGCCGATCTGATCGGTGATCGCGGCATCCGCCATCAGATCGGACATCAATGATCGCGTCAGCGCGCTGATCGGGTTGAAGGAGGCGTTGCCCATCAGCTTGCTCCAGATATCGTCGCGGATGCGGCTCGAGAGTCTCACACCGATATCGGCGCGCTGCAGGAGCGCTTCGATGTCGCGCAAATCTGCAGTGATCTCGCCGGACGGCTCGCCGAGAATAAAGTGGCCTTTGTTGCTGAGCCTGATCTCGCCGGGCTTGCTGACTTCTGCGCCCTGGTGGGCAACGCAGCCGATCACGCGCTGCGGACCGACAAGGCGCCAAAGCTTGCCGTCCTCATCGAGCTCGTCGAACTGCCGTTCCGCATGCCCGCTGTCCTGGTCGCGATGAAAATACCACCACGGAATGCCGTTGAGGATCATCATGACGCGTGTGCTATCTTTCAGCAGATGGCCGATCCCCTCTGCGGCGGCGCTGAGCTGATGGCCCTTCAGCCCGGTGATGACGAGATCCTGCGGCGGCAGTTCCCTCGGATCGTCGGTAGCTGTCAGATTGACGGTGACGGGTGCTTCTGCGCCGGCTTCAATGAGACGCAACCCATCGCTCCGGATGGCCGCGAGATGAGCGCCGCGGGCAACGACCGAAACCGTTGCCTCTGCGCCGAGCGATAAGGCAAGCTTGGCGGCGATGGCGCCGCCGAGTGCACCGGCGCCGAAGATGCAGATATTCTTGAGGGACATGCGATGATCTTTCCGCGATTGGTGGGTCGCGCAGAACTTAGGTCATCGCTTCCTCAAGGCGAATGATTTTTTAGTGACCGCTGCCGGGAAGAAGCTCGTTGCGGCGAAGCTCGTCGATGGCTGCCACCGCATCTTCCGCAGACCAGCCCGCGCGAATGGCGGCGCCGATCATCCGGACCTCGGCCTCCTCTTCGATCTTGAGGAACAGCGGTTCAAGGGCCTCTTGGGCGGTAAGAATATGCTCGTTTGGAGGGGTAACTGACTGGCGGGTGGCGGGCGTAGGCATCTGCACGGTACTCCTCTCTCTGGCAGGGGATGATTCAAAATAAAGCGCGAGGGCAAAAAAGGTTCCGGATAAAGTTTCAAGAGGGTGTCATCTTGTTCTTTCGCCCCGGCTCTGCCTTGTTGCGCGGCTAGGCTGATGCTCGATTCGGTTCCCGACAAGAGGTGGAGCCATGACGAAAAACGCACGAAGGAGATTGCGATGACGAACGCCAAGAACGGGATTTCCGAAATGCGACCGAGAATTACAGTAATTGGCGTCGGCGGCGGCGGCGGCAATGCGATCAATAACATGATAGCGGAAAATCTCGAAGGCGTCGATTTCATCGCGGCCAATACGGATGCGCAGGTGCTGGCGACATCGAAGGCATCCCGCCGCATACAGCTTGGCGCGCATGTAACCGAAGGGCTGGGGGCCGGTTCGCTGCCGGAAGTCGGTCGCGCAGCCGCCGAAGAATCGATCGATGAGATCATGGATCATCTGGCTGGCTCGCATATGTGCTTCGTCACCGCAGGCATGGGGGGCGGCACCGGAACGGGGGCTGCACCTGTTATTGCCCAGGCCGCCCGCAACGCCGGCATCCTCACGGTCGGAGTGGTTACTAAGCCCTTCACCTTTGAAGGCAACCGCCGCATGAAGACAGCCGATGTCGGTATCGAGGCGCTCCGCGAGGCGGCCGATACGGTGATCGTCATCCCGAACCAGAACCTTTTCCGCATCGCCGATGCGAAGACCACGTTCGCGGAGGCCTTCATGACCGCCGACCGCGTGCTTTATGCCGGTGTCGGCTGCATCACCGACCTGATCGTCAAGGAAGGCCTGATCAATCTCGACTTCGCGGACGTGAAATCCGTGATGCGCGGCATGGGTCGGGCGATGATGGGTACCGGCGAGGCTTCGGGCGAGGGGCGTGCGATGAAGGCAGCCGAGGCTGCGATCGCCAATCCGCTGCTCGACGATATTTCGATGAAGGGCGCCAGGGGCGTTCTGATCTCTATCTCCGGTGGCACCGATATGACGCTCTTCGAAGTGGACGAAGCGGCAAGCCGCATCCGGGACGAGGTTCAGGATGAGGCCGATATCGTCGTTGGTGCGATCTTCGACCGCAACCTCGACGGCAAGTTCCGCGTCTCGGTCGTCGCGACAGGCCTCGACGCGGTGGCGGTTGGAACGCAGGCTCATCAGGGCGTGGCACTCGGCCAGGACATGCAGACGCGTACGCTGCAGTAAACCGTCCTATCGCCTGCGTGTCCGATCGGGCGCGCGGGCTTTCCTGATTGATGTCGTTTCGGTGTGGTGTTGCCGTTGCGCCAGCGGCTGGCGCAGATCGAGGAATGGCGCGAACGAGCCTCGCGGCCGATTTCCCGAAGGCGTAAGGTCGCCTCCGTAGCACCGACGCCCGCAGAACCAGAGCGGCGGGCGAAACGGGCATCGCGCATCTGGCGATGGAGGACATCGAATGGTGAAGTTTGGCTATTTTCTTGCCGGTCTGCTCATCCTGATCGGAGTGGTCTGGATGGGACAGGGCAGCGGCTATTTTCCCTATCCGGAAGAAAGTTTCATGATCAACCAGACGCCTTGGGTCTATTGGGGCGCTCTTGCCGCGATCGTCGGAATTGTTGTGATTGTGGTGACGAAAAACGCGCAGCACCGGTAACGATCGGGCCTGTGGCTTAGCATATCTGCGTGGCCAACCGCGCTGACGGGACTGCGACATTCAACGGACGGGCAGGGTAAGCTGCCTGCATGGCATCACTGGTTGGTGACATTGATCTGGGCGAGGGCACGTCAAGGGGGCACCGGATTCGGCATCTGAGGCCCTAGAATAATTCGCCGGCAAAAGAATCCTCTGGGTGAGCTTCCGCCGGCGAAGGATGTGATCTGTACAGAAGCGCCTTACGCTCGGCGCGAACGAGCATCCGTCATATCGGGCCGCGTGCCATCAGGAGCGCGAAGGCCGTAGTGCTTGCTTGCAAACACCCATTCCACATTGCCGGGCTCGAACGGGCGGCGCGGGTTTCTCAGCGCCATCCGGCGCTCGGAGAGGCTGCGCGGCAGGGTGTCGATCATATCATTGACGAAGGTTTCAACGCTGTCTTTCCAGCGGGGCGAGATCGAAACATCGACGCCGCCAAAGCGATGGAAGTCAGGATGTTTGCGGGAATAGCATGCGCCGAGCATCCAGGCATGCTGCTGCTTCAGAAAACGTTCTTTAATGGTCATTCCTAGTCTTTTTCCTTGGCGTCATCGACGACATCGGCTTCGGGGCGGTCGCCTCCGTTCGACCGTTCCCTTGTCCAACTGCCGTCTGCACGCTGATATGTAATGTCCGCATCCTGGCCACCGAGCTGTTGTCGCTCTGCGGCGTGTTTGGCCGCTGCCAGTGCTTCTTCGTGAGTTGGGAAAGTTTCCGACCAGACATCGTCCAGGCGGTAAGCCCAGGCGCCATCATGTTCGGCGACGTGGTAGGTAATCGACATCGATCTTTCCTTCAAGAACTTTTCGCAGGAATTTGCATGGGGCTCCACGCAGATTGAAAAGCTGCAACGCGGCTCGCCCCATGCTTGTTCCCTCGGTGCCTGGCCTGTGTGGGGCTGGATTCGGCGGGAGGTGCGATCTTGCGCGGGCGCGGAACGCTTCATAGGTTTGAGGCGTTGATGGATTCGTTCAACGCCTTTCAATAGGAACCCCATGCGCGCTCAGTCGAAGCCGTTCATCGTCGAAGTCAAATCATCCCGCCGCACGGAGCGTCGCCAGTCAGCGTCGATCTGGGGCAACCTCGATCTCGCAGCCGTTGCCGAAGAGATTGCGGAAGAACTGCCGCAGGCGGCCGTCGCGCCGGCAGAAGCCGCCGACGCGCAGTAACCGCTTCGAAACCTAGGCCGAGACAAACCGGTAGGACGTATCCTTGCGTTCTGCATAGCCGACGCCCGGGTAGCTCCAGTGATAGCCGAGCATCTTGAGCTTGTCGGTCGCGGCGCGATCCAGCAGCATTTGGCGGGTCTTCAGCGCGATCTCCGGCTCGGTATCGAAGCCGAAATGCCAGGCGGGATGCTCAAAGAAGATCACGTCATTGGTGCAAGAGTCGCCTGTGATCAAAAGGTCGCCGTCTCCAGCCAGTTCGATTGAGACATGGCCCGGTGTATGCCCGCGGGTCTGCAGGATCCGCATCCCTGGAATGATCTCCTGATCGGGCCTCACCAGCGTCAGCCTGTCCTTGACGGCAAACAGGTCACGCTGCGCACCGCGTGCGAAGTCATGAAGCGCGGATGGCATGTGCGTCTCGTAGTCCTTGTCGGTCCAGAAGCTCCACTCTGCTTCGCTCACGAAATACTGCGCGTTCGGATAGCGCACCTTGCCATTGGCGGTGGTCGTGGCGCCGGTGTGATCCGGATGGGCGTGGGTGAAAACGACCTTGGTGATCGCTTCCGGCGCGATGCCGAGTGATTGCAGGTTCGCCGCCAGTTTGCCGGCGCTTGTTTGGAAATGGATGCCGGATCCGGTATCGATGAGGATCAGGTCGTTGCCATGGCGGATCAGCGGAATGTTGGCCTGAACAGGGGCGGCTGCCGAACTGCCGCCCAGCCGCTGCATGATCGCCTGGCACTCCTCGGGCGTGGCATCAGGCAGCAGAATCTCCGCGGGGAGTGTCAGGAAGCCGTCGCTGACGACGGTAATGTCGAACGCGCCGTGCTGAAAGCGGTGGAAGTCGGCTGCAATCGCGTTGCGCGAGGCAAGCATCGCCGCTGCGGCAGCCGTCAGCTTCAGCAGGTCGCGTCGGGACAACCCGCTCGGAATGGTATCTCGTAAGGTCACGAGCGTCTCCTTTGATGAGTAGATGTTGGTGTGCGGCAGGCGGGTCCCCAAGGGATCCGCCTGCGAATGTTCGAACGGTGTTCATCCGTCACGATCGCCGGTCCGTAGAGAGCCCGGCGGATGATGCGCCATCTCAGTCCAGGAAGAATTCCAGCAGATCGGCGTTGATGACATCAGGATGCGTGGTGCACATGCCATGCGGGAAGCCGGCATAGGTCTTCAGCGTGCCGTGCTTCAGGAGTTTCACCGAAAGCGGTGCGGAGTCGGCATAGGGAACGATCTGATCGTCGTCGCCGTGCATGACCAGCGTCGGCACCGTGATCCGCTGCAGATCCTCGGTGAAATCCGTCTCGGAGAACGCCTTGATGCAATCGTAGTGAGCCTTGGCGGCACCCATCATCCCCTGCCGCCACCAGTTCTCGATGACGCCCTGGCTGACTTTGGCGCCCGGGCGATTGAAGCCGTAGAAGGGACCTGCCGGGATGTCGAGGAAGAACTGGGCGCGGTTGGCGACAAGCGCCGCGCGGAAGCCGTCGAAAACCTCGAGCGGCAGGCCGCCCGGGTTCTTGTCCGACTTGACCATGATCGGCGGCACGGCGCCGATCAGCACGGCCTTGGCGACGCGGCCGGGCTTTGCGCGCGCGACGTAGTGGGCGACCTCGCCGCCGCCGGTCGAGTGGCCGACGTGGATCGCATTCTTCAGATCGAGCGCATCGGTAAGCGCGGCGACGTCCGCCGCATAGGTGTCCATCTCGTTGCCCTGCCACGTCTGGCTGGAACGGCCGTGTCCGCGCCGGTCATGGGCAATCACGCGATAGCCTTTGTCCAGAAAGAACATCATCTGCGCATCCCAGTCGTCTGCGCTGAGCGGCCAGCCGTGATGGAAAACAACGGGCTGGGCATCGAGCGGACCCCAATCCTTGAAGAAGATTTCGGTTCCGTCCGTGGTCTTGATGAATGGCATGATCAGGGTCCCTCTTTCTGGATTGATTGCTTTGATGGCGGCAAAGACACGTGAGCCTCCCTCGGGACGCCCATGTCATCGGGCACCCGGGCTCAGCCCGCTCCGCCCGCTGCCACGCTACGTCATGCACATGACGAGGCTTTTAGCGGCGTCGCGAACCAACGCTAATTTGATGCAAATGATCCAGAATGGAAGATGCGGGTTTGAAGAATGATGGCGCAGGAAAAGGCAGGCGCTGGAGCGGGAACCTGCGTCAAGCCACGGGAAGTATCAGGCGTGCTCGTCATCTGGTGCTATGAGGTCGACATGACTAACACCCAGAGCTTGAGCCAATTCGTAGAGCGTTATCACAGTGGGGTTTCGTCGCCCGCGCTCAAGGCCACTCAAATATTGCTGACTGTAGCCGGAGCGTGCCTCGACGTCTTCTTGCGTCAGGCCTTTCTCGTGGCGCAGACGAGCAAAATTACGGCCTACCAATTTGCGCATATCCATGCCCGGAAGATCGCCGTTTACATCTTTTAAGTTTATCAACTATAGTATTTAATCGGTGATGCCGCTCAGCGGTACCGACCACCGAAGGCAACATAACTGGCATCTTCCCACGGTCGGAGCTCGACGTTGACCCGATGCGTTCATATCGTCGACCTGGGCCCTCAGAACCGTGGGCTAAAAGTTGAAAGCTGACGGCCATAGGGGAGGGGAGATGTCACTTGACGACTTGAAGGAATAATTCACTAGTTTGAAACGGGGGCCGAGCCCGTGCTGCTGCGGACCACAAGCTCTACAGGCAAGATAGTCTCCCTCGGAGCGGTGCCATCGCCGTTCAATAGCTGCAACAGGATGCCCGCCGCCGCCTTTCCGGCGCCGAATTGCTGGATGCGGATAGTTGTAAGCTGAGGCTGAATGAGGTTTAGGAATGGCATGTCGTTGAAGCCGGTGACCGATATCTGCTCCGGACATCCGACATTTCGCTCTCTCAATGCCTCAATCGCTCCAAGAGCCAGTCGATCGTTGGCGCAAAGAACCGCTGTGAATGGCTTGCCCTTAGCTAATAGGTTGAGAAGGCAACGTGCCCCTTCTGCCTCGTCGAATCGTGAAGCAACCTCGATCAATTCATCTTCGACCTCCACATTCATGTCATCCGCCGCCCGTCGAAAGGCAGCTAAACGAAGTTGGCCGGTCGATAAATCCTGAGGACCGGATATATGGGCAATGCGCTTATGACCAAGGTCGCGAAGATGCCGCAGCATTTGGCAGATCCCGGAATCATCGTCATTGACGATCGAAGGTATGGGCGAACCGTCAACCTTTCGGTTCAGCGTCACCACAGGCAACCCGTCATCAACCGCCTTTGCGATTGCGGGATCGTTTCGCAGGACCGCCGCATGAATAATCCCATCGACGCCTCGGTCCCGCAAAACATCGATTAATCGTTCCTCCCGTTCTGGATCACTATCCGTATTAACGATGATCGAGGCGTAGCCTAGCGGTTCGAGAACACTCTCAATCCCGCGCAGGATCGGCGGGAAAATAACGTTGGTGATGTCAGGAATTATTACCCCAACAGTCATGGTCCGATTGGTGCGAAGCCCTGCGGCAATCCGATTGGGGCGGTAACCAAGCGTCCTGGCCGCGGATTGAATTCGATTGGCGACTTCCTCTGTAATGTGCTTGCATTCCACAGGATCGAGGGCACGGGAGACTGTCGATACGTGAACCCCGGTCTCGCGTGCTATGTCCTTCAATGTGATACGTTTTTTTAGCATGTGCTTGGACCCTTCAATGGAGGCCATACTAGCGTCTCCTGATATTTAAGCAATCGATTGCATGAATTTGTTGACGATATGATAAGACGTATGCTACCTCCTAATGCAATCGATTGCGTAACCCAACTTGATCCTCGGTTCATGGAGGTGACCGTGGAGTTTCACGGTCGGAGTGCGGCTTTTGGCGAGGCTTTACGCAATCGATTGCACAGCAAGTTTCGGAGAATGGAGGAGCCTCGATGAAACTTTCAGTCCTTCTAGCAACCACTGTCCTGGCGTTGAATGCAGCAGCCGCTCATGCGGAAGATATCAAGATTGGCGCGTCGCTACCTATTACCGGCGGCCTTGCCGTCAGTGGCGAAAAGCATAAACGCGGTTATGAGCTGTGCACGAAACTGATAAACGACGGAGGTGGAATCCTCGGTCGTCCAGTTGATCTCGTTGTCAGCGACAATCGTTCGGACCCGGCAACCGCAATCAATCAATACGAACGGTTCATCAACGTCGACAAGGTCGATGCCGTCTACGGAACGTTTTCGAGCCGCCTGACCTATCCCGTGGCAAGCATATTGTCGAAGTACAACATGGTGCACCCCGTGCCCTCCGGCGGTGCGTTGCGCATCTACGAGCAGGGCTACAAGAACCTCTTCTATTTCCAGGTTGGCGCGGCGGAATACACTGGAAAAGACGTAATCAACGTTATCAAGGACCTGATTCCTGCGGGGCAGGGACCGAAGTCAGCTGCCATCGTCCACGCCGACGACTTCTTCGCAAATGCGATCGCATCTGGCCTGCTTGGCGAGAAGGTAGTCGACGCGGCAACAAACAAGCAGATCGCCGACCTCGCGCCAGGATATCTCAAGGAAGCGGGCATTGACGTCGTCATGCAGGAAAAGTGGCCGGACGATGGGTTCAATGACTGGCTCAACCTCGCCAACTCCATCAAGCGTTCTGGCGCCGAACTGATTGTCGGTCTGACGGCATCGGAGGAAGAGGCCGTACAGCTGACCCGTGCGCTTAAGACAGTCGGCGCGACGCCGAAGTTCGTCTACCTCAGCCAGGGCGCTCAACACGAGTTTATCGAGGGTGTCGGCGCAAGCGCCGCCGAGGGCGTCATGGTTCACGCCAACTGGCACAAGGATGCTCCCTTCGAAAGCACGTTGGCAGGAAAGCCGTTCACCAATGCGGACTTCGTCAAGGCCTTCAATGCAGCCTATGGCGTCGACCCCGACGAAGACAGCGCCATCCCGTTCGCTGTCTGCCAGGGGATTGAGCAAGCCATTGCGGGATCCGGTTCGACGGACAACGCAAAGATGGCCGAATGGCTTCACGCGCGTACGAAGGACAGCCCGGTGCGGACCGTGCTTGGACGCTTCTCCTGGGACGATCGCGGCCTCGCGAAGGACAAGTCGTACATCATGACGCAATGGCAGGGCGGGCAGCTGAAGTTCGTCTATCCCAGGGACGAGTTTCAGGGAGTTTCGCCGCTGAGCTATCCCAAGGCGGGCTTCTGACAAAACCTCGAGCGGGGCGGACAAGAGTCGCCTCGCAAACCAAGCCAGCGAACGAAGGAGGATCGGGCGATGCTAGAGGTCAGAAACCTATGCAAGTACTATGGAGGGCTGCGAGCCGTGGACGGCGCTTCCTTCACGGTCGAGAAAGGCTCGATCACAGCGTTGATTGGACCCAACGGAGCAGGAAAAACCACCGCGTTCAATTGCATCAGCCGCACCGTCACGCCGACGTCCGGTGAGATATGGCTCGACGGTGAGCGCATAGAGCAGCTGCGCCCGCATAAGATCACGGCCAAGGGCCTCAGCCGCACCTTTCAGATATCGCGCAATCTATCGGACATGACGGTCATCGAAAATGTCATTGTCCAGTCCAAGGTCAATGGACTCCGCGGCCTCTTCCGTCCAGCAATCAGCCGCGAGGAAAAAGAAAAGGCGATGTCGATCCTGGAGTTTCTGGGGATCACGCGCATCGCCTACGAGGACGGGCACAATCTTTCCTACGGGCAGAAAAAGCTCATGGATTTGGCCGCGCTTTTGATGTCGGAACCGAAAATCATCCTGCTCGACGAACCTGCAGGTGGCGTCAATCCCACGCTGATGGAGGAAATCGTCGATCGGATTCGGGCGCTCAATGAAATGGGCCTCACGGTCCTTATCGTCGAGCACAACATGGATCTCATCATGCGGCTATCCCACAAGGTTGTGGTCATGGCGCAGGGCAAGGTCATCTGTTCGGGCCCCCCGGATATCGTTCGCAAGGACGCACAGGTTCTGGATGCCTATCTTGGTGGCGTACTGGAAGAGGAGGCGGCCTGATGCAGGAACTCCTCCAAGTCACAAATATCACCGCTGGCTACGGCGATGGCCCGGCAATCCTCGATGGTGCCAGTCTGACCGTCGAACCGGGCAAAGTGCACTGCATTATCGGTCCGAATGGAGCAGGCAAGTCGACGCTGCTGAAGTCAATCTGCGGTATGCTCAAAATCCGCAAGGGCGACGTGATATTAAAGGGTAAGAGACTGAACGGGATGCGTCCCGACCAAATCCTGCGGGAAGGCATCTGCTTCGTGCCGCAGGAGCGTGCGCTCTTTCCAAAGATGACCGTACGAGAAAATCTACGGATGGGTGGCTTCATTCTCGATGGCCAGAAAGAGCTTCACCGGCGCGTTGACGAAATCCTGGAGCGTTTCCCGATGCTTAAGGAAAAGGCTGATCAGCACGCCGGGACGATGTCGGGAGGCCAGCAGCAGACGTTGGCGATGGCCCGCACGCTGATCATCAAGCCGAGTATCGTCATGCTGGACGAACCCTCGCTCGGTCTGGCGCCGAAGGTAATTCAAGAGATGTTCGACATCATGAAGATGATGTCAGCGGACGGCATCACAGTGTTGCTCGTCGAGCAGAATGCCCTGATGGGGCTCAAGAATTCCGATTGGGGCGTTGTGCTCGATCTTGGGCGAACCCTCTTCCAAGGGCCTGCGTCAGACATTCTCGCCGACCCTCGAATCCGGGAACTCTACCTTGGTGGCAAGAAAGCTGCCGCCTGAAAGGGGAACAACATGGCTCAATTTATCCAGATATTGGTGCTCGGGCTCGCGCTCGGCGGCGTCATAGCACTTATGGGATCAGGACTGTCGTTGGTCTTCGGCGTGATGCGGATCGTGAACCTTGCACATCCGGCTCTGATCATCGGCGGAGCGTATATTGCCTACTGGGCTTTCAAACTCCTCGGCCTCGATCCCATCCTCATGGTTCCGGTCGCTTCGATCGCAATGGCAGCCGTCGGGGTGGTGCTTTACAAACTCCTCTTCGAGCGCGAGGCCAAGAACGCGAAGTATTCCGAGATGACGGTGCTGCTGACCTTCGCGCTCGCGACGATGGCAGAAGGATTGCTCGGCGGCATGTTTACGAACACGCAGCGCATTACCTCTCCGGCCTACGCGACAGACGCGATCTTCATCGGTGATCTCTTCATTCCGAAGGGTCAGCTCTACGCCGGTATTGTCTCGCTGCTGATTATCGGCGGTCTGACGCTGTTCCTGAAATACTCGCGGCTCGGCTACGCGATCCGCGCCACGACACAGAACCGCGAAGCCGCTGAACTACTGGGCGTCAACGTCAACGCGATCAGCATCCTCGCCTTCGCTATCGGGATCGGTCTCGCAGGCGCCGCTGGGTCGCTTGTCAGCTTCGTCTTCAGCTTCTTCCCGGCCAAGCATTGGGAATGGATCGCTATGCTGATGTCGGTCGTCGTGCTCGGCGGTATGGGGAGCATCCTCGGCACCGTCGTGGCAGCCCTCGGCCTGTCGGTCGTCGCGGCCTTCGTCGGCACCTGGATCGGCGCGACATGGTCGACGATGACATTCTTCCTCGCACTTTTCATTGTCCTGCTCGTCCGGCCACAGGGCCTGTTCGGCGAAAAACCGGAGATGGCGTAATGACGGTCACATTCCCTCACTCAAGCACGAACAGCGTGGTTGAAGCCCGGCGTGCGCATAACGAGAAATTGGCGCTGAAGGCCGATCAAACGCGAGCCACCTGGTTTCCTTTCGCGCTGCTCACGATCCTGATTGCGCTGCCACTTTTGCAGTTCGCAGGCAATTTCAACTACCTCCTTCATCTCGTGCTTTTTGCCGCTTCCTTTGTCGCGATGGCTTCCGGATGGAACATACTAGGGGGCTTTGCAGGCTATATCTCCCTCGGCCATAGCGTCTTCTTTGGCATCGGTGGCTACGTGGCCGGAATGCTGCTTGCCCGCTACGGTATCTCAACGATCGTGACCGCCCCGCTGGCTGGCCTCATCGCAGCGGCGGTCGGTTATCTCGTCGGGCTCGTCACATTGCGGGTACGCGGACCGAGCTTCATTATCTCCTCGATCGCACTGCTGATGATTGCGCGGATCCTGTTCGACAACTGGGCATTCATTGGCGGCACGAATGGCCTGACATTGCCCTCGAATAGTCTCTCGGCTCAATGGACCAAACTGCCGTACTACTACGCGTTTATCGCCATTGCCGCTTTCACGGTCTGGGCAAGCTACAGGATCAAGCACTCAAAGTTTGGTCTTGGTCTCCGCGCCATCTCCAAGGATGAGATCAAGGCGGAAAGTGCCGGGATAAACACGCGGCTGTACAAGGTACTGGCGTTCGCGCTGTCGGCCTTCTTCGTTGGCATGGCCGGAGCGGTGTGGGGTGAGTACCTGACCTACCTACGGCCCAACATTTTCCTGATCATCGGCATCTCGGCCAACATGGTCCTGATGTGCATTCTCGGAGGAAAGGGCACGATCGCGGGACCAGTCATTGGAGCTGTCGCCATCGTCGCGCTCAACGAACTGTTCGTGGCGACAATGGGTGCCTCCGAACTCAACATTCTCGGAACGGGTCTGATCATGGCGCTTGGGCTTGTCTTCTTCCCTCTCGGCCTGGTGGGAACTCTTGCCAAGAAAGGCAAGCTTCCCCGGATTTTGAACTGGGACTGACGACAGCCCCATAACCGATCAACACCATGGTGACGGACTTGCCCAAGGGGCAGGAGGAGAAAGTCATGTCCGAATTCGTACTCTACAACGCGCCACAATCGACCTGCAGTCAGCGTGTGCGCTACACGCTTCACACCAAGGGAAGGGCCTTCGAGGAGCACAGACTCGACCTGTTCAGGGGTGACCAACTGACGCCCGAATACCTCGCGATCAACCCGAATGGTCTTGTTCCGACGCTGGTTCACAACGGCACGCCCGTCGTCGATTCCGCCGTCATCATGGAATATCTCGAAGATATTCTGGGCGACATCGCGCCTCTGCGTCCGCGGGCTGCAATGGAAGTGGCGAGGATGCGGGCAATGATGCGCTTCATCGACGAGGTTCCAACACCGGCCGTCCGCGTTCCGTCATACAACCTGGCCTTCTTGCCGCATTACCAGGCAATGACGGAAGAGGAGTTCCTCGCCGTTTGTGAAAGTAAGCCGCTGCGACGCGAGTTCCTCTTGAAAATGGGGCGAACGGGCTTTCCCCAGTCGGAAATGGACGAAGCGATTGGGCGGTTGAAGCGGGGGATCGACCGCATGGCTCACTGGCTGCGCGAAAGTGGCGGCCCTTGGTTGCTCGGCGCTGAACTGACACTGGCAGATATCGCCATCATGCCGGTGATCGTTCGGATGGACGACATCAACCTCGGTCAGCTCTGGGCCGATGCGCCCCAGATCGATCTTTGGCTGCGCAACGTCAAGGCGACTGATGCCTTCGCGCGGACCTATTATTACGGGTCTCTGCTGACCGAAAAATACCCTCATCTGCAATCCCTGCAACGGACGGCGCACGTCGCCGCATAAGCGGCCGCGCCAGCACACAGGAGGAGACAAGCAATGCAACACGTAACCATCGAACCCCGGCTAATCGCGACGATCGCGGACGTGACGCCAACGGTACTGACCGCAATGGCGAAAACGACCAATCCGCGCCTCAAGGCAATCACGGATGCGTTGATCAACCATCTTCACCAATTCATCATCGAGACCCGTCCGACCGAAGAAGAGTTCGAGTTTGGGCTGCGCTGGATCGCTGCGCTCGGCCACCACACCCATGAGACCAACAACGAGGTGGTACTGGCCGCCGATGTTCTCGGCGCGTCGACCCTCATCGATCTGATCAACAATGACGGCATGCAGGGCGAGACCATGTCGGCACTTCTCGGTCCGTTCTATCGTGGCCACGCGCCAGAATGCGTCGACGGCGAGTGTATCGCCCGATCCGAGACGCCGGGACCGACGCTGTTCTTCTCCGGTCGCGTGGTCGATATCGATGGAGCGCCTGTCGCAGGTGCCAAGCTCGACATCTGGCAGGCTTCTCCCGTGGGACTCTACGAAAACCAGGACAGTGACCAGGACGACTTCAATCTGCGCGGCGTCTTTCATACGAACGAGCAAGGAAGCTTCCGCTTCAAGTCGGTCAAGCCCGCTGGCTATCCCGTCCCGACGGATGGCCCGGTCGGCGTTTTGCTGCATGCCCAGAAGCGTCATCCGATGCGGCCCGCCCACATTCACTTCATTGTCTCAGCACCTGGTCACAAGACGCTGATTACACAGATTTTCTCCGACACACAGGAAGCCCTCGTAACCGATGTCGTCTTCGGTGCGAAGGCTCAGATCGTGGGGGATTTTGTCGAGCATCTTGAGCCGCATCCGGATTATCCGGGCGAGCAGCTGCCTTTCTACACCTGCGAATACACATTCAAGCTGCTCGACGGCGACCCGACATATCCCATCCCGCCAATCTCTGGAACGAAGGCCTGACAATGAGTGAGAATGTTCAATTCGACACCCTCAAGGGTCTGGTCGCGATCGTAGTTGGCGGGTCCGGCGGTATCGGCAGCGAAACATGCCGCCTGCTGGCCCAAGCCGGTGCCACAGTCGTGATCGGCTATCGATCCGGGGAGGCCAGGGCGCGTGAGATCGCGGAGGCGTTGCCGGGAAGCGGCCATATCGCGCTGCGGGTTTCGATAGAGGATACGTCATCGATCCAGACCTTCTGTGCCGCGGCCCTTTCCGCTTGCGGGCGTGCCGACATCCTCGTGAATGCCGCGGGCGTGACAAAGCCGGTTCCACATGCCGATCTCGACGCACTGACGGACGAGATCATCGACCAGGTTTTCGTGAGCAACTGGCGAGGGGTGTTTGCGACTATTCGCGCCTTCGCTCCGGCGCTAGCCGCTAACGGCCACGGCCTGGTCGTAAACGTGTCGTCGATTGCCGCCTTCACAGGCATCGGATCGAACATCGCCTATTGTGGCGCAAAAGCGGGCCTTGACATTATGACGAACTCGCTTGGCCGCGCCCTCGCTCCGGCGGTTCGGGTCATGGCTGTCTCCCCGGGAGTGGTCGATACCGAGTTCGTTCCCGGTCGCGGGCAAGAGTTCAAGGATAAGACGGCAGCTGCAACGCCGCTGAAGCGTCTCACCACGCCGACCGACGTGGCCGAGGCCATCCTTGCCTGTGCAACGCATCTTAAATTCTCGACGGGGACTAGCATCGTCGTCGACGGTGGGAGGCATCTCTAATGCAACAGAACGTTATCATCACCTGTGCGATTACCGGCAATCTCACGACCCGCGAAAATCACCCGGGTCTCCCCGTGACACCTGAGGAAATTGCCAACTCCTGTCTTGAAGCAGCGGACGCGGGCGCGGCCATCGTCCATATCCACGTCCGCGATCCGGAAACGGCAAAGCCGTCGATGGAGATTGCATACTATCGCGAGGTCATCGAACGGATCCGCGCGAAGAACAATGCGGTCATCCTCAATGTCACCACAGGCCCCGGCGGTCGCTATCACCCAAGCGATGAAAATCCCGCCGTTGCAGGTCCCCGGACCACGTTGATGCGGCCCGAGCGACGTGTCGAACATATAGTAGCGTTAAAGCCCGACATCGCCACGCTCGACCTTAACACGATGACTTTCGGAGCCGAGGTGGTGATCAATACGCCCGGCAACGTGAAGATCATGGCGGAGATCATCGAGAGCACCGGTGCGAAGCCTGAACTCGAGGTTTTCGACACAGGCGACATCCAGCTTGCGCACGATCTCCTTAAGGCCGGTGTGCTGAAATCTCCCGCCCTGTTCACGATCGTCACCGGCGTGAAGTATGGCCTCCCGTCGACAACGGACGCGATGGCGACCGCCGCTCGTATGTTACCGCGCGATGCCGCCTGGACTGGCTTCGGCGTCGGGCGGATGTCGTTTCCAATGGCGGCACAAGCCTATCTGCTCGGCGGACACGTCCGCGTCGGCCTCGAAGACAACTCATACATCGCCAAAGGAGTCCTTGCGAAAGGAAATGGCGAACTTGTCGAGCGGGCTCGCGACATCATCGAAAAGATGGGTGGCGCCATCGCAAGCCCACCGCAAGCCCGCGACATTCTCAAACTGCAGTCTTGAACCCAATGGCTGTTCTCAGAAAGGACAATACTATGAACATTCAGATTGATGCGAAGTTGGGCAAGGCGCTGCGGGTTAGCGGCCCGTCGCCCGATCTCGACAACCTTCAGATCGAGGTCGCCGACGTTGGCGTGCCTAAGCCTGGTCCAGGGCAGGTACTGGTCGAGATCATGGCAGCCGGTGTCAATCCGAGCGACGTGAAGGCGTCGCTTGGGCATATGCCGCATGCAGTCTGGCCACGCACGCCTGGGCGCGATTTTGGCGGCATCGTGCGCGAGGGACCAAAACACATGATCGGCATCGAGATCTGGGGTGGTGGTGGCGAATTGGGCATCAGCCAAGACGGCAGCCATGCCAAATGGATGGTGCTGGATGAGAAGGCTGTACGGCAAAAACCTGCCAATTTCACCATGGAAGAGGCGGGCTCCATAGGTGTTCCCTTTATCACGGCGTACGAGGGGCTACGTGAAGCAGGTGGCGTTCAGCCAACCGATGTCGTCCTTGTCTGCGGCGGCAACGGCAAGGTCGGCCAAGCGGCAATTCAGCTTGCGACCCTAGCGGGCGCCAAGGTCTTCGCGGTCGAGTACAACGCTCAACCGCTGATGGGCCATACGAATGGCCCCGTCGAAATGCTGGATAGCAGCAAGGATGACGTGGCGGCGATAGTTCGCGAGCGGACCAACGGCCATGGTGCCGATATCGTCTTCAATACCGTCGGCAGCCCGTATTTCGAATTGGCCAACAAGGCGATGGCTAAACAGGCGCGGCAAATCTTCATCTCTACTTTCGATCGCGCCGTACCGTTTGATATCTTCAACTTCTTCCGTGGTCGGCACAAATATATCGGCATCGATACGCTCGCCCTATCGTCGGTCGACGGCGCCCGCATCTTCGACCGGCTGAAGGGGAAATTCGAGGAAGGTCTGTTGAAGCCTTTCCCGATCAATCCCGCTACCTGCTACGGCCTCAGTGACGCGGCCAAGGCATACGCATCCGTCCTGCGCGGAACGTCGGACCGCGTATTGCTGAAGCCGTGAGGCAGCCGACATGCAAGTAACGCGATACAAGGAAGCTCGGCCCTACGAGGCGGCCGAGCACTATGACATGCAATGCCTGCGCCTTCAGGGGAAGGAAGCAACGAACACCGACACCATCTGGATTGGCCTGTCGCACCTGTTGCCTGGTGCGCGGACCTCCCTGAAGGATGCGGCCGTTGAGAAAATCTACTTGGTGATTTCGGGCGAAGTAACGGTTGAGACAACGACCGAGTCAGTAGCGTTGGGACCGCTCGATAGTTGCAGACTAGCACCTGGCGAAGCGCGGGCGCTATTCAACCGGTCCGGTGCCCCGGCGACCATTCTGCTCGCGATGCCCGTATAAATGATTGGTGTCCTCCAAAGTAGGCGGACACCAATCATGAAAGCAGTGGTCAGAGACTGGGTGCTACAAGCAATACGAGCCAGTTCGCCCACGTTTGACCACGGCCACGGGTAGGCTCAATGCCTAGCACTCGTCCCTTTGTGGGCGCCCAGCTTCGATTTCGTAAGGCCCCGGAGGACCAGCACCATTGCTTGATCAATGTGAGGAGTGCTGGCGAGCACCTTGTTTTCCTCCATCGACAAACCGTTCTTCAGGCCCTTCCCCTTGAATGGACCGAATTTCTCACGACCCGGCCACTCCCGGGTACTATTTGATTCCAATAGTCCGATTGCCTCGGCGACATCGCGAGCACAGCCGCCGAAGCCTCCCAATATATAAAGTGGCTGCTTGTCCTGAAGGGAGTACAGCGCTTCCTCGGCAATTCCTGGCATGTCACCCATGAACTTATCTACCCGGCCCCCAAGAATGATCCTTGCGTCGGTTTCAGCCAGCATGGTGTGGCGCATCGCGGACAGGCCTTTCGCCCATTCCGGTTCTGTTGGCATTTGCTTCGGCAACTGATGGCGCTCTTCCAAACCGATTTCTTTACCGTCGATGTCCAATAGACGAAGCTCCGCCGTACCCTCAAGGTCCGCGGCGGTTTCATCAAGGTCCTTGAGTTCTTGTTTAATATGGACCGGCCATGCGAGGTAGTTCGTCACCCCCACCATGTTTTGACTCTTGGTATCGCGCCGATACCGCGCTGCCAGTTCGAAAAGGAGTCGGCTGAAACCGTCGCCGCGAAGGTCGCCGCCATAGACGAGTTTCGCGCCAAGTGCGAGTGTGTGCCGCGCTATTTCGGTCATCGCGTCTCGGAGATGCTCATCACGGAGTCCCAAGGCGGGCATGTCCGGGCTCTCGGAAGTTGACACCGCGATTGAACGGTTATCTAGGACGTCGCGATAGGTCATCTAACTGCTCCTGCTAGCCACTCGGTGGCACTGCGTAGCTGTATCTTTGGGGCAATCTTATGAAACAGCCGCTCTTCCTCCGCGCCAAGTGGAGGATCGGGGTAGACGACAACCCACTTCTTACCGCCTGCCTGGGGAACAAGGGTCGCGAGCGAAATCAGTTCCGGCGGTCTAGGCAAGAAAGTGATGCGGGCCTTCTTTTTCTTAGGACGCATTAGCTCAACTCGGCACTGCCACAAAAAGTCCCTTAGAATCTCGTCCAATAACGCGCGTATGACAATATCCACCCGTCCGGAATTCTCATCATCCAATCGAATAATTGGTACATTTCCGAGGTAGGGAAAGCCTCTTTCGTCCTTATCGGCAAGACAGTTCGCGATCACAAGCGGTCTATTGTGGCGTTTAGCCTCAACTATCTCGCGTCGACACCATTCTCGGGACGAGAATGAATCAGTGTGGACCGCGATGACAGCGCTCACCTTCACTTGGGAGAGCAGTACATTTTGAAACCGCAGGCCAGGCGGTATGTCGTAAACGTCGAAGAAACTCCCTAGTCCGTCGCTACGAGTTAATTTCGCGCGGATCGCTTCGGAAACCCGTTCACCTGCCTTGTTCCCGTCGTGCTTCGAATGACTTAAAAATATGTCCACTTTCTTCAGATAGCGGAGCAAGGCTTTTTCGCTCTTACCCGGCTTTTGCAGATAAGCGAGGTAATGTCGGAGCATTCGGCAGAATTGGAAGGTCAAGTGGCCGATCAACTTGCCGATGAGGTCGGGAAGAGTACCTTCCCAGTCGTACCAACGTATGGCCTGCTCGCCGACTTGAAGGTCTCCAATCACGCCCTGTTCAAGGACCACCGGAAAAAGCCGCGTGCTAAGCCCACCTGCATCGGTTTGACTGGCGAGCGTGTGAAGAAACTCCAACCACACCGGGTCACTCACATATTCCTTGTCAACAAGGGTAATGACCGCCGAGGTTTCGGCGGCTGAAAAGTCGATGGGCAGGGGCTTGGCGGTGTCTTCGGCGACAGCATAGCGATAGACCACGCCCATGCCTGTGCCGCCGGTAATCTTCTCGTAGCTCTCTCGACGAAAGTGATCGAATAACGCCTTCGCGATGTCACGTCCCAGCGCAAATTTGGGATGCCAGACGATATAGACGACGATAAACGGACGAGCCGTATCAACCATGCAATTCCTCGAATTCGCTCAGCTTTTCGGGCGAGCATATTTGAAACACAAGAATAGTACACCTGGCACAGGCGTACTCGCCCGGATGGAGGCGATGAGCCGTCACGCAGTACGATAACCTGACCTATTAGCGGGTTTCGGTTCACCCCAATTTTTGATGATCGATGCGATGGCGGCTATGATTTCGCTGTCAAGCGGTGCAGAAATCACTTGGGCAAGATCGTCACGAACTTTGTCTGGGATGTAGTCGCTTAACTTATCAAGTCGGTCCATGGCCTCAAGGTAGCCCGGCTGTCGGGGGGAATTGTCCGACGTCGATTGCTCAAGGCCAAGCGCCTCCGCAATCGCGCGTCCACAACCGCCGTACGCAGCAAGCGGGACTATGGGCTTGCGACCCTCGAGTACGCCGATCAGCTCCTCGGCTACACCTGGAAAAAATCCGAAGTAATGATCCTGGGGGTTGCTGAGAAGGCCGGTCTTGCCCCCTATGGCTATACATGCGTCAACTTTCTCAGCCTTGATGGAGCGAGCGAACGATAACGCAGCGGCGTCGTCAGCATTCGACACAGACGAGGGGAACGTGCGGCGGCTGAATAGGATCGGCTGACTATCGACTGGCGCCACGGATATCTGCCCTCCATCAATCGACAGATAGCCGAAGGTGTCCTCCACACACGCCCATGTCGCTATGGCGCCTGTGGTTCGTTTTTGGAGTACCTGCTTTACACGATCAAAGCCCGCACGCACGAGGCTTGGCTCATCCAAAACGTGCACGAAAACAGGCATATCTGCCCGTTGGCTGGAAAAGGGTGAGGAAAGACGCTCTGTCAGGCCGTTCAAATCCAAATTTCCGCCGTAGACCACCTGGGCGCCCATCTCCACTAAAGACGTGCAAAGATAAACGGTTGCCTCCTCGAACATCACCTTGAAATTATTATCTTCCGCTTGCGGAGGCCAGCTCGCGGCTATCAGTATCGTTGTATCGGCAAGTTCGGACATAGACTAACCCTTGGGATGGTTTCGACCAGAAAATTAGCGGTTCGCGTGGAGCAATGGGATTGAGCTAAGGCCTCAGCATAGATTATTGATGCGACTATCGGTAGTAGGGAGGCGGACACCCCTTCCAAGGAGATTTTATGCTTCTGACTACGGCGGAAGACCTGGCCAAGTAGGCCGAGGAGTTGAAAGGTGAGACCGAGAGGGGGGTGCCGCTTGTAGCGACAGCACTCATCGACGAACTTCTTAGAGAGACGCTGCAGGCGTTTCTTTGCGAATGTTCCTCCTCCGCCAAGTTAATCGCAAACGGAAACGCGGCACTCGCGACATTCTCCTCTCGTGCGGAGGCTTGCCGCGCCTTGGCTCTGATTGATGATTTTGAGTACTCCGAGATAAATTTGCTGCGGAAGATCCGCAACGAGTTCGCCCACGCCCGCCACGGAATATCTTTCACGCAGAGCAAGGTGCGAGGCCTGTGTTCTTCATTGGAGAGCCCGATACCCGATGAGCCCGGTTGGCCGGTCAACGATGCTCGCTTCCGCTTTACAAACGCCTCGCTGCACATCGTGCTTCGGCTTTATCCCCGAAAAGACTGGGCGCTGCTAGCGAAACGGAAGGTGAAAGATTGGGGCGCGGACAACTATCGTTTTCCACCATCGGCTGGCGATGCAACAGATGTGACCGACGCCGCGGATTGAAGGCGATTACCGCTGGCATTTGGGTACTAAGAATCACGTCGTTCGCTTGCGTTCCTTTATCTCACTGTCGCCTTTAATCCACTTGTCGTGGGCGGCGTATTTCGTTTCACTCTCGGAAATCCAAAGTCGATCGAGCTTCGTCGTTGAGTCCTCAGCGTGCTCAACGTAGGGATAAATCCCTAAATACTCCTGGCCAACGTAATTCGATTTCGCCTTTTCCGTTACAGGGAATACCCCTACCTTGCCATGTAGGCCGTCCGCATATCCAAGCTCCCACGGCATCCATTTTGAAATATGCGAGTTGTCACTGTGAAGATAGAGAAGGGACTTCGATTGGCGCAACCGCGTCCTAAGCGTTTCAGCCGTGTCCTTCGTAACCTTGTCCGGGGTCAGGCTTGGGTCGACAAACTTGTCGACGTACACGGTCAGGCCGTAGCCAATCAAAACCTCTCGCACGCCCAAAATGATCTCATGGGGCTCCTGAGACGAGTAACTTAGGAAAACATCGTACTCATCCAGTGGATTGACAGATGCTTCCTCCAAGATCGCTTTGGCAACCTTGTGTCGACTGCTGGCAATTGCTTGGGCCCGTGCCTTGATTTCCGCCTCTGTAAATGTAGTCAAGGGCTCGTCCTCTTGCCTGATCGATATGCGCAAAATGGCGTTGCTGGAGGCACGTCGTCCCGCAGTTCAAAACATCGACAATTGCGGGGAGGGGGTGTTGACCGCCGGTAACTTGTACAGGCTTTGGATTCCGGAAATGAAATCGGATTGTCCACCGTAGCTCGGGTGACGCACCTGCGTTGCATCAATTGCAAGGTCAGCAAGCGCGAGTTGCGAGTCCCGCCCAACAGCAACAACAACTCGAGGGCTAAGGACCTCGAGAAGCCAACTGAGCAAGGGCCTGCACGCATTCCGCTCGACGCGCGTATGGCAACGATTGGAATGCGGATCACCCGGTTCGTGTGGGTGTAGCGGAAACACGTTCCAAAGGAAAACAGGGCGTTGGATGCGGTTTAAGGTCTGCCAGATCACCGTCGCAGTTCGTTCGGCCAACGCCGGGCCCTTGGTTGCGCGAACCAAGGGTAGGTCGCCATATAGAGTCGAATGATCATTGAGATGAGCCTCGTCCGTGAGTGCGAGACCCGTGCGGCGGCCACCACGGTACCCAAGGTCACGAGCGATCCAGATCGAGTCGACTTTTCGGTCGATTGCGGCATCGAGCACCAGTTTCAGATTTGTGCGCCGTATAGCCGGTGCGTCATCCTGATCGAAGTCCCCGCATGCGTCCGAGTATGGGTTGAAAGCGTCCTTGAACGAAAGGTCGGCCAGCGCTTCAACGAACTCAGCGGTGTTCATTCTTGTAGGTCCTCTATCGACAGCGACCGCTTCTCTACATCAAGCTTGATCTTACCGCGACGTTTTTCTCTGAGGAACCGGAAGGCGTGATTTCCCTGAAGGATCGCGTCCTCCCAAAGCCATAGAGGTGAGGCGTACACCTCATAACCACGAACGAACTGCCGCACGTTCTTCAGAAGAGTGAGACTTAGGTCACCTGGTCGTTGATCTGCAAAGAAATCGAAATCCTTAGCAATACCAAAGACGTACGTGGCGACGCCCTCTTCGATGAGGACGGCACGGGCGCCGTCTTCGCCTTCGTCAACTTTGGCCTTGCTTTTGCGCTTGCGCTTGAGGAGCGCACGAGTAACGGGTGACCAGCCCAGGACAGCAGCATAGGCATAGTGGAAAACATCGTGAAAGCGGTAGTCGTCCGGCTCCATGATGTTGTCGGTAAGGCGATCTCCGATGAATAAGCCCCGGCAGCTCTGAAGCACGTATCGCTTGCCGTTGCTGGCATCACGTTCGTAAATGTCGATTTCCAAGCTTCGCGGCAACTGTTCATCGGGAGGGAAGTCGGTGTCGAACAGAGCGGGAAAAACCCGCTCCCGCGGCCATCGATCCTCGGTCTTTCTGAGGTTGGCGCGTGCCGCATCTTCCAGAAGCACTTCTGCTTCGTTGGCCGCCTGGACGAGGTGATTCAGAACGCTGTCGAGACGGGTACGCAGTAGAATCTTGTCGCCATGAGAGGCATCTACAGCGGCGGCAAGTTCCCCGGTTGCTGCCGCCAGACGCAGCAATGTCTTCTCGAACTGTGCGCTTGGAGTGTTGAGAGGCAAGGCATGCTGCGGCTGAAGGGCGCTGAATGGCAGGTCTCTACCGGTTTCCTCTCCCGCTAGAGCCGCGAGTTTGATCTCGGCGTGGTCGGCAATGATGGCCAGGTACCACAGAGTATCCCCTAGCTCCTCTAGAACGGTTTGCTCGTAGCCAATGATAGCGGCCTTGTCGCGCTGCCGCTTCTTAACTTCGCTCAGGAGACTGCCAACCTCCCCAACCAACCCAAGAACAGGCAGGTCAAAGCCATTTCCCTTGTCACGCGTCCGGTCGCTTCGCGATGCCAGCTTTTGATACTCATTCAGTCCAAGCGATGGAGCAGCCATCGAAACTCTCCTTATCGTAAGCTCAGCCACTCAAGCGGTGATCCCTGCACCCCTCTCGGTGAGACAGAATCTAACCAGCCAGTCAGCTTGTTCTCCATGGCTACATCATCAAATTTCGACCGACCGATCCCAGCCTTGCAAATGTGCCTGCCGCCATCGTCGTGGAGGTTTGCAGGGAACTCGGGGCCTTCCCCGCCGAAATACACGTAGTCGTCGCTCAGAAGCACGCGATCGACACTCGTGTCGTTCGCCACATGCTTCGGGTTCGGAGTGCCGTCCGGTTTGCTGTGGAAAGAATCGCGCTGCGACCAGCCACCTGCCGCCGGAAAATATATGTTATCGCCAGCGCTCTGTTTACGGCTGCCGTTCCGAATGGGCTTCTTCCGCTCAAAACGGGGGTCGGCGTTGTACTGCTCGAAGGTCAGTGTTTCGGTGACCCTCATGGCGAAAACGATATGACCGCCGCGATTGACGGTGCGCTCAGCACTGCCGCAACCTACAATCCAGTCGCCGATGTTCGCGTGCTCTCGAATTAGCCGCACGCATGTCGCAAGGGAGCAGATCCCATAGAAAGGGTTGGGCGCGAACCCACTGTCATACCTAACGACATAGGAATAAATGCTCATCACTTAGCTCCACAAGGATGGCGCTTAATCGGTAGGATTGGCGCGGCCGTGCCGTCTGGCAATTCCGACTTATCCTGGTCTTCCACGATGGCTTCGACGATGGAGTTGCCATGCCATCCCACCATCGCGTCGTGGTACTCCTTCAAAGCGTCAGGTAGTTCGCATCCGTGCTCTCCCTCGGCCCACACGCCAACAATCCTCTTGCCCAGCTTCGCGGCATATTCGATTTCCCAGTTCACCCAAGTGCTTTGGCGTGTCTCGGCTGTCACGTAGACAATCAAGGTCCCGGCCCATTGAATTTGAGGGGCAAGAATGGAGTTCTTGATGTACTCCTCGCTGGATGCGTTGTTTGGATTGTTCGAATTGATCGAGGAATCACGAATATCGAGGTTGTGGTCGCTGAGGATCTTCTTCAGCTTCGGCAGACCCTCGTCGTCTTCATGAATGTGGCTGATAAAAACGTTCTTTAAGAAGCCTGTCATTTCTCACACTGTTTGGCCTAAGCTTTCGGTATCTCAAATTGTCTGCCGCGACATTCGGTTGGCATTTTACGCTCTAAGGGCTTCCGCAATAGAGGCCTCGACGGAGTCGACCGCGTCAGCGATGGTCCCGATGTTTCTTATGATGCGAACCTGATGGTTATTGGCCTCTTGCGCGGAGAGGCGTGCGTAGCCATCGCGCAGGGCTTGCCAGTAGACAAGCTCTTCGGTTCGGTCGAT
Organism: Rhizobium sp. 3T7; assembly: GCF_020166565.1. Lineage (NCBI taxonomy): Bacteria > Pseudomonadati > Pseudomonadota > Alphaproteobacteria > Hyphomicrobiales > Rhizobiaceae > Rhizobium > Rhizobium sp. 3T7. The sequence continues at coordinate 216,226 of NZ_JAIQXS010000005.1, forward strand.
TGGGCGATCTCGATCGATCAGAAAAGCGACCGCTGGCTTGATTTCGCCCCAGACAGTCACTTCGGCCGCGACGAGTTCCTTCAGCGCCTTCTGTTCCCCACCACCAACGCTTCCGTAGACGAGGGTCGACCACCAAAATCGATCAAGGACCACATTCCTTCCCTCCGCGATCCATGGCTTAATCCGTGTCTCGATGACGTCGATATGGGCTGCAATATGAAGCGTTTGACGAGCCAGTTCCGACATCACCTTGATGCCGAACTCCTGTGGCGAGTGATGTATCCGATAGATGGCTTTACCAAGTGTGCCTTCGTCGCGGCCGGGGAAGCTCAAAAACTTGAACGTTTCGCTTGATAATTTGGCCTTCAGTTCCTGTACGATCGTAGTCTTGCCGACTCCGTCAGGCCCTTCAAATATCAACAGTTTTCCGGCCATGCGCCCTCCCGCGACTATCGAAAACAAATTCAACCTATGGTACGTGAGTCGTCAAGAAGATGGAGAATAGAAATGGCTGGTAGGCGACATGTTTTTATTAGTCATCATCACGCCGATGATGAGCACGTCACGAAATTGACGGACTCCCTCGCTCGCAAGGGATGCGAAATTCGAAACAGTTCGATCAGGGCGAAGCCCGCGAACCAGGAGCGCCTTGCCAAGGGGCTGGTCAGCGACAACGCAATCAAGCGCCTTTTGAGGATAAAAATGTCCTGGGCGTCGACGGTTATCGTTCTCATAGGAAAAGAGACCCACGCTCGACCCTGGGTCAACTGGGAGATCAAGAAGGCTCACGAGCTTGGCAAGCGCATAGTCGGCGTTTTCACCAGGGGTGGTACCGAAGCTGATATTCCGCCTGCCTTCGAGGATTATGGTAGTGCTTTGGTGAACTGGAATCCGGACAAAGTTATTGATGCCGTCGAAGGCAGGGATAATGATTTCCGTGAGCCTGACGGGTCCTCACGCGCTCCTGTTCACATTCCATCCACGTCGCGCTGCTGATCCATGGCTGTCTATATCTACGTTGTAGCGCGAGACTTTGGCTTTGCGCCCAACCCGTTTCATGGAGTTTGCACCCTCGCAACCTGCAAACCCGTCGTTCGACGAATGGCCAAGGTTGACGACTGGGTTTTTGGAATGGGCGGTACGAAGCTCGGCGCGGTAGGGCGGTGCATATTTGCGATGCAAGTGACGGAGGCTCTTTCCTTCGACGAGTATTGGGCTGACCGACGATTTAAAGACAAGAAGCCGGTCCGCAATGGAAGCCGAACGATGATGCTCGGTGACAACATTTATCATCAGAACAGCGGAGGCTGGCACCAGCTAGATTCCCACCACAGTCGTCCAGACGGATCCCCCGATACCCATAACGTTAAAACAGACACGGGAACGGACCGGGTCTTGATATCAGAGCACTTCTATTATTTCGGCAAGGACGCGCCCGAGGTCCCCAGTACCATTCTCGCCGAAATCGGGTACAGAAATATCCGCGGACACCGCGTCTACATGAACGATGAGTGCCAAGGGTTGCTTGATTGGCTGATGATAACCCAGTCATCCAACCTCAATCGCGTCGTCGACGATCCTTTTCAGTTTCACCAAAGCGCCGCCCGATATTCGGTGAGCGAAGACAAGATCTTGGACTGAGCGTCCTCAGTTTGTACCAATGCAGAGCCCACCAGGGCAGATTCGAAGGATTGTTGCTATGGCAAGAGGCGATCCGCAGCCTGTCGTAAAGAAAAGCACTTTTCAGTTGGAACTTTTGAAACTCCGAGAGCGATCGATTTTCGGCACGGAGTTCATGAATGTATACGGCAGCATGGACTGGACGGAAGACGGTCCGAACATTGCCGCCGCGCACCGTTTTCGTACAACGCTGATATCTCGGATCGCAACGGCCCGTCTTCCCTATGGGAGCGGTACCGAGAAACGTGCCCTCAAGAGCATAGTCGAACTCTTTGCGAATGCCCGGGAAGTCACGGCTGAAAATGTGGGCTGCGGTACGTTCGAGATCCTCGTTTGGCACACCCTCAACGCGGTCGTAAGACCGTTCACCGCAAAATGGCATCCTCTTAGCGAGGCCGGAGCCCTTGAAGCGCTAGACTCCAGTGATGAGTTCAGGGCGGAACTTTATCGGGTGCAAGGGGAACTCCGGCAATTGGAGCGTGCGCTTGCCCTTCTTGAAGGCGGAATGGCGTCCTATGATCCCTCGACGCCAATTTCCTCTAGCACGAGCGAAAAACCCCCTTCCAAGGCCGTTTGGCGACCAGCCGGTAATATACCTTCATTCAGCGATATTGAGCGGGCCGCGGTCATCAGCCGCCGATCTAACACTAACTACAAGGTCGCGAACGAGGATGACTGGGCAGCTGGGCTCGCTCTCTCTGGGGGTGGGATCAGAAGCGCAACCTTTTCTCTCGGTGTCCTTGCGGCGCTCGCTCGGCGAAATTTGCTGCCCGCGTTCGACTATCTTTCGACCGTCTCAGGCGGCGGATACACGGGATGCTTCCTGACTTCCTTGCTTGGGCAAAAGGACCTTCCTGAAGGTATGGGGCTTGCCAGCAATCAGGAACCGTTCAAGCGAACCGAAAAAGAATCCACCATTCTGATGGGGGTCCGGCAGCGTGCCAGCTTCCTCTCGGCTGGCTTTCTTGAACGTTTGCTCTTGGTTATGCGATCAACCTACGGGGTGTTCGTGAATGTGTTGGTGCTGTTCGGCGCAATAGCGTTTTTTGCTGCGATCGAACTCAGCATACGTTGTGGCGTGGCTCGTTGGGATATCCCATCCTGGCTTGCTTGGTTATTCCCACTTGTTGCGTTGTTCCTGCTTGCCTTTGTCGCGCGGAAGGAAAAGCTGCAGCTCAAAGAGCTAAATCGCGTTCATTTGGCCCTGGGAGCGCTATTTTGCTTCCCACTGGCTGGGATGGCATTCCAACTATTTCATACCGCGATCGATGAACTCACTAGTGCCTCCATTGTCCCCGGATTGAGCGGACTTTCCGCGACCCTATTGGTTGGCGCAACGCTGATGGCGATCCTGGGGGCAGTCTTCGCCGTGTACGCCAAAGCTCGACCCGCTGCCGCCATCGCCATAACGCCAATTTTCCTACTTTTCGTCGAACACTCGTTTTTCGCGGTGTTCCGGGTGGTGCCCCTTTACCAAACGATGGTTTTGCTGGCCGCCATCGCGGTGTTCGGCGGACTACTTTGGTTGTGGGTCGACGTTAATGAGACATCGCTCTACAGATATTACCGATCTAAGCTAGCTACAGCGTTCATCCACACCGAGGGAGACAACCCGCCCCCTAAGATAAGCGAGCTTGCGTGCGGCGCCACATTCTATCCGATCATAAACTGCGCGTTGAACGCTCCGGGATCGCAAGACCCGAAAATGCGCGGGCGTCTCGCGGACGTCTTTTCGTTCACACCACACATGACCGGCAGCAATCTGCTGGAATACAGCAATACCGGTCGATGGGAGACATGGAATCCGAAGCTTGATCTGGCGTCAGCAATGGCACTGTCAGGAGCGGCTGTTTCCCCTCAAATGGGCTTGCGTACGACACGGCGCGGTAGTTTCTGGCTGACGCTGTTCAATGCGCGTTTGAATGCCTGGCTGAAGAATCCACTAAAAGCAGCTGAAGGCGAGAAACCACCGTCCGGCTTCACTTGGAGTCGCCAGGGGCCAAGCCTTAGGTACCTGGTTCATGAATTCATGGCGAATGCCAACGAAGATCTGCCTTATGCGAATATCTCGGACGGTGGTCATATTGAGAACCTTGGAGTTTACGAACTTCTGAGGCGCCGCTGCCGATATATCGTCGCAATCGACGGTGAATCCGACCCGAGGATGACCTTTCACGCGCTCACTAATCTTCAGCGGCTGGCCTATATCGACATGGGTATCTTAATCGATGCCGAACTGGACGAGCTGCGGCTACAGGAGTCTGGTTTCAGCCGCTCGCACTTCAGGTTCTGCCGAGTTCGGTACCCCACCGGTGATAACAAGGACCCATGGGAGATTGGATACCTTCTCTACGTCAAGCTCTCCTTGACGGGAAATGAAGGCGAGTTTCTAAGACGGTACCGCCTGGATGAGCCCATGTTTCCACATCATTCGACGGCCGATCAATTCTTTTCGGAAACGCAGTTCGAGGCCTATCGATCGCTCGGAGAGCACGTCGGCGAAAAGCTCTTCATGGAAGCGATCATCGAGAAACTGGCCGAAAAGCCTGAAATCGGTGTGAAAGAATGGATGGAAAAGTACGCCAAGAACTTCTTGAACGAGGCGGAATCGGCGGATTCGCGACCTCCTTTGTCATCAACCAACGGAACAGCACAGGAGGACGTCCGGGATGATCATTGATTCATCGAAGCAATATGCCTGGCCGGGAGCGGACCGCTTGTGGCGAACACTCTACCGGTCCTGGTTGCCGCCGACACCTCTAAGTCCTCGGGGCACATCGCCGCCGACCACTTGGCGGCGATGAATAGGTTTGGCCACTTGTCGGAGCGTCCCTGAAGCATCAGGGCTCCCACTGATTGTGGGCGATTGCAATCGCCTGGGGCCTTATGCTCAGTCGTGACCTTCAAAGAGAGTAAGGGCCACGCTGACCAAAATATCGACAAGTAATCTAGATTGTGAGACAAATACTATACACGCAGAAAGCTATGGGGCGGACTGCCTTTCCTGAGAGCTAAACAGATGAATTCTGTACCTATCAGATTTGTCGCTGTTTTTGCATTCGTGACGTTTGCGCTCGGCCACAGCGAACCCGCTCACAGCGGGGCTTTCAGCGGGGAAGGGGCCCCAAAAATCCGTCCGCTCTCTACAGCCAGTATGCTAGGCCCAAAACCACGCGCTGTTGATCTACTGCGGTCCCTGTCCGACGAATTGTCGAAGCAAACCCAGCCAAAATTAGTTCAAGCGGACAGCCCACAAAAGGAGGAGGAGAACCCCGTCTGCACGGTTATGGGAACTTATCGGCCCTCCATCAATGAACACCAGCTTCTTACGAACAATATGGCCCTATCTGACGTTCTTTTCGGTAATTTTTTCGTCGTAAATTACTTAATTAAGAAATGCAAAGACGGCGGCAATTTCATAGATTGTTCGCTGGAAGAGCCGAAAATATTCCTGCTTGATGAAAAGCATCAAGATGAAACGTCGATTTCCGAACTAGCCAAGGTCTCGTTCAACAATGGCATTCATCCCGATGAGATCTTCATCAAATCTGAACCTGACATTCAAGAGTGGAAAGAGATTGTCAGTAAACAATGCGGGTTTCCATTCAGCCAAGCTGAGAGCGGGATGGTCTCCGTTAAGTTGAAAAAGGCCCTCAAGCCGGGCAAATTCACTCTCGCTTTCGCTTATAAGCGAGACCAAAAAGAGCAACTCATCAAGTCCAATTTTTCGGTGTCGAAATAGGGTCGCTTGCAGGCATTTGTCGAGAGATTGGTCCGGGATCTAGCGGTCCTACAAAGAAGCGGGCGAACTCAAAGGCGAAAATTGATCGCTTCTGCTAAGGCAGCTGTCGCCTCTAGTTTCTTGGGACAACCTACGATTTGCTCGCGTACCATCGATCAAGCGGTCAATGGATCGTTGATGGGTTTTAATCAAAAGGATTGAGGTCCGGTTTTCTCAGAAAAGAATTGCTTCCTCCGAATATTTGCCCCGGATTATTGATGACGGAGTTATCGCCCCCGGTAAGTTGTCCCGGATTGTTGAATACCGAGTTCGGCCCTCCGAATATTTGACCGGGGTCATTGAAAACGGAATTTGGTCCTCCAAAAATCTGTCCTGGATTGTTAAAAACGGAGTTCGGGCCGCCAAAAATTTGACCAGGGTTGTTTATTACGGAATTTGGGCCGCCGGAAAGCTGTCGTAGGCGCGTGACCACAAATCCATTCTTGCCGACCAAGTCGTTGCTGTCGCCAAAGCACCCGTCACCTCCCCATCCATCAGTGACACATTTTTGAAGTTCGCGTTGAAGTAACCGACCACCTGTGCACGCTGCGGCTGCATACGGCTGGGCTCCTGTCTCTGCGACGCACTCAAGGGCGATCTGTTGCTCCGGATTTAGATCTAGGGACAAAAGCTTTGTACCCACACAGGTAGCGTACCCGGTCGCGCTACCATCCGACCGTGCGGCGCATTGCACAGCCGCCCTTTGTTCCCTCGACATGTCATCGCCGAGCAGCGCTTCACCTGCGCAAGCAGCAAAAGACGCTGTGCTTCCGCCATCCTTCGCACAACTCAGGACTTCCTGTGCTTCGGGTGTGATGGCGTCCGGCAGAAATTCGGACGCCATGCAGGTGCCAAAGTCTTTGAAATTGCCGCCCGACTGGGAGGCGCACTCCAAAGCAACTTTCTGCTCCTTGGGGAGGTCACCCAAAAGGGCGCTGACAGCGCATTCGGTAACCTCGTACGCGTCGTCGTAGTTCGAGGCACACGCCACCATTTCTCTGTGCTCGGGAGCAAGCTGGTACTGTGCAGAGCAAAGCGAAAACTCGGTCAGGGATCCACCAGAGGAAACGGCACATTCGAGATTACTCTCCTCAGCAAAATCGAGCTTGCCCTCGACAAGTGCTTCGGCAGCGCACGCAGCAAATTCGAGGTTATCCGTACCTTCCTTGTCCGCACAGTTTACGATACGACGGTCTGATCTGCTCAGTTTGGATTTCTTGAACCAGTCTCCAACGCATTGTGTGAATGAATCTTCGTCGCCCTCAGACTTTTGGGCACACTCCATGGTGGCTCGTTGTTCAATGGAAAGCTTGTCACCAATGAATTTGGCGCCAAGACAATTCGCTACCTGTGTCTCATTGTCCCAACCCAGTTCCAACCCACCTGTGCAGTTGAGGATATCAAGTTGGTCTTGAGGCAAAACAAGTGCCCCGCCCATACAACCCACAAAGTGGTTCATATCTGTACCGGCCGATCGAGCGCACTGCCTAGCCATTGATTGCTCACCCTCGGCAGCAGATGCGTCGATTAAACTGAAATTGCCAAGCAAGAACAGTAGCAAAACGAGCATAAACTTCGACACGGAGATGTGCATGGGAGCCCCCGCAAGCAACTTCCAAGAGTAAAATGAGATTACACCATTTCTGTACTACTACAACCCTCGCTTTCGGGACCACAAGTTAAGCGATGCTACGAGTAGGATCTCAATTCTCGCTGGCGACAGGGTTGGCCACTGTTAAACAACATTCAAGACGTTTGCTTCTTTCATTCGTTAAAAGAACACTCTCGTGAAACGAGAGAGTACTAAAAATGCAGTTGCCGCCAGGGTATGAGACTGAAGACAGAATTTTCCTGAGTTTTCCACCTCTGGGAGAGCGAGGTTTGGACCTCACGCTTTGGCTTCGAAATGAGGAGCCTAATGCACCCTATATTGTTGCATACTTGTTTAGCGAATCGCGGTCGATGCGCAGATCGACAGGCCGCGCCCGGAGAACGCAACAGCTCAGGATCTCAATTCGTAATCTGATCCGAACCGTCGCGCCGGAAGTCGAACTAACCCCCAAAGGGCGTCTAGCGTATATTGGCTTGCAGCAGGGTTTCGTTGAAGATGCCATCAAGGAGCTTCAATTAATCGTTGAGCCCGCTGATCACGGCCGAGGAGGCTTTCCGAAAGCCACCAGAAGGAGCTAAGGATTTGCGTAGTCGCGGTTGTCGCGGCAGCCGCCATCACAATCCAAGAATGCTTGCTACACGCCACGCCACGCCGACGCTGGAGCCCCGCCGGTTAAACGACGGGGCTCCGCGTTTCACGGTTGAGGCGAAGGTCCTTCCGGACTTGCCGGTCGGCCAAGCTCGCTTCGTGCAACCTCAAACTGCTTGTCGAGGTATTCAAGAAGCCGTTCACCTAGGAGCGCAATCTCCCGATCGGCTTCTGACCATCTGTACAAGGAACCATCCTGTAGCGAGAGAACAGCAATGTCGTCGGGCCTCCCGTGCTCTGGGTAACGCGTCGCGACCGTAGAAAGTGCTGCTCTAACTAACTGGCCACTCAACCTATGCTGCGTGTTCCACAAATGAACTGCTGTGCGCCGACCATCCAGTTCAATAAGAAAGTTGGCGGTAAACTCGACCTTGTAGAAGCCGTTCGGGCTGGGGAAGAGAAGACCCTCAGTCGTTTCAAGCACACCAGGATTTTTCTGCTTCCATTCAAAAAAGCGCTTGAGACCGCGCCGGGCAGACTCGCGTTCTGAATGCTTTGTAATGAGTGCCGTCGAATCCAATGCTTGCTGAGGCGAAAGTTCCCCGAACGCAACCTGCTGAACCCGGGTCTTCAAGCTCTTGTGATAGTCGTAACCGCCGCCGCTAGGACTGCACCGTTCGCGCACAAGGCGTTTCTGGGGTTTCGGGTTCGTGTTGAGGAGTTTCAAAAAGGCAGAGAAACCGAACTTAGGAACTTGAGCCATCGCCCATCCTTTTCGTTGATAACTGCCGAAACCCAACTCGACTCTTGTACGCGACTCTCCATATAATGACCTTGCTACAGGGTGGAGAACGTTACTTCGCCTCACGAATGGCTTCAGCTTATTCGTGATTGCAAAAGCCGGATCCGAGAGGGTTCGGCTTTTGTATTCCGTCTAGCGCCACCTGCGCCAATTCCCCTTCTAACTAGTCAGTGTTGGGGTTTCCGATTCGTTCCCCAGTTCAGTTTCCGGGCAGAAACTGCCCGGAGCACTGATCATTGATGACTTTTCGCAATGCTCGTGAACTCGATCCGCCACTTCACTGCGTAATCTTTTTGGTCTCTTGCTGGGCGGAAGACCGCCCAGCTTCTTAGGATATGCCCCGGGTTTTTCCCGTAATCGGACAGCTTTTTGCAAAACTGCCGCTGGATTTACAGTCGTTCGTCCGCCGAATGCCGGCTATCAGCTGCAGCCGCTCGTTGCGCCGCATGTGTCGCACTTCTCGCAAGTGCCGTTGCGCACCATCGTAAAGTTCTGGCACTCGGAGCACATGTTGCCGGTGTAACCCTGCATGATGGAGCGGGCGCGGCGTTCGGCTTCGACCTTCTTGGCTTCCGTCTTGGCCGATGCCGCGTCGGCGGCTGCCTTGTCGGAGAAGAGGGCGGTTGCCTGCTGCTGGGCCTCAGTCGTGACTTCTTCAATCACTTCCTCGGCGATCTCTTCGGCTAGTTCCTTCGCCCGCTCCTCATAGTCGCGCTTGAAAGCGACGATTTCGGAGCTGGAAATGGCAACGGTCGGTTCGATCTTGCGGGCGGCAGCACCGGCAAAGGACGTCACCGTGGCGCCAGAGGAGGCACGCGCCGGGGCTGTGGTGGCGGCACCCTTCGGCTCGCCGCCGGCCTGACGCTCGTTGCCCGTTACCAGCGTCGGCTTGTAGCCGCGCGTCCAGCCAGTCGAGACGAGGTTCGTCTTGCCTTCCTGGATGCCCTTGCCGAGCGCCGTGTTCGAGAAGTCCGACGTGTCGACATGCGCCAGATCGTGGCGGCCGAGATAGGACACGGCGAGTTCGCGGAACACGTAGTCGAGGATCGACGTGGCGTTCTTGATCGCGTCATTGCCGATGACCATGCCGGCCGGCTCGAACTTGGTGAAGGTGAAGGCCTCCACATATTCTTCGAGCGGCACGCCGTACTGCAGGCCAAGCGAGATGGCGATCGCGAAGTTGTTCATCATCGCACGGAAGGCGGCCCCTTCCTTGTGCATGTCGATGAAGATTTCGCCGAGGCGGCCGTCGCCGAATTCGCCGGTGCGCAGATAGACCTTATGTCCACCGACGGCGGCCTTCTGGGTGTAGCCCTGACGGCGGTTCGGCAGCTTCTCACGCTCGCGGGTGACGCGTTCGACCACACGCTCGATGATCTTCTCGGTGATGGTGACGGCCTGGGCCGCGAGCGGCTGCTGCAGCAGTTCCTCAACCGCATCCTCGTCGCTTTCGTCCTCGATCAGCGAGGCGTTCAGCGGCTGCGACAGCTTGGAGCCGTCGCGATAGAGGGCGTTCGCCTTCAGGCCGAGCTTCCAGGAGAGCATGTAGGCGCTCTTGCAATCCTCGACGGTGGCTTCATTCGGCATGTTGATCGTCTTGGAGATCGCACCCGAGATGAAGGGCTGGGCAGCTGCCATCATGCGGATGTGGCTCTCGACCGAGAGATAACGCTTGCCGATCTTGCCGCACGGGTTGGCGCAATCGAAGACGGCGAGGTGTTCGTTTTTCAGGAACGGTGCGCCTTCCAGCGTCATCGCACCGCAAACATGGATGTTCGCAGCCTCGATGTCCTTCTTCGAGAAGCCGAGATGGTCGAGCAGGTTGAAGCTCATGTCGGCGAGCTGCTCGTCGGAAACCTTCAGCGTACCCTTCAGGAAGTCGGTACCGAGCGTCCACTGGTTGAAGACGAACTTGATGTCGAACGCCGACTTCAGCGCGGCGTTGATCGCCTCGACCTTCTCGTCGGTGAAGCCCTTGGCCCTCAGCGTCGAGGGGTTGATCGCAGGCGCCTGGTTCAGGTTGCCGTGACCGACTGCGTAAGCTTCGATCTCGGCGATCTGGCTTTCGGAATAACCGAGGGTGCGCAGCGCTTCTGGAACCGCACGGTTGATGATCTTGAAGTAGCCGCCGCCGGCGAGCTTCTTGAACTTCACCAGTGCGAAGTCGGGCTCGATGCCTGTTGTGTCGCAATCCATGACGAGGCCGATGGTGCCGGTCGGCGCGATCACGGTTGCCTGGGCATTGCGGTAGCCGTGCTTTTCACCGAGCTCGAGAGCCTTATCCCAGGCGCTCTTGGCATGGGCTACGAGATCCTGGTGCGGGTTTTCGGAGTGGATCAGCGCGACCGGGTTGATCGACAGACCTTCGTAGCCTGCGGTTTCGCCGTAAGCGGCACGGCGATGGTTGCGGATGACGCGCAGCATGTTTTCGCGGTTCGGCTTGAACATCGGGAACGGGCCGAGCTCGGAAGCGATTTCCGCCGAGGTGGCATAGGAAATACCGGTCATGATCGCCGTTAGCGAGCCTGCGATGGCGCGGGCTTCGTCGCTGTCATACGGAATGCCCGAGGACATCAGCAGGCCGCCGATGTTGGCATAGCCGAGACCGATCGTACGGTATTCGTAGGAGAGTTCGGCAATCCGCTTCGACGGGAACTGTGCCATCATCACGGAGATTTCGAGAACAACGCTCCACAGGCGGACGGCGTGCTCGTAGTCGGCAATGTTGATGCGTTTGGTGGCGGCATCCTTGAACTGCATGAGGTTCAGCGAGGCCAGGTTGCAGGCTGTGTCGTCGAGGAACATGTATTCCGAGCACGGGTTGGATGCGCGGATCGGGCCGGCAGCGGGGCTGGTGTGCCAGTCGTTCATCGTCGTGTTGAAGTGCAGGCCCGGGTCGGCCGATGCCCAGGCGGCATAGGAGATCGACTCCCAGAGATCGCGGGCCTTCAGCGTCTTCATGACCTTGCCGTCCTTGCGGGCGGTCAGGTTCCAGTCGCCGTCGTTTTCGACGGCGCGCAGGAAGTCGTCCTTGATCGAGACCGAGTTGTTCGAGTTCTGACCGGATACGGTGAGGTAGGCTTCCGAATCCCAGTCGGTGTCGTAGGTCTTGAACTCGAGGTCTTTGTAGCCCTGGCGGGCGAACTGGATGACGCGGCCGATATAATTCTCAGGAACCTGATCCTTCTTGGCAGCGCGGATTTCGCGCTTCAGGGCAGGGTTCTTGTTCGGGTCGAAGCAATCGCCCCGAGTAGCTTCAGAGCCAGCCTCGCAGTTGACGCAGGCCTTCATGATCGCCTTCAGGTGCTTGGCGACGACCTTGGAACCGGTGACGAGGGCAGCGACCTTCTGTTCTTCCTTCACCTTCCAGTTGATATATTCCTCGATATCCGGGTGGTCGATGTCGACCACGACCATCTTGGCCGCACGGCGCGTTGTGCCGCCCGACTTGATGGCGCCAGCTGCACGGTCGCCGATCTTCAGGAAGCTCATCAGGCCGGAGGAACGGCCACCGCCGGAAAGCTTTTCGCCTTCGCCGCGGAGATAGGAGAAGTTGGAGCCGGTGCCGGAGCCGTACTTGAAGAGACGGGCTTCGCGAACCCACAGGTCCATGATGCCGCCTTCGTTGACGAGGTCGTCTTCAACAGACTGGATGAAGCAGGCGTGCGGCTGAGGATGTTCGTAGGCCGACTTCGACTTTGTCAGCTTGCCGGTGAAAGGGTCTACATAGAAGTGGCCCTGGCCGGGGCCGTCGATGCCATAGGCCCAATGCATGCCGGTGTTGAACCATTGCGGGGAATTCGGGGCAACACGCTGGGTAGCAAGCATGTATGCAAGTTCGTCTTTGAAGGCGAGGGCGTCTTCTTCGGACGAGAAGTAGCCGCCCTTCCAGCCCCAGTAGGTCCAGGTGCCGGCAAGACGGTCAAAGACCTGGCGGCCGTCGGTTTCGGAACCATACTGTTGGTCCTTGGGAGCATCCTTCAGTGCCGCTTCATCGGCAACCGAACGCCACAGGAAGGAAGGAACGTCGTTTTCCTCGACCTTCTTGAGCTTGGCTGGAACGCCGGCCTTGCGGAAATACTTCTGCGCCAGGATGTCGGCAGCGACCTGGGAGAACTGCGCCGGAACATCGATATTCTCGAGGCGGAAAACGATCGAACCGTCCGGGTTCTTGATCTCGCTCGTCGCCTTGCGGAATTCGATATCCGCGTAAGCGCTCTGTCCTGCCTTCGTGAAACGGCGTTCTATGCGCATTTGCCTAACCTCTAGCTTGCGCGCCCCGTCCCCGTTTGATCAAGGCGCAAGTTTCCACCTCCGGCGGCGCCGTGAGGAGCGCAGCCAGTTCTCGTTTCCGTATCGTCACAGGAGTGTCATCGGAGATGTCTTTCCTGTATCTTGTGGTGATGGTGGCTGCAAACACTAAATATAGTATTAACAGCTTATTATCGCCAGCCCCCGATGTCACTTTTTGTAAGATAAAAATCGCGCACGAAACCCCTCATGGCGGTCATCCTTCATGGACGCAACACCCTGATTCTACGCTCGATTTTTGAAGAGAACCGGCCTCGTTAATTCCGGTCCAACTGCCGCAGCAACATCGGAACCCATTAAGTTGGAAACTGGCGATTCCGTCAAGGGGTTGTTTTTAACGAACCGTTCACCACAACATATTGTGGATCGGGCTGTGGAGAATGGGGAAAACAAAGTCGTGCAAGAAATTCAATGGGTTGCGAGCTTTAGTCGGCCCAGAGCCTAAAAAATCTAAGAAAAGTTGCGACCGTGTTGATTTGGTTGCAGCTTTTGCCGGCCAAACGCGGCAACCGATTCGTTTGAGGCCAATTTCGGTCATAATGCGTCAATCGCAATTGTCACCGTCGCAATACCTATAGGCTGTCCGTTTTCATCCTTGATGACAAAGCTTGCCTGCGTTTCCAGCAATTGTGTCTGCTCATCGCGCTCAGCCCGGTCGATAAATATCTCGTCGGAATGTCCCGCGAATGTTTTCAGGAACTTGTCTTCATCGCCTTGCCAATAGTCGGTGGTCATCGTGCCCTGGCCGACATTGAGTCCATGACGATCGGTTACAAAAAATTCGATGATGGTGCCCTGCGAATCATCCTGCTTGGATTTCAGGTATCGTGACACCGGCTTGTTGAGCAGGCGCCTGACCATCTGCCACCCGCCACTCTGGACCTCGGAGCGGTAGGTATTGTCCAGCAGCTGGATGTTCGCGTCACTGATATTGCCGAACTTGGCGTTCTGGTCCTCGATCGCCTTCCGGACGATTGGCGTATTCACCATCGGCTTAACGACTGTCTCGACGTATTCCCGTACGACGGACACATAGGCCGGTTCCGCCGAAGCGGCCAAAGGCGAGAGACAGAGGCCCAGCCCGAAAGCCGCAACCGTCCCGACGTAGCCCCAACGCATCATATTCGTTCCAACGTCGCGCCCCGCGACTAACCTTCTAACCCAGTCCGCAGCGCGACGCCGTTGCCGCGCGGGACGGTTGCTTTGAAGGATAAGGTCTGAGGGGGCGGCGCGATAGCGGAATCCGATGAGTTAGTTAAACAAAGATTGGTACAATTTGAAATTGTCACCGGTCTGTCAGGTTGCCGCGAGTCGCGCTCAGCCGCGGCCGGTCTTGGAGATCGGTTCCTGATAGGTGAACCCCATATCCCAAGGGAAATAGATCCAGGTGTCCTGGCTGACTTCCGTGACGAACGTATCGATCGTCGGAACACCCTGAGGCTTCGCGTAGACGCAGGCAAAGTGTGCCTTGGGCAGGATCGAGCGAACTTCCGAGGCCGTCTTGCCGGTATCGGTCAGGTCGTCGATGACGAGCACAGCTTCACCTTCGTCAGCGGTCAGTTCCGGCGCGATGCCCTTCAGGAGCATCATTTCGCCCTGGTTCACATAGTCGTGGTAGGAGGCAACACAGACCGTTTCGATCAGCCGGATGTTGAGTTCGCGCGAGATGATCGCCGCTGGCACGAGGCCGCCACGCGTGATGCAGACGATTGCCTTGAAATCGCGCTTCAAACCAGCAAGGCGCCAGGCGAGCGCACGCGCGTCACGGTGGAACTGATCCCAGGAGACGGGAAAGGCTTTATCGGGAAGGGACATGGTTTGCTCCGCGGCATGAATGATGACACGCCGTTTGCCGGCGGCCGGACAAGGCATTCCGCGATCGGCCAAACGCAAATCGCGCAGCCGAGACTGCGCGATTGGAGGACCGAAGCCGGAGCTCGTCATCGGTCGCCGCAATTAACGGATTCCGGGGGCAAAACGCAAGCCCCTCGTGATTCTTATCGCGACAGCAGCGTCAAAGCAGTCATTGACTGCAGCAGCGTTTTCGTGGTGCCGCCGAAAATCATCTGCCAGAGTCGCGAATGGGTGTAGGCACCCATAACCAGCAGGTCGATGCTGCTGTCGGAGAGACGGTTTTCGATGACAGTCGACGCGGATTTGTCCGCGCTTTGAGCAGTCGCCAAGGTGACCTTGACGCCGTGACGGGAAAGAGCCGCTGCGATGTCCGCGCCCGCGACAGCCGCAGACTGGAGTGCATTGTCGACGGGATCGACGGAGAAAATCTCGACTTCGTCGGCGGCTTTCAGGATTGGCAAGGCGTCGAACGCCGCGCGCGCTGCCTCCCTTGAGCCGTTCCAGGCGATCAGAACACGTTTGATCGGCTTCGGCTGGCGCAGCACAAAGGGGATCAACATGACCGGGCGACCGCTTTCGAAGAGAAAGTTGTCAATGTCGACGTGACTGTCCGACGGTTTTGCCGGATTGGCCTGTGACGCGATCAGCAAGTCAGCACTTCGCGCGCTTTCGATCAACGGTGCCGTGCCGTAGCCGGTGGATGAGGCGAAGCTACGCCATTCAAAGGAGACGCCTTCAGCCTGCGCTTTCCTGCGGAAGATGCGCTCTACTTCGACGGTTTCCGCATGCGCCATGTCCTGAAGAGCCTGCACGGCGACGGGGTCGGGTATCTCCATTGGCGCCACGAGAGGCACGACCGCGA
This sequence comes from Rhizobium sp. 3T7, assembly GCF_020166565.1. Taxonomy (NCBI): domain Bacteria; kingdom Pseudomonadati; phylum Pseudomonadota; class Alphaproteobacteria; order Hyphomicrobiales; family Rhizobiaceae; genus Rhizobium; species Rhizobium sp. 3T7. The sequence continues at coordinate 231,716 of NZ_JAIQXS010000005.1, forward strand.
CGGTTTCCGCATGAAGGCCGATAACGTGGGCATTGGTCTGTGCGGCAATGGCAAAAGCAAAATCGGCCACGGCGGTGGTGTTGTCGACGGTGTCGAGAATGGCAAGTATCGTTTTGTAAGACATAAACAATTCTCTCCTTACGCGGATGAAATCGGCTAATCTTCAACGAGAATGCGCCGGCAAGGGCGCCGGTGCCTTGATGCATATCAACGGCGAGCCGGATCTCCTTTGTTCTACGCCTCTGCCGAGCGGTTTTCAGCCACCTCCTTTGCTTGACGGATGGTCTCGATCATGGCGCGCACGTCAACTCCCGCGGCATCGACCGCATCCTGCGAGCGGCTTCGGACGACGATTTCAGTCGAGAACGCCTGGCCGACATAGCGGGGGTAGGAGCCGATACTCGTCTCCGGGTGGGCTTTCTGGATGGCGGCAAGCGGCGTGCCGATGTCGCCCTCGCCGTAAGGGCAGGAGATCCCGAGCGAGAGCACGCGCGTGCCGGTGCGCAAGGTCGGTATGACCGCGTCAACCATGGCTTGGAAGACCTGCGGGACGCCGGCCATGACATGAACGTTGCCGAGGACGAAACCAGGTGCGGTCGAGACCGGGTTAGCGATATGGCGCGCCCCTCTGGGCATGCGGGCCATTCTCTTTCTGGCATCGGTAAATTCGAGCCCACGGCGCGCATACATCTCGCCGAGCAAGGTCATTGCGTCAGCATCGTATTCGCAAGGCAGCCCAAACGCTGCGGACACAGCATCGGCGGTAATGTCGTCATGGGTCGGCCCGATGCCTCCCGACGTGAAGATGTAAGCGTATTTTGCGCGCAGGGCATTCAGGGCCTCGACGATCGCATCCTCCTCGTCTCCGACGATGCGGACCTCCTTGAGATCGATGCCGCAAAGCGTCAGCATATCGGCCAGGTGGCCGATGTTCTTGTCTTTGGTGCGGCCGGATAAGAGTTCGTCGCCAATGGCAAGCATGGCGGCGGTGACAATTGTCTCATTGGTCATTGGAAATTTCCGAACGGTTGGATCCCAACATAGGTAGCGCCCTTTGCCGGTCTTGCAAATCGTGCCACCGCCGCTAGGTCACGCAACTGGCTCCAAGTATTTTTTCGTCTATGGCCATTGAACAGTGCGTTCTGCCGCATGGGGCTATGTTGATTACAGCGCGCTGCTAAGTTTCCACCGCTTACGAATTCAAACGCAAATTCCCTGATGGAGATAAGTAAATGGCGAAGGTACTCGTGCTCTACTATTCGGCCTACGGCCACATCGAAACCATGGCATATGCCGTCGCCGAAGGCGCAAAGTCGACTGGCGCCGACGTTGTTGTCAAGCGCGTTCCGGAACTGGTTCCAGACGAGGTTGCCAAGGCGTCCTACTACAAAATGGACCAGGCTGCGCCGATTGCAACTGTCGATGAACTTGCTGATTACGATGCCATCATCGTTGGTGCCGGCACGCGCTTCGGAACGGTTGCGTCGCAGATGCGCAATTTCTGGGATCAAACGGGCGGCCACTGGTTTGCCGGCAAGCTGGTCGGCAAGGTCGGTTCGGTTTTCACGTCCTCGGCAACGCAACACGGTGGTCAGGAGTCCACCATCCTCGGCTTTATCCCCACCTTCCTGCATCAGGGCATGATCGTCGCGGGACTTCCCTACGCTTTCCAAGGCCAGATGGGCGTTGATGAAATCAAGGGCGGCTCGCCCTACGGCGCATCCACCATCACGGATGGTGACGGATCCCGTCAGCCTTCGGCGATCGAGCTGGAAGCGGCAAAGTATCAGGGCGCTCACGTCGCCAAGATTGCCGCAAAGCTGGGCTAATCGGCTCCATTGCCGGCAGGCGCGGCCATCGGGGTCGCGCCCGCTCATACTCCGCAGAAAAGTTGCCGACTGCGTCAGCCGTAGAGGTCGTGCAGCTTCACTGCGTAGAAAAGAAGCGGTATTCCGAGAACCGCAATTGCGATCATGAATGCTGTTCCCGCCCTGAACAATTTGAGACGTCGCGTTCTCGTGCCATCCCAATCGTAAACCATCGCCTTACTCCCACAAGACAGCTTACAACTATGCGCAGCCCCAACCGCGGACCTTCTGGCGCGCGCATACAAGCACATTCGCAAGCGATGATAAAGGGCAAGTGCCGATGACCGTCTGACGTGGCTGCAGCGCTGCCTGATGGTGCGAGCGACGGGGATCGAACCCGTATAGCCTAAGGCCGAGGGATTTTAAGTCCCTTGCGTCTACCAGTTTCGCCACGCTCGCGTTCAACGATCGCAATAACTTAGCGAATCTCTTTTGGGAAGCTCTGCACGCCCAATCGTGGCGTAATTTATCGCCATATATTGAAATGCTGCTGCATGTACTCGATGCACCGGCGATTGGCTTCGCTACGGACCGCACCCTCGATGGTGGCGAGGTATAGTGAGGCGACATCGTGTGCAGCGGTCGTCCGTGGTTCTTCCAGCCCAGCAGGGAGCCAGATCGGGATGCCTTTCAGCGCAAGCATGCCGGACAACCAAACGTCATCGACTGCCCATATGACTTCAGGGATGTCATACGCGATATCATCGAAAAACTCTGGACGCACGACGACACCGCCGAGCCCTTGAAGTACATCCACGTAGCCGCCCTTTTCAACCAACGTCGGCATCGGTTTCGGCTGGTCCAAACGCAACACCATAGAAGCGAACTTATGCCGTAGTCGGCGGGCGCGGAGCAAAAGATCTATTTTCCGTCTGCGCACTGCTTTCGGCACGAAGGCGGAGGGTTTCGCAATGTGGGTTGGCACGTCCTTGCCGATCAGGGCTACGCATTCTGCTGGTCGCTCGTCCTGTGCCGCGAACAACTTAGAGGCCCAATTGGGCGAGAACACCTTGTCGTCATCGCAGAACAGAATTTGTGCCTTTTTCCCACGGAGCTCGCGTGCGGCAAACAGCACCTTAGACGCAGGTCCCATGTCTTCTTCAGGCCGAACTATCGTGATCCCAGGGGGCACGGATGGAATGGATCCATCGTAGTCGGGAAACCGCCGATACCGTTTGGGAACGTAGAGCCGGATCTCATCCACCGCGCCGTTCTGCTTAACTAGGCTGTTAAGCGTCGGTGCAAGCTTGGCGAAACGTGGAGGGATGGTAGAGAGTGAGATGATGCGCAATGTCGTGGGCACGCGGAACTGTAAGTGATTGATGGGAAGTTGGGTGGCACTATGCCATTCCGCGTTGAGTTAAGTCAACCAAGCCGACCCAGTGAGAACGAGTGGGATAGGCGTGGCAGCTAAATTTCGGCGCCGTGCCCAGCCGACATTCAAACGTTGTGCGAACGAAAGGGTTCTTGATCATTTTTCATCTAATCTGCGAGCTGTACTGAGAAAAATAGCTTGTAAAAAATGCAGCGTAAGAACTGCAACATCTTGCGACTGGCAGTTGCGCCAAGCTTTACCAGCGAAGACTCAGCCGATTAGTCGTCACCAAGCAGCCGCGTTTTTATCTATGAAGTGCCAGCTGTGGTTGCTGCGCACACCCGGGCAGCGAATATTCCCGCAGATGCGCCGAGGATCTTGACGAGCGCGTCGTGCAGGCGCGCGTGGCGCGTCGGCGACAGATATTGCAGATATTCGATCGCCAATGCGCCAAAGATTAGGAGAACGGCGACCGCGAGCCAATGCCTGGGATAGGCGACCGCGAACAGGAAGCCGACCAACAAATAGGCCAGCGCGCGGTCGAGATTGACCGAGGTCACGGTATGCGGCCGCAGCCCGATCGGCGACAGCGTGACGAAAATAATGGCCGCGAGAAGCAGCCAGGCAGCCGGCTTTGCAAATTTACTTGATATCATCGGGGCGATGTAGCCGCATTGCGAGCGAATTGATAGCGCACAATTGCGTTATCCGGCCAGCTTTGGAACTCCGATTTAAAAGATGACTTTTGAAGTAGACAATATTGGCGGATATGGGCTTTCTCGCTCCGCTCACTTGTGCGATAGCGAGAGCAAAACAGGAATGGACGAACGACCGTGACCAGACAGGATGTCGAGAGCGCTGAGGCGGCCATGCGCAGCCTCTTTCCAGCAACGCCACTGCAACTGAACGAGCACCTGTCGGCGCGTTATGGCGCCGACATCTGGCTCAAGCGTGAAGATCTTTCGCCGGTGCGCTCCTACAAGATTCGCGGTGCCTTCAATTTCTTCCGCAAGGCGATCGCCAAGGGCGCTGGCGGCAAGACCTTCGTCTGTGCCTCGGCCGGCAACCATGCCCAGGGCTTCGCTTTTGTCTGCCGCTATTTCGGCGTGCCTGGCGTTGTCTACATGCCGGTAACCACGCCGCAGCAGAAGATCGACAAGACTCGCATCTTTGGCGCGGAGTTCATCACCATCAAGCTGAGGGGCGACTTCTTCGATCAATGCTACCAGGCCGCCCGCGATCACGTCGAGGCTATCGACGGCGTGATGGTGCCGCCTTTCGACCACGCTGATATCATCGAAGGGCAGGCGACGGTCGCTGCGGAAATCCTGCAACAGCTGCCCGAAGGAACGCTACCTGATATGGTGGTGATGCCGGTGGGCGGCGGCGGCCTTGCGGCCGGCATCACCGGCTATCTCGATGGCCTCATGCCGAAGTCCGGCTTCATCTTTACGGAGCCGGCCGGAGCGCCGAGCCTGAAGCGAAGTATTGACGCGGGGCGCGTGGTGACGCTCACCAAGGTTGACAATTTCGTCGACGGCGCGGCGGTGGCGCGGATCGGGGATCTGAACTTCGCCGCCCTGGAAACATTCCCGACCGAGCAGGTCATGCTGATGCCGGAAAACGCGATCTGCGTGACCATTGGCGAGATGCTGAATGTGGAGGGCGTTGTTCTTGAGCCGGCAGGGGCATTGTCGCTGACCGCGATTGCCGCGATGGATCCGGAAGTGCTGAGAGGCAAAACGGTCGTTGCCGTCGTTTCTGGCGGCAACTTCGATTTCGAGCGCCTTCCAGACGTCAAGGAGCGCGCAATGCGTTACGCCGGCTTGAAGAAGTACTTCATCTTGCGGATGCCGCAACGACCGGGCGCATTGCGCGATTTCCTGAACCTGCTCGGTCCGGACGACGATATCGCCCGTTTCGAGTATCTGAAGAAGACGGCTCGCAATTTCGGCTCTGTCCTGATCGGCATCGAAACCAAGGCGCCCGAGAATTTTGCGCAACTCATCGCGAACTTCGAGAATGCCGCCATCGGCTTCGAGGACATCACTGAAAACGAGATCCTCGCAAACCTCATCATTTAACTTTTCCGGCACGAGCTGCCATGATAAAGGCGGAGTATGGCTTCGATCTTCTCCAGCATTTTTTCAATGTTTTCAGGCAGCGGCAAATCTGCTGACGCTCCGGCAGGCGTCTCTTCCGAGCCGCAGCTCTACGGCGACTGCACGATCTACGCCGAGCCGCAGAAAGAGGGCGGCCAGTATCGCCTTGCTGGCCGGATCGAGAAGACGGTCGGTGGAGAAGTCCTCGTGCGCAACTTCATTCGCGCCGACATGTTCGGATCTTCTGACGATGCGATCGAGTGCACGGTGCGCAAGGCGCAACAGATCATCGATCAGAACGGCCCGTCGTTGTTCAGCGATGGTGCAAAAAGTCGTCAGGTCTGATCCGCTTCCGACACGGTTTCTCCGGTGTCTGCCGTGACGGTATTAGTCCTCACGTAATCTTAAAGGATTGCGAGGAATCTTGGTGCTCGCAGCCTTGCAGGACAGCCACGTGCCTTACACCACACACGGGCAGCCACTGATGTTTGCCGCCGCTGATTCTTGGCGCGGCGTGCCGCCTCTGGCGTTGGTGCGCTGGATGAGGAGAGGGGCCTGATGCAAGCCTTTAATCTGCTGCTGTTTGTCATTGAAGCCGTTGGCTATTTCACGCTCATGGTGACGCTGCTGCATTTTCGCCAGCGCCTTGGCCTGGGTGTGTTTCTCACAGCCCTCGGCGTCATGCATTTCATGGAGACTTACCTCGCGGCCGTGTTTTATGTCGCGCTGCCGTTTGGCGTTGCGTCGCCCGGTTCGTCGGTGTTCTTCGCCGGCAAGCTGATGATGATCCTCATGCTGTATCTGCAAGAGGATGCCGCTACGGTTCGCCAACCGATCTACGGCCTGTTTCTCGGTAATATCCTGACGGTCGCCGTAGCCTGGTTGCTGCAGCTGCACACGCCTATCGATCTCCGCCATGGCGACAGTGCGAGCGTCGATTTCCTCAAGGAAATGGGCTGGCTGATGGTCTGGGGCACAACGCTTCTGTATCTCGATTCCATCGGCATTATACTGCTGTACGAGCGTCTCGGCCGCTATTTGAAGCGCAGGATCATCCTACGGTTCATGATCTGTGGCCTTGTCCTTCTAACTTTCGATCAGATCGGGTTCTTCGGTGCCTTGCACTATTTCCTCGAGATTCCAGCCTCCGCCTTCTGGGACGGGTGGAGGGCAAAGATGTTCGCCGTCTGCATCTATACGGCGCTCTTTGCCGTCTACGAGATTTGGATACGCCGCGACGGCGTTCCCGCGAGCGTGCGGCCGATCAGCGACGTCTTCAGCGATCTGACTTTCCGGGAGCGTTACAACGATCTGCTAAACCGGACGGGCAGGGACGTCCTGACGGGTGTCTACGACCGTACGCGCATGGAGATGGAAGCGCCGGCCATGGTCCGGGAAGCGTTGCGGCAAGGGCAGTTCGCCACTGTGATCATCCTGGATGCGGATCATTTCAAGGACGTCAATGACCGCTTCGGGCATCTGCAGGGAGATGAGGTGTTGAAGGCGATCACGCTTCGCCTCGGAACCATTTTGCGATCGGCCGACCGTGTGTTCCGCTTTGGCGGCGAGGAATTTGTCGCGGTCTGCCCGGCAACCGACCATGCCGAGGGAATGCGACTTGCCGAACGCTTGCGCTGGACGATCGCAAGCAGCGTCAAGACGCCGGATGGCAAGCCGGTGACCGTCAGCATCGGCGTGGCGACAGCCGATACCGACGGCGTGAGCTTCACAACCGTCCTTTCGGCGGCCGATGAGCGGCTCTATCAGGCAAAGAAAGGCGGCCGCAATTGCGTTGTTGGCAAGCCTGGGCTTGTGAAGACGGGCTAGCGATTACCCGGCGCGGAATATCTTGGCACCGGAGGGTGCGCCCGTCGCGCCGCCGTCGACCACGATCTCGATCCCTGTGACGTTGGTCGAATCACTTGAGGCGAAATAGAGCGCAGCCTTGGCAATCTCCTCCGCTTCGTTCATTCGTCCGAGCGGACTCATGCCGCCCAGTCGGGCTTCGAGCGCGGACATTGCATCGGCCGTGGACGCCATTGGCTGCCAGATCGGTGTCTTGGTGCCGCCGGGCGTCACCTGATTGACACGGATACCACGCGGCGCAAGCTCGGACGCCATATTGCGGGTCATGGCGCGCACAGCACCCTTTGTGGCGGCATAGGCCGACCAGCCAGGCGCACCGAGCACGGCATGCACGGATCCGTTGAGGATGACAGAACCGCCATCGTTCAGATGCGGAATAGCCGATTGGACCGTGAAGAAGACGGCGGTCAGGTTGGTAGTGATGATGGCGTTAAATTGTTCCAGTGACGTCCCGCCAAGTGGCGTAGCACCGCCAATACCCGCATTCGCAAAAAGCACGTCAAGTTTGCCGAATTCGGAAGCTGCTTCTGCAACTACCCGTTCTGTGGCTGCTACATCAGTAACTTCGAGCTTCAGCGCGAGCACGTTGCCGCCTAGCGCCTTTTCGGCAGCGGTGAGGGTCTCGGTATTGCGCCCTGTAATGATCACCTTGGCCCCTTCATCGAGGAAGACCTTGGCAGTCGCAAGACCGATGCCGCTATTTCCGCCGGTGATGAGGGCGACCTTATTCTGCAGACGCATTGCATGACTCCTCTTGGAAATTTACGCGATCTGGATTACGATCAACATCCATAAGGATTATGATTGTAATCTTGATAAGTCAACCGATCCCGGGAGAGAATTTTCATGGGCCACTCACAGCAGGATAAGCGCAAGACGCACGAGAGGATCGTCGAGATTGCCTCGAAACGTTTGCGCGAGAAGGGTCTTGAAGGCGTCGGGGTCGCGGATCTGATGAAGGAGGCGGGGCTGACGGTTGGTGGCTTCTACAAGCATTTTGCGTCGCGTGACGAGCTGGTCGCCGAGGCGATGCGGGCGGCTTTTGGCTCCTGGGCTGCGAAAGCGCGGTCCGAAGGGCGGGCTCCGGCGGACGTCGCGCTGGAGGAATATGCGGCGAGCTATCTGAGCCGGGAACACCGAAACGATACGGCTGGAGGGTGCCCGTTCGCAGCCCTCGCGGCTGACATCGCGCGCGGTGGCGAGAGGTGCCGGTCGCTCGCGACCGATCAGATGAAAACGAACTTGCACAACATGCAGGCGCGCATGACCGCGGCCGATGAAACAGAGGCTCGCCGCAAGGCGATTATCACGTCCTGTCTCATGACCGGTGCACTCGGCCTCGCACGGATCGCGGACGATGAAGTCCTCGCCAGCGAGATACTCGATACTGTGAAGGCTTTCGTGAACGAACTCGGCACAAAGTGAAACGGCCGGTGAGAGCCGGCCGTTTCAACATCAGTCTGGACACCAATTACGCGGCGAGGGCGATTTCCTCGGCGCGAGCCTTGGCAGCGCCAATCGCCTTTTCCGCAGCTTCCGGGCCAAAGGCGAGGCCTTCGACGTAAATCGTTTCGATGTCGGTGATACCGAGGAAGCCGAGAACCGACTTCAGATACGGAACAGCGTGGTTCATACCTGCTGCCGGGCCTTGAGAGTAGACGCCGCCGGAGGCGAGAACGACGTAGACCTTCTTGCCGGTAGCAAGACCAACCGGGCCGCTTTCGGTGTACGTGAAGGTGAGGCCGGCGCGAGCGACGTTGTCGATCCAGGTCTTCAGCGACGAGTAGATGTTGAAGTTGATGAGACCCGTACCGATGACGATCGTATCAGCGGCAAGCAGTTCAGCGACGAGCTCGTCGGAGGTCTTCACTGCGGCGGCTTCGGCGGCGGTGCGCTCATCGGCCGGCTTGCGGATAGCAGCGGTGAAGAGATCGTCGATATGCGGGAGCGGGTTGGCGGCGAGGTCGCGACGAACGACAGCGCTGCCCGGCTGCTGAGCCTTGATCTTCTCGACGAGGTCAGCCGCGATCGTGGTGGAAAGCGAGTCTACGCGCGGGCTGGAAGTCAAAAGCAGGATGGACGGCATGATTGAATTTCCTCTCGAATTAGCATCCACGGCTCTTGTAGGGAGCTTCGAGCCGCTGTTTCGAGGCAGAAAATAGGTCTGGCTGACTATCGAAAAAACTGTGATAATGTCGATCAAAATCATCGATAGATTGGATGGTAAATGCTTCCGAATCCGACATTGGACCAGCTGCAGGTATTTCTCACCGTTGCGGAAACGGGCAGCTTTTCCGCCGCTTCGCGCACGCTCAACCGCGCTCAGTCGGTCATCAGCTACACGATCGCCAACCTCGAGGCTCAACTGGAAGTGCCGCTCTTCGAGCGCTCCGGCGCAAGGCAACCGAAGCTGACGGAGGCCGGCAAGGCGCTTCTTGAGGATGCGCGGCGGCTTGTCTCGGATCTCGAGGTGATGCGCGCCCGCGTAAAAGGTCTGAAGGAAGGACTGGAGGCCGAAGTCTCCGTGGCGATCAGCGTCATGGTGCCGTCGCACGCGGTTGTCGACGTGCTGCGCGGGTTCCGTGACAAGTTCCCGTCCGTTGCGCTCAGTTTGACGGTGGGTGAACTCGGTGTGGTGATGGATCTCGTTTTGAGCGGCAAAGCAACGATAGGCATCGGCGGCGCTCTGCTGAAGCAACACGATGCGCTTGCAGCAGAACAAATCGGACATTCCTTCATGATGCCCGTTGCCGCGCATGATCATCCGCTGGCGAAGATCGGCAGACCGCTGACCCTGGCGGATGTCCGTGAGGAGACGCAGTTGGTGGTGACGGACGCGTCTGGTTTGACAAAGGGCCGCGATTTCAATGTGCTTTCCTACAAGACATGGCGGGTGAGCGACATTGCGACGAAACACTCCCTCATTCGCGGTGGGCTTGGTTGGGGCGGCTTGCCCGCCTCGCTTATTCGCAACGATCTGAGAAGCGGTGCTTTGGTCCATCTCGACTTGCCGGCCTTCGAGCAGGGAGAATATCCAATCTATGCCATGAGACGGATCGCCAGCCCGCCTGGTCCGGCGGCAAGCTGGATGATCGATGCGTTTCGGGTAAGGCTGGAGCAATGCCCCAGGCACGCCGATTTCACAGCCCAACTGGCCGAGCTATCGCCGCCCGATTTACCGATTGCCGCCGAGTAAGAGGACGCGGATTCCCGCGCCCTCCATTCAGCGCTGAAAACCTCCTGAGGCTCACATCGAGAGTATCAGCCTGAATTTCGAGAATCCGTCAGTGCCTTCGCCAGCGTCCTCGATCTTGACGCTCTTCACATCCGCGAGAAATTGCTTGGCCCTCGGACCGCTCTGGAAGACCGCCGTCGTCGCCGGCAGCGGTTTGAAGCTCCAGTTGCCGTCGGCTGACGGATTGATCGTGCCTTCCTCGTGGACGAAGCGGACGATGACGTCGCGATTCGTGTCCGGCGCCTGGAAGACGACCTTGTCGGCCGCAATTTCCGGAAACTTGCCACCGCCGCCGGCGCGGTAATTGTTGGTAACGACCACGAATTTCTGCTTGAGATCAATGGGCTTGCCGTCAAAGTGCAGGTTCTGGATGCGGTTTGCATCGGCATTGATCAGCTTGCCGTCATCATCGAACCGGCGCGGCTGCGATAGATCGATCTGGTAGGTGACGCCGTCGATCACATCGAAGTTGTAGGATGGGAAGGCGTTGTTCAGCAGCTCGGCATCCTTTGAGCCCGGCTTTACCTCGTTGAACATGGCGGCTGACATTTCCAGCCAGTTCTTCACCTGCTCTCCAGTAATGGCGACCGCCTGGACTGTGTTCGGATAGAGGTAGAGGTCGGCGACGTTCTTGATCGCGATGTCGCCGGCAGGCACGTCCGTATAGTAGTCCGCGCCGCCACGGCCACCCGCCTTGAACGGCGCCGCCGCCGAAAGCACCGGCAGGTCCTTGTATTCGGTGTCGGCGAGCATCTGCTTGATGTACCAGGTTTGCGCCTGGCTGACGATCTGAACTGACGGATCGTCAGCGACCAGTGCGAAATAGGAGTAGAGCGGGGCTGAGGTCTTGCCGACGGGGGTGCGCACGTAAGCGAGCGTTGCCTCGTGCTCGGCCTTTGCAGCCTCGATGACGTCCTTCTTGTCGACCACATCGGCGACGACTTTCTTTTTGTCATCACGGTGGTAGATCGGCCGAGCTTCGGAGGTGAAGTCAACGATCCTCCAGCCCTTGCCGTCCTTCTCCAGAAGGAGATCGATCAGGCCGAGATGCGAGCCCCAGAAGCCGGCCATGACGGCGGGCTTGCCGTACAAGGTGCCTTTCACCGGATCGGCGTTCTGGATGCCATCCCAGGTCTTGGGACCGGGGAAGACAAGGTGCTGGTGGCCGGTGAAGATGGCGTCGATTCCATCGACGGCGGCGAGATGCAGGGAGGCATTTTCCATCTTCTCGGAGGCTGCCGCACCGTCGATGCCGGAATGCGAGAGCGCGATGACAATATCTGCCCCTTCCTGCCTCATGACCGGCACCCAGGCCTTGGCAGCTTCGACGATGTCGCGCGTCTGCGCCTTGCCTTCGAGGTTTTTGATATCCCAAAGCATGATCTGCGGCGGGACGAAGCCGATGAAGCCGATCTTAACAGGGCTTTCGTTGCCGGCACCGTCCCTGATGGTCTTTTCGACGATAATGTAGGGCTTGAAAAACAGCTCATCCTTCGTCGGATCCGATGCGAGCTGGCCCTTCGTCAGGTTTGCGCAGACGAACGGAAAGTTTGCCCCGTTCAGCACCTTGAACATGAAATCGAGGCCATAGTTGAATTCGTGGTTGCCGAGCGTGCCGACGGTGTAGCCGAGCGTGTTCATGGCCTTGATGACGGGATGCACATCGCCGTCCTTCATCCCGCGCTGATAGGCCATATAGTCGCCCATCGGGTTGCCCTGCAGCACGTCGCCGTTGTCGATCAGCAGCGAGTTGGCAGCTTCTGCCCGGATGTTGTCGATGATCGTCGCGGTGCGCGCCAGACCCATCGTATCGTTCGGTTTGTCGGCATAGTAGTCGTAGGGAAAGACGTTGACGTGAATGTCGGTCGTTTCCATCAGGCGCAGATGAGCCTGATTGGCGGCTGCGCGCGCGCTAAAGGGATGAAGCAGGACGAGTGCAGACGTGGCAGCAATGCCGCCAAGCAGAGAGCGACGGGTCATTGGTGGCAGATCGAGAATGGAAGACATGAAAACTCCTTCGAAAATCACGCATCGCCCGGCCCGCAGGCGAGATTATGGTGATTTGCGAAGGAGTAAACCCTGAAAATGACAGGGGATTATCGCGTCAGGACTGGTTTTACTTCCTTGTGGAAGAACCGGAAATATGACGCCACCTGCGCGCGGGCATTGGAATTCGGATCGAACTGAATTCCCAGACGGCCATTGTGGCTCCAGCGGATGATGCCGTGCAGCGTGCCGAGATCATCGGCAAGAACCTGTACGCGGCTGCCGGAAGCGGCATGAATCGGCGCCCGGATTTCGACGGCCATGCCGGTAACCGACATGTCGAGGATGCGGGCATCCACTTCTTTGGTGAGATAGCGGACCTTACCGAATATGCGGCAGGACCGGCGTTCGGCCTTGCGGGTAATGATATTCAGATTGCGCTGCATGTTACGCTCCACCAGAAACATACAGATGAATTCTATGAGACGAACGTTGAGAATGCTTTAATAGCTCGATCTAAAATTGCCGAGATTCCTGTTGCCGACGCGAACTGCGTGCAACGACCTGTTCTCGCCAGACGGTGAAAATGCCCGCCGCGACGACGATGACGGAGCCGATGATCATGGTGAGGTTCAGCTTCTCGTTGTAGATCACGACGCCGATGATCGATGCATAGACGAGCTGCAGATAGGTCAGCGGCTGCACGGCGGTGGCATCCAGCATGTCGTACGCACGGATTAGGAAATAGTGGCTCGATATGCTGGTCATGCAGACAAGTGCCATCCATACCCAGTCCCAGCCCGACATCCAGGTCCAATAGAAAGGGCCGACCAGCGTCATGGCGATGCCGCCGACGACGCCCGTGTAGAAGAAGCTCGTCATCGCCGAGTCGTCCCGGCTGACAAGGCGCGTGGCGATGACATAGAAGGCGAACAGGAAGCACGAGAAGACGGCAAGCAGCAGCTTGACATCGAAGAATTCGCCTTCCGGCTTCAGGATCAGCAGCACCCCGACGAGACCCGCACCGATTGCCGTCCAGCGACGCCAGCCGACCCGTTCGCCAAGGATAGGCATCGAGAGCAATGCAATGAGAATCGGGGTTGCCGAGAAGATCGCCTGCGAGTGGGCAAGACCGATTAGGGCAAAGCAGTTGATGACGACGACGACCTGAGCGGCCAGCAAAACACCCCGGATCACCTGCAGCAGCGGCCTCTTTGTGTTGGCCGTCTGTTTCAAGCCACCCCTCATCCTGCTAGCAAGCGCTACGGTGAAGGCGGCGAAGGCCCAGTAGCGGATCATGGTTACGAAGACGGGTGGGTAGGCGGATGCCAGATGCTTCGAGATGCCGTCCTGCAGCGAGAAGATGGTGATCGCCAACAGGACGAAAACATAACCTTGGGTCTTGGATTTCATGCGTGCGTCTTACTGCGGGGGGGATCAGGCAGGGGTAACGAAGCTGCTGCTCCGATGCAAGAACTGTCTGCCGATTTTGGCTCTCTGTCAAAGCCCGACATTTGGCCTGTCGATGACTTCCCGCAAGGCAAAGCTGGAATTGATTTTGACGACGTGGGGAAGCGCCGAGAGCCAGTCGCGATGGATGCGCTCGTAGTCCTCGAGGTCACGGGCGGCGACACGGAGAATATAGTCGTATTCGCCAGACATCAGGTAGCAGACGAGGACGTTCGGACAGCGCTTAACGGCGGCCTCGAATTCGGAAAGCGTCTTCGCAAACTGGCCCGACAGGGAAATGTGCACCACCGCGATCATCTTATAGTCGAGCGCCTTGTGAGAGACGTGCGCATGGTAGCCGCCGATGACGCCGCTTTTCTCCAGTATATTAAGCCGCCGAGAACAGGCCGATGCCGACAAGCCGACCTTGGCCGCAAGATCGGCGTTGGTCATGCGGGCGTTGGACTGAAGTGTCTTCAGAATCGCAAGATCGATGGTGTCGAGTTCGGACATTCGAAGGACTTTCGATTATTTGCTCGAATTTGCAATAATCTTCGAAAATCAGTGTCGGCGCAAACCTTCTTTGCAAGGACATTTCGTGGCCGTGGTGGTTGGATTTCCTCGTCAAAACACTCCGCCAAGCGGACAAAAAGAGAGGAACGCCTAATGCGTGTCGGTTGCCCGAAGGAAATCAAGAATCATGAATATCGTGTCGGCCTGACACCTGCATCCGTTCGTGAATATGTCGCCCATGGCCATGAGGTCTGGGTTGAAACCAAGGCAGGCGCTGGCATTGGTGCCGATGATGCCGCCTACGCGGCCGCTGGCGCAAAGATTGCTGCCTCGGCCAAGGAAATCTTCGAGAAGTGCGACATGATCGTAAAGGTCAAGGAGCCGCAGCCCTCCGAATGGGCGCAGCTTCGCGATGGCCAGATTCTCTATACCTATCTTCACCTCGCGCCCGATCCGGAACAGACCAAGGGCCTCCTCGCCTCCGGCGTCACCGCTGTTGCCTATGAGACTGTGACAGATGACCGCGGCGGCCTGCCGCTCCTTGCGCCGATGTCCGAGGTCGCCGGACGCCTGTCGATCCAGGCGGGCGCGACCGCGCTGCAAAAGGCGAATGGCGGCCTTGGCATCTTGCTTGGTGGCGTGCCCGGCGTGTTGCCGGCCAAGGTTACGGTGATCGGCGGCGGCGTCGTCGGCTTGCATGCAGCCAGGATGGCGGCGGGCCTCGGTGCCGACGTCAGCATCCTCGACAAGTCTCTGCCGCGTCTGCGCCAGCTCGACGATATCTTCGGCGGTCGCGTCCATACCCGCTATTCCAGCATTCAGGCCCTGGAAGAGGAAGTGTTCTCGGCAGACCTCGTCATCGGCGCTGTGCTCATTCCGGGAGCCGCCGCACCGAAGCTTGTCACCCGCGAAATGCTGTCGGGGATGAAGCGAGGCTCTGTGATCGTCGACGTCGCCATCGACCAGGGTGGCTGCTTCGAGACGTCGCATGCAACGACCCATTCCGAGCCGACCTACGTTGTCGATGACGTGGTGCATTATTGCGTTGCCAATATGCCAGGCGCCGTGCCGGTCACTTCGGCCCATGCCCTGAACAACGCGACGCTGGTTTATGGGCTGGCGCTTGCGGACCGTGGGCTGCGTGCAATCGCGGAGGATCGTCACCTCAGGAACGGCCTCAACATCCATAAGGGCCGCGTCACCAATAAGCCGGTGGCCGAAGCTTTGGGCTATGAAGTCTACGCCCCGGAAAGCGTACTGAACGTAGCGTAATTCCCATCACGTTACGTGAGGCAGGGCCGATCGCATTCTCCTGCGACCGACCCTTTTTGCTGTCATCTGTCGATACGGCACTGATAGCAGTTGTTGCGCGCTGACCGCACGTGCACGTAGGCGATCTCGCGCCGCTCGAGGAGTTGGGCCGCATAGGAGCGAATGTCGGGTGTCAGTGTTACCGCGCCTGTGCCGTAGACAATGCGGTTTTCGGCATTGTAGCCGCGCACGATGAAATCCGGGCTGGTCAGAACCGGTGGTAGGACCTCTTCGGCGGCATAGCGCCCGCACGGTTCCTTGTGGAGAAAGACAGGGCCGGTTTCCGCATAGGGCTGAAGCTCGGGAAAAGGCCGGTAGGCAAAAACCAGCAGTTCCTCGCCCGCATCGATGTTGTTCAGGCAATGACGGCAGGGGTAGCCCGGGCCGTCTGAGACCATCGTCTCGGGCAAGAAACCGTAGGCATCTGTACCACCGTTCCAAAGATTTTCGGCGTCGGCAGTGGGCATGGCGGAAAAGCGGATGTCGGTCATTGCAGATCTCCTTGCTGATTGCCATGAGATGCGCCTTTGCAAGTGCGCGAGCCACCCGATTCCTGCGCAAGCGCCTCCAGCCAGAGTTCCGTTTGTCCTGCTCAACAGCCCTTCTTACTCAGCTCCAGCAGTTCCTTGTCGCTGAGCGGCCGGACGATGCCCGCGCCGGTGGAGACCGGAGAAAAGCCGAACATCTGGTAAAGCTGGAGCGCACGCGGATGATCGAGATTGTTGGTCGTCGTCGTCACTCGCTTCGGATTGAGCGTCCAGATCGCATAGAGCGCCTGCAGCAGGAACCACTTTCCGATCCCGAGACCAAGTGCATGCTCGATCAGCCCGAAGTGGCAGAGCTCGATGGTGTCCTCATCCTCGACGAAATATTCATAGAAACCGGCGGGTGCGCCATTCACGTAGAGCACGCTGATATTGTTGCGCTTATCATGCAGCGCCCTGGCCAGGTCCTCGTCCACCATTCGCATCCGATCCACCCACTGCCACCGGGCCCCGACCTGGCGGTAGAGATAGCGGTAGAAAGGCAGCGGAATATCCGGAGCGCGCATGATCGCCGTCTGGATGTTGATGGGCACCGGCAGGCTTGCCTTCGGCGGTGCCGTCATTTCCAGGCGCGTAATATGGGCTTTCAGGGACGAGGGGGCCTTCACCATCGCGTCAGGCTTTGACCGGTTCAGGCGGGCCAGTGACGATGGGCGTGTCGTCCCGGCCACCCCATTCGCTCCAGGAGCCGTCGTAAAGCTTGTTGTCGACATGGCCGAGCGATTCCAGCGCCAGCGTAATGATCGCGGCCGTGATGCCTGAGCCGCAGGACGTGACGACGGGCTTCGATAGGTCTATGCCCGCGTCCTCGATCGTCTGCTTGAGTTCCCGCAGCGACTTGAAGCGGCCCTGGTTGGCGAAGACGGCCGACGGCAGGTTGCGCGCACCTGGCATGTGACCGGAGCGCATACCAGCGCGCGGCTCAGGCTCGAGCGCTGCAAATCGGCCGGCGCTTCTGGCATCGGCTATCTGCAGGGCGCCGCTCGCAACGATATCCCGCATTGTGTCGAGAGTGACGACCCGCGAAGCATCGTAGGTCGGCCTAAATACCCTGGGCTCATAGTGCGGCACGGATGTCTCAAGCGGTCGACCCTCAGACTTCCATCCGTCAAGGCCGCCGTCGAGAACGTACACATTCCGCGCGCCCATCACACGAAACAGCCACCAGACGCGTGGCGATGCGAACATTCCGATCCCGTCGTAGACGACAATGCGGTCGTTTTCACTGATGCCGAGTTTTCCGACCTCAGTTGCGAAAAGCTCAGGCGAGGGAATGGTGTGCGGCAGCGTTACGGAATGATCCGCGATCTTGTCCTGATCGAAGCGGATGGCACCAGGGATGTGGCCGGCGGCATATTCCGCGTCGGCATCACGCTTCTGCGCCGGCAAATAAAAGGACGCATCTAGGACGCGCAAATCCGGCTTGCCCAATTCCGCCTGCAGCCAATCGGCCGAAACGACGAACCGGCTCTTCTCTTCGCTCATTCTGCTCTCCCTAGGCTTCAAGCTTCACCGCCGGGAGCGCCGAAGCGAATTCGGAAGCGGCGGTTTTCCTTGCCCTTCTTCTCGATCTTGGCAATGTGAATCTGGCCGACTTCCTGTGTTTCGGACACATGTGTGCCGCCGCAAGGCTGGCTGTCAATCGCAGAGTTTTCGCCGATGCAGACAAGGCTGACCCGCCCGAGGCCGATCGGCGGGCGAACATTCTTGGATTTGACGATGCCCGGATTGGCGGCAAGCTCCTCGTCGGTGATCCATTGCAGGTAGACCGGATGGTTCTGCCGCACCAGTTCCATCAGTTTTTCGGTCACTTCGTCCCTGTCGATCGTCTCGGTCATATCGAAGTCGACACGGCTTTCATCTTCGCCGACGGCCGCACCGGTGATCGGATAGGAGCAGATCACCGAGAGCAGATGACAGGCGGTATGCATTCGCATCAGCTTGTAGCGGCGCGGCCAGTCGACGTGCAGCACCAGCTTTTCGCCGACAACCGGCTTGGTCTCACCTTCGAGCGGCACATGGACGACGATGTCCTTGCTTGCCCCATGCTTTGTCTGTGCGAGCGCGATCTTGCTGCCGTCGGCGCGCTCGAGAAAGCCGGTATCGCCCGGCTGGCCTCCCGATGTCGCATAGAAGCAGGTCTGATCCAGCTCAATGCCCCCGTCTTCGTGAATGGCGGTTACAACCGCCTCGCATGTGGAAAGATAGAAATCGTCACGATAGAGGGCATTGACGGGCATGGGGTCTCACGCTGCTGGTTCGTACGGGATCTGTATGTCTTGCGTCTTGGCGAGCCACGCCGGGACGGGCAAGCCCTTCGAGGTTAGAAAATCCGGGTTGAAGAGCTTGGACTGATAGCGGTTGCCGTAGTCGCAGAGGATGGTCACGATGGTATGGCCGGGACCGAGCTCCTTAGCAAGGCGCACTGAGCCGGCAATATTGATCCCCGTCGATCCGCCCAGGCACAATCCTTCATGTTCGACGAGGTCGAAGACGTAGGGCAGGGCTTCGGCATCCGAAATGCTGTAAGAGAAATCGGGCGTAAAGCCTTCCAGGTTTGCCGTGATCCGGCCCTGACCGATTCCTTCGGTGATCGAGGAGCCAGCGGATTTAAGTTCGCCGTTCTTGTAGAATTCGTAGAGCGCGGCTCCGTCGGGATCGGCAAGGCCGATCTTGATGTCATTGCTGAAGGCTTTGAGGCCGGCTGCCACGCCTGCAAGCGTCCCGCCCGAGCCAACGGAGCAGATGAAGCCGTCGACTTTGCCATTCGTATCGTTCCAGATTTCGCGGGCCGTCGTTTCAATATGCGCCTGCCGGTTGGCGACATTGTCGAACTGGTTTGCCCAGATCGCGCCGTTCGGGTCCGTCTTCGCCAGCTGCTCGGCAAGCCTTCCGGATACCTTCACGTAGTTGTTCGGGTTCTTGTAGGGAACGGCGGGCACCTCGACGAGCTCGGCACCCAGCAATTTCAGGGCGTCCTTCTTTTCCTGGCTCTGGGTCTCCGGGATGACGATGACGGTTCGGTATCCAAGCGCCTTTGCAACGACGGTCAAGCCGATACCGGTATTGCCGGCCGTCCCCTCGACGATAACGCCGCCCGGTCTCAGCAATCCTTTCTTCTCTGCATCGCGAATGATGTAGAGCGCGGCGCGATCCTTGACCGACTGGCCCGGATTGAGAAATTCCGCTTTACCGAGAATAGTGCAGCCGGTCGCTTCCGACGCGCCCTTGAGCTTGATCAGGGGGGTGTTGCCGATTGCCTCTAGAACGGACGGATAGACGGTCATGGACTCTGCCTCTTTTGAACGCTTAGTTTAGGAACGGTCTTTTCCCTTCACAAGGCTAGGTTGGCAAGAAATGCTATTCCATCCCTTTGAGCGCAGCGACAAAATTAGACTTCATCGTGGTCCAGGGCGCTTGAGCCAGAGCCGTTTGCGACCGTCGTGATCCGGAGATTGACTTTCAACGTACGGACGATGACAAAGCAAACTATAAAAGCGGAAATGACCGAAACCGTCATGGTTCACGATGATATCGACACGGTCGATGCACTGATGGCGCATTACGTCGCCGGATCTCTTCCTGAGCCGGCGCGGGTGCTCGTGGAATCGCATCTGGAAATGAAGGCAGATCATCGTCTGCTCGTGAGCGATCTTGAAGCCCTGGCTGGTGAGGCTCTCGAGCAGATACCGGAGGCTGCGATCGGCGACCGCGAGGCACAGCTCGCTACCGTCTTCGCCTCCGCGCCGCCGGCCGAAGATCACGCGCCAGCCGATCTACAGGCACACGGGGGCTTCTTCCCGAAGGCGATTCGCAATCTGGTCGGTTATGATGTGGATACAGTGCCTTGGAAGACCAAGCTTCCAGGCTTCAAGGAATACTCCACCGACATCGATGGCTGCGAAGTCAGCCTGATGTGGATCAAGGCCGGCCGGGCGCTGCCCGCGCATACCCACAAGGGGATGGAACTCACCTTAATCCTGGACGGCGCGTTCAACGACGCACGCGGCCGTTTCGGACCTGGCGATATCTCGGTAGCAGACGAGAGCGTCGACCATCGGCCGATCGCCGAAAAGGACCGTCCCTGCATCGCGTTTTCGGTTCTCGACGCGCCGGTCAGACTGACCGGATCTTTCCGTCAGCTGATAGGTGACCTGATCGGCTGAAAGCAGCCACAATGGCGTGATATCGCCTTGAATCCGGGAGATGGCGAGGAACTCCCGGACCTGTTTTGACGTTCAGAAAACAGCCCGGAGGATATGTGCCATGCAAGACTTTGTCGCTCGTCCAGAACACGGAATTGCCTGGATTTCGGGTGCGAGTTCCGGAATTGGGCGAGCGTTGGCACTCAAGCTTGCGGGAGACGGATACAAGGTGGCTGTCACCGCTCGCGATCATGAAAAGCTTGCAGAATTGCAGGCCGAGGCTTCCGATCTGCCCGGCAGCATTATCGTGCTGGACGGAGATGTCACCAACGCCGAAGACATGGAGCATGTGCTCGCTTCAATCGAATATGAACATGGCGCGCTCGCGTTGGCGGTCTTTAACGCCGGCGTTTATCTCCCCGTCCATGCGGAGGAGTTGCAGCGTACTGATTTTGAGCAGAGTTTCGCGGTCAATCTGCAGGGCGTTGTGAATTGCCTCGTCCCTGCGGTGCGTCACATGAAGGCGAAGGGGCAGGGACAAATTGCCATCGTCTCGTCTGTTTCAGGCTACGGCGGCCTGCCGACAGGTGCGGCCTACGGCGCCACAAAAGCCGCCTTGATCAATATGGCGGAGAGCCTCAAATTCGATCTCGACAAGATGGGCATCCGCATCCAGCTCATCAATCCGGGCTTCGTCGATACGTCCGCAACGAAGAGAAACCAATTTCCCATGCCCTCGCTGGTGTCGGTGGAGGAGGCAGCAGAACAAATTTCGGCGGGCCTCAAGTCTCAAAGCTTCGAGATTAGCTTTCCGAAGCGCTTCACCTACATGATGAAGCTCGTCAATCTCCTGCCTTACAATCTCTATTTCTGGGTAGTGAATCGCTTCACAGGCTGGCGGGAGCGGCCGTTAGAAAAGCATGCGCGGCCGGGCATAGCGCATCCCGCAGAGTAGTCTTCGACGTCCGAGGCAAGGACGAGGCGGATGGCGGCCAGACAGGAGGTCATCTGTCGAACAGGCCGCCACCCGCTCTCGTCAGCTCCGCGAAAAGACGACCTGGCGGACGTCTATGTTTCTAGCGCGGAAGCCTGCTTCACAATAAAACAAATAGAATTTTCAGAGCCGCTTGAAGCGCTCGTCAAAGCCCCATGGGCGAACGCGCTTCCATACCGACAAAAACGCTCGCGCCACTTCGGCAAGTGTACGAGCGTAGTCTAACCCGAAACCAAAGTCCCTGACCAGTGACAAATTCACCTTCCAGCCAAGTTCGGCTGGGCGACCCTGCGTCGGCGTTTTGTTCTTGGCGCGAAACTACGGTAGGCGTGGATCAGACGTTCCTGCCTTCGTTCAGAGAGTTTCTGGAGGTTCAAGCGCAAGAAAAGGGCCGGTCATCCCGGCCCTCTTGGAAGCCGGCCGGCGGCCCGATCAGTTGTCGTATTCGCGGCAGGCGGCACTGATGGATGCGCCACTCTCGCCGCCACGGGGATCAATACCCGAATTTACCGCATACCCGGGCAATCCATTGCCTTGGGCTGGGGTGTGATGCTCTGCGTGGTCGTCGGGTTAACCGGAGCGACAGTGATCGGATGTGTGCCGTCGCCCGAGTAGGTGCTGGAGCTGGGATTTGTAGAACCACCATTCGTTGGGCCGATTGGATCGGGCTTGGATTAGGCAAAGGCGGAGATTGCCAGACCCGCAGCAAGAATTGCCGCGGCTACCGGTTCGGCCACGTCTAACAGTGGCGGCATTGGTTCAGCGATTGGAAAGGCGATCGTCGGCGAAGTATCCGCCGAGGCGTCGGTCACCTCGGTAACGCGAGCGCCATTGGGTGATATTGCTTCATACATCAGTGAAGCGGCGACGAGGCGCGGTATCGATCCAGATATCGCGCTGAGAGTAGCCAAGTCCGAGGCGGCCTCAGTAGTTGGAATATGCAATCCAACTATTTCAAGAATGGCGTGCAAGAGCTGTCCTTTGGCCCGTTTCAGCTATACAAGGGAGGCGGTCTCGGCAATGCATTCATGGCAAAGACGGGGCTTGATCCAGCTTATGCTGCTAACGGTCCTGCCGGCGTCGACTTTGCGCTCGATTATGCCAAGAAGAACGGCTGGGGTGCTTGGTACGGTGCGGGAAAAGCTGGAATCGGCGATTTCGAAGGTATCAATGCGAGCGTCGACAAGTTCTCAAAATCACTGGGCGGCGCGAGCGAAGCCATCGATGTCCAGTTCCGGCGCACCACAGATGCGGCATCCGGTCTTGGCAAGCTGGCGACATCTACCGGTTCGGCAACCGACGGTCTCCGGCAGTTAGGCACCGGCCTCAATAATTTCGGCCAGAAGCTATCGACGTCGTTCTTCCCTAGCGCGCCCACCGTCGGCGCGCTCGCGCTGGCTGGTCTCTTGCTGCTGGCCGCCAATGCTGTCTACAACCGCGGCTACGATGCAGGGGCCGGCAAGTTCAAGGCCGAGATTGCCGAGATGAAGGCTGCGGCAGTCACTGCCGCCAACGCCGAGACTGAGCGCCAAGAGGCGGCCAACAACGCAGCGAAAGCGCGCGAGGCAGCCCGCATCGTGCAGATGCAGGCTGAGAACGAAACCCTAGAAAAAAAGATCGAGGAGCTGCAGCGTGAGGCTGATCAAGATCCTGATGCTGGCCGCGTTGTGCTTGGCGCTCCCAGCGTGCGCCCTATCAATCAGATCCGATAAACTGATCGTCCGCCGTTACCGAAGCTCACCAAGCCAGACAGCGTATTGCTCGAGCGGTGCGTCGGGCCGGTCGATCTCGGCGACAAGGAGCTAACCCTGGCACTGCTTGAATATTATTGGAAGAAAGACAGAGCACGACTTCTGTCGTGCGCCCGTAAACACCTTGAGCTGCGTGACTTCTACGCCGACCGCGACGCTGGGCTCACCGGCAAGGCGGTGCAAAAGTGAGCGGCGAGGAAATCATGAAGGTCGCGCTGTTCTTCCTCACAGTGGCTGGCGCCGGATGGACGATCTGGTGGCGCATTGAGGGGAAGGCGAAGGCGGCAGAAGATAAGGCTGAAAAGGTCGCTGCCGATCTGGCTGCCCACAAGTTACACGCTGCCGAGACGTTCGCCACCAAGTAGGGAATGCAAGAACAGACCGCTCAACTGCTTCGGGCGATCGAAAGCGTAGGAAACAGGATAGATGGGCTCCACGAGCGTTTAGATAGGGCCTTCGAGCGAACCACGGGTCGCACTACTCGCTCATAATCAGCCGCCTCTGCTTAGTTGGGGAGGCGGCTCTTTTGTTTGCCGGTGGTTATGGCGGCACCGGCTATTGGAACAGTTTCAAAACGGCGCCTGGGGCGCTATTGGCGATGGAGAGCGACTGAAATGCCAATTTCTGTTGTTGCGTTTGTAGGGCTGCAAGCCTGGATGACTCCTCTTCCATGTCGGCGTCCACCAACCGCCCAATGCCGGACAAAATGTCGTCGATCAGGTCGTTCGCGAATTCGGTTTGCATCTCGATGTGGTTTTGAAGGGAACCGAGGGTGGCTGCCCCATCGATGACCCGCCCGAGCATGCTCTCGACGCTGGCAAGATAGGCACTCACCATGCCGGGATTCTTTTCGACGTCGATGGCCTTCAAGCCGCTCATCGGCAGCGGCTCGATGTTCACGATCATATTCGCGAAGCCTATCTTGGTCTTTCCGCCGTTCAAGCGATCGTCCAGAGGATCTGATCTTACGAGAATTTGCGATCCGTTGGCTTCGATAATGGTATTGGGACGGGTGATCAGCGCTTTCAGGACCGCCACCATGTCATCGGCCGTGTTGATCCAGCCGTCCGTCGTCCCGAGGATGGAATCGATTGTCGCCCGATCAATGGTATGGGTTTCGGTCGCCTCGGATCGCCGTCCATCTCAACAATGGAGACGTTCGGATCCTCACCCGTGGCTGGGCCGCGATTGAAGGCTAGGCGAGTCGGGTGATGGCGGTCAAGGCGTGGCATAGATAAAGGGCGGTCACGTGATCTCGTGACAGCGGCGTGACGTCAATCTGCCACCCGACCCCATTCTAAAGTTAATGGCAGTCGCGCCCGGTCGCAGCGTCTACATGATCTTGTGGTAAAGGGCAAAGGCCCATTCGATTGTTTCGCGTCGCGAGTTGAATCGGATGGGGCGGTCAAGAAGCTGCCGCTTCAGAGATATTGGCCAAAGGTCAATAGAAGCGCGCCGGCCACGATCACAGCCAAGGTGAGCCAGTTTTGCGCTAGGCTGAGGAACCCAAGTCCTTGGCGTGGTGGCTCTAGCGTTGCACCGCCCTGTGGCGTCCTGTGCGGGTCACTCTGACGTCTCCTGAGCACAGGTCGGAAAAGGAATAGCAGTCCGCCAATTACGAGAGCGGCACCGATAAGGATCGCCCACATCGTCGCCTCCACTACGAGGAAGTGATGATTAAACCGGATCGGGGCTCGATTGTTCCGTATCGACATCGAATGCTATGGACGTTGCTTCTGCCAGCTTCTCTCTAGCAACGCGCGCCAGATCGTCTTGCTCCTGCACGCCTTGCTTCCATAGCGCCAAAAGAAGTGTGGCCACCTGCATCACCGCCTGCCTGTCTCGCTCGATTCCATTCTCGCGACACAGCGTCTTAAGCACTGCGTTCACGATACCATAGTCGACGCGCTCCATCAGCCGCCTGCGCCGGGAGGGGCATCGTTCGTCAGGTGCTCCTTGTACTGGACGGTCTCGTCGGTGCTCACGTCGATCGATGCGCCCGTCGGCTGCATGAGACGCACGCCTGGGCCGCCAGAGCCCGAATAGTTTCCGTCGAGAAAGGTGATACCGGCTGCCACCAAGGCATGCTCTAGAGCGTCCATGGTCGACTGCTTTGCGTCGGCTCCATTCTCAATGCGGTTGACCGTATTCGCGGTTACGCCGGACTTTGCGGCGAGATCGCGAACTCCCCAACCGAGCGCAGCCCGCGCCATTTTCACTTGCACGCCCCTCATTTGTGTACCCTGTACAAATACGCGTTGACACGGAACCGAATCCGTATATGAATAGGGACACTGTACAAATACAGCGACACAAAAGCAACGAGGAGCGCCACCAATGACGACACGCTCAGGTCAAGCATTCTGACAGAACCCAGCTTCCGCGCGGTCTGCTGCCAAGAAGACGACGCTTTGCCAATCCTGACTACGAAATGACCTACATGATCGGACAGCCGGTCACTCTGAAATGCACCGACGTGGCCGCTTATGTGGTGGGCGGATCCAGATCGTCGGTTGCTTAGACGAATATATAATCGAGATCGTTGACGCGGACTGCGATTCGATCCGGGTGCTCGAGCAAGATATTAAGTAATTCAGACCCCCGCGGGGGCGGCTGGGCGCGTGATACGCTTGGCCGGGCGGGCTGCAGCGGCGTTTAGACGCTGTCGCCCGCTACCTTTTCTTGGCGCGTCGTTCGCGCCGGCCGCCATGATGGCGTGCCTCTTTTATTCGCTGGCCTCACCAGCCAGCAACGCCCCGCCTTGGGCGCACCTAAGGAGACTTGGCCCGTCGGCATTTCGCGCCGACGGGTTTTTTGCTCTGCCGTTAGTCGTCACTATCACGATCACGATCACTATCGCGGTCGCGGTTACGATCACGATCGCCCCTCGACGATGAGGACCCATCCAATCTGTCGAGCATCTGCAAAAGAAGGTCCGCGCAAACCTTTGTTGGCTCGTCATCGGCACACTGGATGCGAATTTTGACGTCGCCATCCTGAACGTAAAAGCGCGCGGCCCTTGACACCATCGGACGATCACCTCGCCCCCTGCGCCAATCGGAGCGTGGGCGATCCTCCGAGGGTGGTCCTGCTTGCTGCGCCGGCGGCATTGATTCGGTCGCCGTGGTTGTGTTAGGCGCCGGAGACGGTGTCGCATCACTAGGCTGCTGGGCGAAGGTAGCGCTAGCAGACAAAGCCACAGTTACGGCCGCAACAGATAGGGTGATTTTCATTGATGGATCCTCGGATTGAGCACGTGAGGAAACGCGCCGCGCCGAGGTTGGTTGCAGCATGGCTGCGGATGCCGTCGGCTTTTTCTCGTTCGCTGCACTGGCAACATGAAAAGGCCCGACGCAGTGCGCCGAGCCCCGTCCGCTGGCTCTAGAGGGACTGGATACCAGCGCGCAATAACCTGTCAGAGTCCATTGCGGATGGCTAACTGGCGGGCCAAGGAAAGGTTCCCTATCGCCAATAGCTGTAGTCTTTTGCCGTAGACGAACGCCCCATCAAGTATCCAAGGCCAAATGCCAAGGCCCCAATAGCAACCACCAGCGTAGTTGCGGTGTGCGGATGGTTCGCGACACCAACTGCGAGAGCATTTGTCTCACGCTTGACCGCATCTGTTGCTGTCCTGGCAGCTTTGCGCATTCCTTCAGGTTGATCGGCGGGCGATCCGGTGAAACCTGCGTTTAATTCTTCCTTGGCCATCTAGCATCTCCTTGGAAAGCAAAAGCCCGGCGTGCTTGGTTGCGGGCGCCGGGCCTTTTTGCGGACCATGCAAATTGGCGATGCTCGGTCCCACAGCGTGTGTGTGGGCGCTGCATCGGGTAAACTAGTAGCGATGTGGAATGTTCCCTTAACCTATTTGAACCCAAGGCTCTGTCGCCAGGACATGGTCTTCCTCGCGAGCCAAACCTCGTATGGTGCGATACCATGCAACAGTCCGCGGACATCGCTCCGGTTCATCACGGCAAACAGCATGCCATCGTCCCCGAGTGGCTCTCCAAGAGCTTGCTCAGCGTCGAAATCACTGCGCGTGAAAATACGAGGTACTTCTCTTTGTAGCTGCGCCCAGCGAAGTGAGCAAAAAGATTCCGATTGAGACGCCGAAATTCCCGCTCATCCAGTTTGCCGAGCGTTTCCGCTAGAGTGGGCGACTCGTCGGGTGTTTTTTTAACACCTTGCTTCACCAGATTGACGAGGGCGGTTGACGAGGCCTTATGGATGCTTTTGCCCTGATGCTTACTGGGCAGTAGCTCGGCCCGACCGAATACTGGTGCGACGAAGGTTCAGTTCGATAAAATTGTACAGCTGGATAAATTTCCCGAGAGCCAACAGGTCCGAATCGTTGAGGTGGCCAGTCGCCGCGAAAGGATCCGGGTTGTCTAGAATCTCAGCGCGGATTGCTCGCAGTTCATCGGTGTGATGTTCGGTAGGGATCATAATCGTGGTCCTTGCGTCTGCCAGGCACAAACTATCCACGGAGCCAACCGCTGAAACTCGATTTCAAAAGTGGAGAGGGAAAGAGGGGAAAAGTGTCTGTCTTTGGATTTTCTCAACAAAAACAGACACCTATTCCGAAAACTGGCTCCCCGGGCCGGATTCGAACCGGCGACCTGTCGATTAACAGTCGAATGCTCTACCGCTGAGCTACCAGGGATCACCGCTCGCCGCGGTGTGAGTGGCCTAATACAAATGCTTGCC
The DNA here is from genome assembly GCF_020166565.1 of Rhizobium sp. 3T7. Taxonomy (NCBI): domain Bacteria; kingdom Pseudomonadati; phylum Pseudomonadota; class Alphaproteobacteria; order Hyphomicrobiales; family Rhizobiaceae; genus Rhizobium; species Rhizobium sp. 3T7. Next base: position 259,500 of record NZ_JAIQXS010000005.1, read on the forward strand.
CGATTTGCCAAGCGGTTTTTTCAAAAAAATGACATCCGCTTGTATTCGCTCTGTATAACCCCATCTCCTGTGGATGACTGAAGCACATGATACCACTGGAAAATCGGGAGCCAAGCGATTTGGCATCGATCACAACACCGGCCATCTCATTCTGGGCTCCGTAAGTATTCCGCTTCCACGGTCGCGCCTCGCCAGAATGACGATCGGCATGCTGCTGATCCTGGGTGGAGTTTTGGGATTCTTGCCCGTTCTCGGCTTCTGGATGATTCCGTTGGGGTTCATCGTTCTATCGCATGACCTGCATCTCGTGCGTCGGATGCGGCGGCGATTCTCCGTCTGGTGGAGCAAGAGGCGGAAACCCGCCCCTTGAATCAGTTGAAAAGGCTCGCCGCCCAGTAAAAGAGCGCCGAAATAAGCGCTGCAGCCGGGAGCGTGATCACCCAGGCAACGACGATGTTGCCTGCTAGGCCCCAACGGACTGCCGAGACGCGGCGCGCGGCGCCAACGCCGATGATCGCGCCAGTGATCGTATGGGTCGTGGAAACCGGTATCCCAAGCCACGTGGCTCCGAAGAGGGTGAGAGCGCCGCCTGTCTCCGCGCAGAACCCCTGCATAGGGTTCAGACGGGTGATCTTCGACCCCATGGTATGGACGATTCGCCAGCCGCCGAAGAGTGTTCCAAGCGCCATGGCCGTCTGGCAGGAGAGGACGACCCAGAGCGGTACGTGGAAGCTTCCCCCGAGATAACCCTGCGAATAAAGAAGTACGGCGATGATGCCCATCGTCTTTTGCGCATCATTGCCGCCGTGGCCCAGCGAATAAAGAGAGGCGGATACGAATTGCAGGACACGGAACGTCCGATCGACAGCGAAGGGTGTCTGCCGAACGAAGATCCAGGAGACGACAAGCACGAGGAAGAGCGCCAGCATGAAGCCGATCAACGGCGACATGACGATCGCGCCCGCTGTCTTCAGCAGTCCGCTCCACACGATTGAGTTGAAGCCAACTTTTGCGAGTCCAGCGCCTACCAGCCCGCCCACCAGAGCATGCGAAGAGCTGGACGGGATGCCGAAGATCCAGGTGACGATGTTCCAGATGATCGCGCCCATCAGTGCCGCGAAAATGATCAGCGGCGTGACGATATTGGGGTCGATGATGCCGGTTCCTAGGGTTTCGGCAACGTGGAGACCGAAGAACAGGAACGCAATGAAATTGAAGAAAGCTGCCCAGACGACGGCATACTGAGGCCGCAGTACGCGCGTGGAAACGATCGTTGCGATCGAATTCGCGGCATCATGCAGGCCATTCAGGAAGTCAAAGAACAGCGCGATCGCGATCAGGCCGGCGAGCAGCGGAAAGGCGAGGGTGGCGTCCATCAAACGTTCTCAATCACGATGCCGCTGATTTCGTTGGCAACGTCTTCGAAGCGATCCACGACCTTCTCGAGTTCACCGTAGATTTCGCTGCCAATGATGTAGGCCATCGCATTTGACGCGCCGTGACGGAGGAAGAGTTCCTTTAGGCCGTGATCGTGCAACTCGTCGGAGCGTCCTTCGACGCGGGTAACTTCCTCCGCAATCGCCATGAGCCGCGGGGCGTTGGCGTTGATGCGATCAAGCAGGGGGATCGCCTCGGCGATGAGATGGGCGGCCTGCAAGATTGCCACGCCCATTTCTTGCATGCGTGGATCGAATTGGGTTTGCTCGAAGAGCCGGATCGTCTTGACAGTCTTGTGCATCATATCGATCGCGTCATCCATCGACTGGATCAGATCCTTGATATCGACACGGTCGAAAGGTGTGATGAAGCTCCGGCGAACCGCAAGCAGCACCTCGCGGGTGATGTTGTCGGCATCGTTTTCGAGCGCGACGATCCGATCGCAATGCCGCTCGGTATCCTTGCCGGCGAGCAATTCGTTAAGCGCTTCCGCCGCGCCAACGATCGTCCGGGAATGCTGAGCAAAGAGGTCAAAGAACCGGTCTTCACGCGGCAAAAGTCTACGAAACCAGCTGAGCATTCCATCCATCCGTTTGAGAGTTTTTAGAAGCTCGTCTTAAATTGGCAGGGCTTGCAATAAAAGTGTCACAATTGCACCTGCTAAGATTCTTTTGCGCCGTGCATTACAATAGGAGCCAAGGGAACTTGCGACTTGACTGAGCGTTAAAGTTCTAAGCGTTTTCTAACGCGAGACATGCAGGAAATGAGAAGGTGCTGGAATGAAGAAGCTTGCGGTACTGGTATTGGCAATTGCGACGAGCCTGTCGGGCATCGGGCCATCCTTTGCCGAAAATTCGGGTGACGAGCATTCGGTTCAAAGCCGCGGCACGTTTGGAGATTCTGGCGCGAGAAACAGCCGCAACTTCGATCGATGCAGCGTCTATCGTTGCGGTGGCTATCGCCACGGCCACTATGGTAGGCGCTACTATCGTGATGACTACTATCGCCGTCACGACAATGATGCCGGCGCGCTGATCGGCGGTCTGGCGGCGGGGGCAATCATCGGCGGCCTCATTGCTTCGCAGCCACAGGTTCGCCCGATCGGCAATTCGCACGTCGATTGGTGTTACAGCCGCTACCGCTCCTATCGGGCATATGACAACACCTATCAGCCATATTATGGCCCGCGGCGGCAGTGCTACTCGCCATACTAATGGTTGATCACAGAAACCGGCGGGCCTGTCGATTGGAAATCCTGCCCCTTAATAACCTGCTTGCACTCAATTTCCATTCATTCTAGATGCCGCCAACGCTTCGGTGATGAAGCGTCGTGAGGCCCCGTGGCGGAGTGGTGACGCAGAGGACTGCAAATCCACGGTACTTCCAATAGAATCAACACTCATTCAGCGCCCTAACTTCAGGCGCTTTTTTCGTTTTTGTCGACATTGAATTCATTCAGATTTTTCGGCTGTTCAGAATGGCCAAAACGCTTCTTCGTGGCCTCCAAGACGCGCTTTTCCGTCTCCTTCGCATAGCCTCGATATGCGGTCTTGCGCTTTGAGAGCACGCGGCCCTGTCCCTCGGTGAGCCCGCTCTCCTCCAATTCGGTCATGCCACCATGCCTGCACTTATCCAGGCTGAAGGACGGTGCATCGAGCTTCCCCTCGTCCCGGAGCTTATCCGCCATCTCGCGGACCTCATGAGCTAGGAACGTGCCATCGCCGAATAGCTGGCCGTTCTTCTTGCAGACGATCGACGTGCCGTAGCGGGGCGTCTTGCTCAAAACCTCCTCCGCCTTAGAGCTTGACCAGCGAGCCATCCTCGTCGAGGTATTCGAGCGGGTGGAGCGCTAGCTCGTCCGTCTTCCGATGCTTCAGGCGAATCTTGTCCGGATGATCGGACGCACGGTAGCCGGTCCAAGGCGCATAGCCGGCGCCGATCGAGGACGGGCGCATGAACCATTCGAAAGCCAACACAGCGGCTGCCGCCAACTGCCCACGCCCATGCTCGATCGCGCCATCAGCGAATTGGTAGACGACATCCCGGTCAACGTGGCCCTTCGTCATCTTCATGCGGCGCTTGAGCATGCTTTTGACACTTCTCGCGCGGTCCTCCGTTTCATAAACTGGAATCTGCGCACGATCGCAATTCGCCGTCGCTATGGCTATTGCGATCGGTACCGGCCACACCCGGCTTCCTCACGACACGATGCTGGTGGGGGAGGACGGGTCAGATCAGCGTACTTTCTGGCTGATTGAGGAAGCTGCTCCTAACAGCTATCGCATATGGTGGGCTCTCAATGTTCCCCGCGCCAGCCGCGATTTCGTCTTGGATCATCCTTTTCGAGGTTCGTTCAATCCGGTCGGCGAAGCCTTCGTTGAGCCCAGTCCCGTCACCTCTGTCATTGACTCCTACCGCCCAACGGCAGGAATAGCGCTCTGCCTCGCCATGACGCTGCATGTGCGCGGCATCATCACCAGGGACCCGCCCGCGCCGGCTAATCCGAAGCTCGACGCGGCCCGGATCAAGAAGGGCAACCGCCGATCACAAAGGATTACGTCACCGTCCATATTGGCTACGTCACTGACAGGCAGGGCAAAAAACACGACTACGAAGAAGGCCGGGGGCACGTGAAGCCGCATTTGCGATCCGGCCATTTCAGGAGCCAGGCGTTCGGTCCGGGTCTGCTCGATCGCAAGAGAATCTGGATCGATGCCCGGCCAGTAAACTACGGCCCCGACTCTTACAATCGATCCGTCGCCGCAGTATCTCCTCGTCCTATAGAGGCCGGATCGGTTGCCGGGCCTTTTCTTTTTGCAGTGCAGGATTAGCCAACCGTCGAGGTGGCATGGACCTTCATGTCATCACGCACTTCGTAAAACTTGTTTCCGTCGATGTAGATGGTGTGGCACGTCGGCTTCTCGCCTTTGTTAGTCGCGCAAGCCTTGTCGCCCTTGAAGGTGAGCTTTGCCTTCACGTTTATAGTTTTACCGTCCACGTTCGCCTTGCCAGTGATCGTCGCCTTATTCCAACTCCAGACTAGATCAGCGGTGACAGGTTGGTCGAAATCGAAGATCTCGACGTGGACAGGCTTGCCGTCAGCAAACGATTTGAACTCTTCCATCGTTGCCTTTTTTGCGCTGGCCGGGATAGCCGGTAGGTCGACCGCATGTGCGCCCACGCTAGACGCTAGGAACGCAATTGCACCAATGCTTGAAAGAACCTTTCTCATGTTGAAGTCCCCCTAGCTCCACAATTGGAGCAGGCTAATTTAGCATCTTCAGGTTGATGCTACAATGTGGAGACTACAACCAGTTTGCTTTCATAAAACCCTCATCCTATTCCCGTCGAGCAGTTCTATCACCGTATCGCCCTGCATCGCGAACAGCGCGTTGACCAGCTCCTCCTGGGTGAAATTCTGCTCTATCAACAAAGTCGGCCCGATCTCCAACAAGCTGACCGGTGTTCCCTTCGCTACTTTGCTGTTGGCGGCATCGAGGATCGCTTGTCTTAAGTCTTTCGCTTTGCTCATGCCTCATGAAATGAGGCGAGGGGCTATATGCGTCAAGCCTGTGGAAGAACGTTCTAGAAACGCTTATTGAGAATGAAAAAGGATCGTATTCAGAATGAACCCTCTTGCGATTTGTCTAGGATGGTTCTAAACGGCTGCCACGGTTTGATTATTCGACCGCGTGAGGCCTCGTGGCGGAGTGGTGACGCAGAGGACTGCAAATCCTTGTACCCCGGTTCAATTCCGGGCGAGGCCTCCAACACTATTTACTATCCGTAAGATATTGATTTACGGCCGGATTTTCTGATCAGGTCGCGTTGACCTATTGCCATTCCGGATCGGGCAGTGGCGTCCAAATCCGAGTTTCAGGTTGCTGTTCAATCGCCAGCTGCCAGCAAGTTTCTAGCCGCTTCAATCCCGCGAAATTTGTTTGCAGCGAGCTCGCCAATCCGCTTACTCCAATTGGACTAGGACCTAGGTCCATCTGGGCCAACTCTTACAACAGCGCTATGCTCCTCTTGCTGGTCTGCCGGGGACAACGCGGGGCTTTGAAGGTATCGGACCCACTCCTTGATCAGCTCCATCTTGCTGTCCGCGGCAGACAGGGCGGGGGTAAGTTTTCTGTCCCAGCAATGCTGAGAGGGCGGCCAAGTTGGTCGCCCTCTCCCGGGTCACAGTTACCTCATCGCGCCGAGCAGCCCGGCGGTCCGGGTACTCGGCCCCGGCCGGGTTATCGATCAGAGAGGGGCTGGGGGTGGCTCCGGGATCGACCGCGGCACGATATAGCTCCCGTTTGACGGCCGCCATTGGAGCTTAAGGTATGTTTCGTCGTTTGTTCTTGCCTGAAAAGAACTTCTCGGCCCGCGTTCCAGTCGCTACCTCCGCCGCGGCTTGGCGTTCAGTTGATCCGCTGCAGCGATGGCATCGGTGATACGCCGGTTGTCGCGATGTTCGGGGCGCCGACCCTCACAAAGGGGATCAGGAGTATGATCGCTAGCAGCGCGCAGATGAAGAAGCTGCCCAGCAGGAGCGGTTTGATTGCCATGTCCCATCCGTCGAATCGCAAGGAAACGACACTATCGGGACAAAAACTGACAATGGCCTGAAGGCGGGCAGTCAGCTTGTTTCACGATCGAAAAGACCGCAGCAGAAGATGCCAACCAACGTTGCGATGATGAAGAAGTCGAACAACGAGAGATATTCTATAATGTTCGGCATGACCTACTCCTTCCCAATTCCTCCGGTTGCAATAATATCACAGCACGCTCCTTTGTTCCATGAAGGATTGCGGTAGGGCCGCTTCGGCGGCGCTCGCACCCCGAATTCTTGCCGCAGCCATTCGCGAAGCCTTGAAAGGCCACTGTGCTAAGATTAAGAGACGTGCAGACAAAGCCGCTTCTACCGGGCGAGAGGACACAATGAACTTCGAATCAGCACGCGCAAACATGGTCGACAACCAGCTCCGCACGACGGACGTCACCTCGCATTCCGTGCTGACGGCCTTTCTCACCGTGCCACGTGAGGCCTTCGTTCCCGAGAAGGCGAAGCCGCTTGCCTATATCGACAGTGACGTCGAAATCTGTCCGGCAACTGCCGCCAAGCCTGCGCGCTATCTGATGCAGCCGTCGCCGCTTGCAAAGCTGCTCCAGCTTGCGGCGGTCACGAAGGATGATGTCGTACTCGAGATCGGCGCTGGCAGTGGCTACGTATCGGCTCTTTTTTCGCAGCTTGCCGGTACGGTGATCGCGGTTGAGGAAGACGAAACGCTCGCTACGGAAGCCAGGACCAACCTTGCCGGCTACACGAACGTGTCGGTCGTCACAGGCTCGCTCAATGCTGGCAACGCGTCCGGCGCTCCTTACGATCTCATTTTCGTCAGTGGCTCGGTCGAGGAAGTTCCTTCCTCCTTGCTCTCCCAGCTTCGTGACGGTGGCCGTCTGGTCACGGTACAGGGTTACGGCGGTTCGGCACGCGCGAAGGTCTTTGTGAGCGAGCGCGGCACCGTTTCCGAAAACGTCTACTTCAATGCCTCGGTTAAGCCGCTTCCTGGTTTTGCCAAGGCGCGCGAATTCGTGTTCTGATCCACAGCTGCGATCACTGATTTTCAACGGGCGCCTTTTGGCGCCCGTCTTTCTTTGCGGCCATCGAAACGGGGTGCCAAGCAAGCGTTGCAGAAAGCTGTGCATGGCAGCATTCATTTGATTCGCGATGATTTTTTTCAATCATCGGCTATCCTAAGGTACGGGTGATTCGGATGCCCATTCCACGCAATCCGATCGTTTTTCGGAGTAACGGGGATAGATATGGCTCAGCCAAGCGTAGCGCGTGAACCGTCCATGGAGGAGATTCTGGCGTCGATCCGCCAGATCATCGAAAGCAATGACCCTGGTGCGGGCAGGGCGCTTTCCGCGTCGCTGCCGGCGGTTTATGGCGCCGATGAGGACGATCGTGATTCGGACATCCATTTGACGGTGGACGAGACTTACGCTGGCGTGGAATTCCCTGAACCGGTCTCTCAACCCGACCCACGTTTCGTCGCTGCTAACTCGGCGGGCTCGGCTCCTCTGCCGGAGGCGCAGCCGCGTGCCATGTCTCTCGCCGATGTCGCTGCGCGCGTCCGTGCGGCGTCGGAGCGGAACGCTGCCCAGTTGCAGCGCGAAGTGCCGCCGGCATTTCGGCAGCCGGGCATAAGGAACACAGAACTGAGAGCCGAGGCGTTGGAAGCTCCTCGTGAGATGCCGATGCCTGCTCCGATGGCTCCGCAACCTGCTGAAGCCGCTACAGCCCCCATTTCAGCTCCTGCGCAAAAAATCGTCGCCGTGCGTCCGCCTGTGGAAGTACCGTTCGAAATGCCTCAGATTGTTGCCATGGAGCCGCGACCGGCTGTCGTTGAAGTGGCTGAGGTATCCGTTCCCTCCATCGCCGCACCGATGGCGGAGGAGATGCTGCCAGGCCGCATTGAGGATGAGCCGCAGCCGGCATTGCTCTCGCATGACGCGGGCCTTCAGGTCAGCCGGTCCTTCGAGGAGCTCGCTGCCGCGATCGATGGCGCCGAGCGTCGCTCTCTCGATGAGATCGCGGAAGACATGCTGCGCCCGATGCTGCGCGAATGGCTGGATGACAATCTGCCGACGCTGGTCGAACGTCTGGTGCGTGAGGAGATCGAACGCGTGGCGCGCGGCCCGCGCCGCTGATCGGAAACGCCTTTTCCCAAAGAGCCGCTCCGGTCTCCGGGGCGGCTTTTTTATTGACTTGCCTGAAGCCATCCTATTTACAACCCGCATCTAAGAACCTCCAGATTTTGGTCCCCAAATGCTCGACAAGACCTACGATTCTGCTGCCGTTGAACCGAAAATCGCTGCGAAATGGGATGAGGCGGACGCCTTCCGTGCGGGCGCCAATGCCAAGCCGGGCGCCGAGACCTTCACCATCGTGATCCCGCCGCCGAACGTGACCGGTTCGCTGCATATGGGACACGCGCTGAACAACACGCTGCAGGACATCATGGTCCGCTTCGAGCGCATGCGCGGCAAGGACGTGCTCTGGCAGCCGGGCATGGACCACGCCGGTATCGCCACCCAGATGGTTGTCGAGCGCAAGCTGATGGAACAGCAGTTGCCGGGCCGCCGCGACATGGGGCGCGAAGCCTTCATTGAGAAGGTCTGGGAATGGAAGGCGGAATCGGGCGGCCTCATCTTCAACCAATTGAAGCGTCTCGGCGCGTCCTGCGACTGGTCGCGCGAGCGCTTTACCATGGACGAAGGGCTCTCCGCTGCCGTTCTTGAAGTCTTTGTGACGCTTTACAAGGAAGGCCTGCTCTATCGCGACAAGCGTCTTGTCAACTGGGATCCGAAGCTGCTGACGGCGATCTCCGACATCGAGGTCGAGCAGCACGAGGTCAACGGAAACCTCTGGTATTTCCGCTATCCGCTGGAGCCCGGCGTCACCTATCAGCATCCGGTTGCCTTCGACGAAGAAGGTAAGCCGACAGAATGGGAAACGCGCGACTATGTCGTCGTCGCCACCACCCGCCCGGAGACAATGCTCGGGGACACTGGCGTTGCCGTCAATCCGAAGGATGAGCGCTACAAGCCGCTGGTCGGCAAGCATGTGATCCTTCCAATCGTCGGCCGCCGCATTCCAATCGTCGCCGACGACTATCCGGATCCGACCGCCGGCACGGGCGCGGTCAAGATGACGCCAGCGCATGATTTCAACGATTTTGACGTCGGCAAGCGCACCGGCTTGCGTATCGTCAACGTACTTACGGCCGATGCGCGGATCACCCTCAAGGACAACGAGGATTTCCTGGAAGGCATTCCGGATGCCGCAGCGCTGCACGGCGCCTGGGACGAGCTTGAAGGCAAGGATCGTTTCGAGGCGCGCAAGATCATCGTCCGCATTTTTGACGAGGGTGGCCTGCTCGACAAGGTCGAACCGCACAAGCACATGGTTCCGCATGGTGACCGTGGCGGTGTTCCGATTGAGCCGCGCCTGACGGAGCAATGGTACGTTGACGCCAAGACGCTGGCCGCACCGGCGATCGCGTCGGTTCGCGAAGGCCGCACCAAGCTCGTTCCACGCAGCTGGGACAAGACCTATTACGAGTGGATGGAAAACATCCAGCCTTGGTGCGTCTCGCGCCAGCTCTGGTGGGGTCACCAGATTCCGGCCTGGTACGGCCCGGATGGTCAGGTCTTCGTCGAAAAGACCGAAGAGGAAGCCCTGCAAGCGGCGATCCAGCACTATCTCTCTCACGAAGGCCCGATGAAGGCCTACGTCGAAGACCTGCTCGAAAACTTCAAGCCGGGCGAAATCCTGACGCGTGACGAGGATGTCCTCGACACATGGTTTTCGTCCGCGCTCTGGCCGTTCTCGACACTCGGCTGGCCCGACAGGACGCCCGAATTGGAGCGCTACTACCCAACCAACGTTCTCGTCACGGGCTTCGACATCATCTTCTTCTGGGTAGCTCGTATGATGATGATGGGCCTTCACTTCATGAAGGATGAGGACGGCGTTCCGGTCGAGCCCTTCAACACGGTCTATGTTCACGCGTTGGTTCGCGACAAGAACGGCCAGAAGATGTCGAAGTCCAAGGGCAACGTCATCGATCCCCTGGAGCTGATCGACGAATACGGCGCTGATGCTCTGCGCTTCACCCTGGCGATCATGGCGGCCCAAGGACGTGACGTGAAGCTCGATCCGGCCCGCATCGCCGGCTACCGCAACTTCGGCACCAAGCTCTGGAACGCGACGCGCTTTGCCGAGATGAACGGTGCCAAGAGCGATCCACACTTCGTGCCCGAAGCCGCCGAGCTGACGATCAACCGCTGGATTTTGACGGAGCTTGCCCGCACGGAACGTGACGTTACGGAAGCCCTCGAATCCTACCGTTTCAACGATGCGGCAGGCGCGCTGTATCGCTTCGTCTGGAACCAGGTCTGCGATTGGTATCTCGAGCTGCTGAAGCCGGTGTTCAATGGCACGGACGAGGGCGCTAAAAAGGAAGCGCAGGCTTGCGCCGCCTATATCCTGGAGGAGATCTACAAGCTCCTGCATCCCTTCATGCCGTTCATGACGGAAGAACTGTGGGCGCACACCGCAGGCGAGGGTAGCGAGCGCGACACGCTGGTCTGCCATGCCGAATGGCCGGCGCCGTCCTATGCCGATGATGGTGCGGCCGATGAGATCAATTGGCTGATCGATCTGGTTTCCGGCATCCGCTCCGTTCGCGCCGAAATGAACGTCCCGCCGTCGGCGGTCGCGCCGCTGGTTGTCGTCGGCGCCAACAGCCTGACGCGCGAGCGGCTTGTCCGGCATGACGCTGCGATCAAGCGTCTTGCCCGTGTTGACGGCATCTCGCTGGCCGGCGAAGCGCCGAAAGGTGCCGCGCAGATCGTCGTCGCCGGGGCGACTGTCTGCCTTCCGCTTGGCACGCTGATCGATCTTGCCGCGGAGAAAGCACGCCTCGAGAAGGCGATCGCCAAGGCCGATGGTGAGATCGCGCGCATTAACGGCAAGCTCTCGAACGAGAAGTTCGTCGCCAATGCCAATCCTGAAGTGGTCGCCGCTGAGCGTGATCGCTTGGAGGAGCTGCAAGGCCAGATCGCTAGCTTGCGGGTTGCACTGTCGCGTGTATCCGAGGCTGTGTGAAGTCAACGCTTAGTAGCAGGTATTTTCAAAGGCGCCCGATGTCGAATCGGGCGCCTTTTGCTGAAGGTCGACATGGATCTCCGGATTTGGCATCCGGATTTGCGATATTCCTGGGATCCCACCTTGATTCCACACGTTTTCTTACTGCCCCTGGCGAAAAACATGAGTGTTGTTTCCCTGTTACAGGAGGCAGCTAACGTGGAATGGTCGACCTCAATGCCGTGGGTAATTTTACCATCTATAGAATTTTGTTCTAAATTGCCGAAATATTGACGTGCCCGTCAATTTTTTACGTAAAACATCCGTTAGCCGAGTTTCCAATCACGCCCGAACACAAAGTTGCCATTTATCGGCATCGCCTGCACAGTCCCGCCATTGCAATTGCCTGAGTGGGGGAGACACATTGGCATCTCGTATGACATCGGCCGGCGTTCTGTCGCTTGCCCTATTTTCGACGCTGGCGCAGCCGTCCTTCGCGGGCGGCCTTGATCGCGGCGGCTACAATATCGATCTGCTCTTTGATCAGTCGCGTTTTTCCGCGCAGGCGGCTGTGTTCTACGTCATGCCGCAGCGTGAGTTGAAGAATGTAAGGGACACCAACACCCGGTCGCCGTTGCTCGGTGGTGATGGCAATCTAAATGGACGCCCGAACCATGCGGACGATACGGAAAATTATGCCGTCCCATACTTGGGCTTGAAGGCTGGCTACGAAGATTTCGATTGCTTGCTCGACTATTCAGAGCCGTTTGGCGCACATACAAACCCGGGTATCAATTGGGCGGGTGCCAACAACAATATCGAAACGAAAATCGAGACGCACAACTACGCCACCACATGCTCTTACAAGTTTGACGTTGGCCCCGGTCAGCTTCGCCTCATTGGCGGCGCCTTCTATCAGGAAGTGGAAGGCTTCAAGGAGCGTCTGGTAAGCACCCTACCTATAACATTGGGCACCGGAACGGGTGTCGGGCGACTTGACCTCGAAGACAATGGCTGGGGATGGCGCACCGGTATTGCCTATGAAATCCCGGAATATGCTTTGCGTGCCAGCTTGGTCTACAACAGCCGAGTCAAGTATGACAGTCTGAGCGGCACCGTGGATCTCACACAGGTCCCGGTTGTCCCTGTGTTTGGCGGCCGCGTGACCAGTGTCTTTGGTGAAGCCGAGGCACCGGATTCGCTAGAGTTAAAGGTTCAGAGCGGTATCGCGCCCGATTGGCTGGCGTTCGGTTCCGTGAAATGGACGAACTGGAGTGTCCTTCAATCTATCCCGCTCTGCCCCGTCTCAACGAAGGGCAGGGCCTGCACGTCGAGCAGCCCGACCAAACTGACGTCCCTTGATTTGCTCTATCAGGATGGCTGGACCGTTACGGGTGGCATCGGTCACAAGTTCAACGAACAGTGGACTGGCGCCGTCAGTCTGACCTGGGATCGCGGCACCAGCCACGGCTACGGCGCACAGACCGATACTTGGACCGTTGGGCTCGGCGCTGCCTACAACCCGACCGACAACATCGAATGGCGCGTTGCCGGTGCTCTCGGCGTCCTGACGAGTGGTTCGTCTGGTGTGCTGGTGGAAGATGGCGTCACATACGGAAATGACGTCTCATACGACTTCGGCAACGATCTCGTGGCTGCCGTCTCGACCAGCATCAAGGTGAAATTCTAAGTTACAAAGATGAGCCTTAGATCAGCCCGGCAAAAGTGCCGGGCTTTTCTTTATGTACGGGTCGTTAAGCATGCCGTTTCCACGTCTCATTTTGTGACGATTCAGCAACAGTTTTTTACCAGCATTTGCGTAAGATGATCTGACGGCGAAATTGTCCATTTCCCGCCACAAACTAGGCGCAGCGCTATAGACGGGCGAGGGAATGACAGGCGTAAGGTGTGCGTAAAAGAGTACGATGAGCGAATTCGCGACGGGTACAATCAGGATGGGTGTAGCTTACGGCAAAGATGCCGCGGCCGACGCCATTTTCCTTTTCCCGCAGGACGATTCCGCTTCAAAAATACGCTCTGACGTTGCGCTTCCAAGCCTCTCTTTCTTCTCGTTTTCAAACCGATCGGCATTATCGGAATCAGCGTCCGGTAACGACGACACAGGTTTGGTCACAATTGGTGATTATCTTTTTCTCGACGGCGGAAAGGCAGATGTCCTGGCCGCGGGAGTGAGGCAGACGGCATCGCGGGCGAGCCCCGCCGGACAGCGGGCGGAGAGGGTCGATGCGCTTGGAATTGAGGCTCTCGAGGGAGGGCTTAGGCTGGATGCGACGCGGGCAAAGGGGCCTTTGAGCCCACCGCGGGATCGCTCGCCGGGAGGAATGCATCCGCGGATCGAAAGTCCGCATGGGTGGGAAGCGAAAGAAACCGAGTGAAATGCTGACGTCCGAGTTCAGACCTTTCAGATTGATGCTCATGGGGCTTTCCGTTGCCTGTTGCGCGGCAATTACATCGCCTGCGAGCGCATTCGACATTAAGTCGGGCGTCTCGAAAGAGTCCGGTCCCTTCGATCTCTTCAAGTTTGGTTTCAAGGCCTATAAGAACGGTCAGAAAGAAGAAGCGGTTGAAGCCTATAAGTACGCCGCCGAGAAGGGCCATACAGGCTCACGCTGGGCGCTCGCCAACATGTATGCTGACGGCGATGGCGTCGCGCAGGATGACTTCGAAGCCTTCAAGATCTATAGCGAGATCGCGCAGCAAGGGGTGGAGCCCGGCTCTGAAGACACCGGCTTCTTCGTCAACGCGCTGCTGTCGCTTGCCAATTATTACAAGCGCGGTATTCCTGGCAGCCCTGTTAAGACCGATCTCAACCAGGCGCGTCAGCTTTATTTTCAGGCTGCCTCCACCTTTGGTGTCGCTGAGGCGCAGTTCCAGCTGGCGCAAATGATGCTGGCGGGCGAAGGTGGCAGCACCAGCACTCAGCAGGCAAAGAAGTGGCTCAACCAGGCCCGCAAGAGCGGCCATCCCGGTGCCATGGCCGTGTTCGGCAATATCCTTTTCCAGGAGGGGCAGGCAGCCAACGGGCTCGCGCTGATGACTGCCGCGCTTGACCGCTGCAAGCCGAAGGACTGTGGCTGGATGGAGTCCCTGCAGGAGCAGGCCTTCTCCGTCGCGAGCGAAAGCGACCGCCGCTCGGCCGTGGCGCTTTCTCACAAGATTGCAGCTAGCGGCGCCGACTAAGCGCGTCCTTCCGACAGCGGAGGCGTGTTTAGCGATAGCTGGAACCCGGGTGCGCGAAACGTTGAAGGCGATGCGCCTTAACTCAGGCCGCGAAATCGAAATAGGCCACGACAGGCACGTGGTCTGACGGCTTCTCCCAGGCACGAACGTGCTTTTCAATCGCTGATGATGTCATGCGGTCGGCGGCTTCCGGTGAAAGCAGCAGGTGGTCGATGCGGATGCCGTTGTTCTTCTGCCAGGCACCGGCTTGATAATCCCAGAACGAGTAGAGTTGAATGGCATCCGTCGTCGCGCGCACGGCATCGGTCAATCCAAGGCCTTCAAGTCGACGGAAAGCCTGGCGCGTTTGCGGCAGGAACAGCGCGTCATTCTCCCAGACCTTTGGATCGAAACAGTCATGCGGCTCCGGGATGACGTTGTAGTCGCCGGCAAGGATCAGGATTTCCTCGTAAGCCAGGCGCTCGGCCGCGAATGTGCGTAACCGTTCCATCCAGGCGAGCTTGTAGGTGTATTTCTCGGTTTCAACAGGATTGCCGTTCGGCAGGTAGAGGCAGCAGACACGCGCGACGCGATTGCAAGGAAGCGAAAACACGGCTTCCAAGAAGCGAGCCTGCTCGTCCAGCGGATCGCCCGGCAGCCCGCGGCTCACTTCATCAGGCTTGGTCTTGGAAAGGATCGCGACGCCATTGAAGCCTTTCTGGCCGTGCGTCTCGACATGATAGCCCATTGCTTCGATTTCGAGCCTGGGAAAACCCTCGTCAATCGTCTTGATCTCCTGCAGGCAGACGATATCGGGATTGGAGTCTTTCAGCCATTGCGCCAGGTTGTCGATGCGCGCCTTGACGCCGTTGATGTTCCAGGTCGCGATCTTCATGGGGGTGTCCTGTTCCGCTTCGTCGGTCTCTTGTATCGTGCTCCTTCGAGCGCGGACAAGACTATAAACCGGCCGCAAGAGATTCTTCGGCCGGTTCGGTGTGGATTACCCTGAGGGATCGATCAGATAGAGAAGCTGGTGCCGCAGCCGCAGCTTGCAACCGCGTTCGGGTTCTTGATCTGGAAGGACTGTCCGAGCAGGCTATCGACGAAATCGATTTCGGATCCCGCCATATAGACCAAGGAGAGGCTGTCGATCAGCACCTTGGCGTCATTCTTCTCGACGACGGTGTCGTCATCCTGCGCATTATCGGCAAGGTCGAACTTGTAGGAAAAGCCCGAACAGCCGCCGCCTTCCACGGAAACGCGCAGCGCGCTCTTCCCGGGTTCCGTGCCGACGATTGCCGCGATTCGTTTTGCCGCGGCATCGGAAAGGGTTACACTTGCGTCCGTCATATTTGCTCCTGCCGGGGTCAAGATCCGGAGAGAATAACTGTTGGCCGTTGGTTTCAAGCGGCTGATTTCAAAGCTACTTACGCTCTATACCACGAAAGCGCAGTTTCGGGCAAAATGACCGCGAAAGCATCGCTTTGCCGTTTACGTTCTCTATAGGTATGAAGAGCGCAAGGCCGCGTCAATGGGCGGCCGCATTTCGGGTAACGGTGACGAATGGCGATCGACAGGCATGCTTTGGGATACGGCAACAGTGACAGGGCGGTCTATGCCGCCGATCCCTGGTCGACGCGCGGCAGGCTCTATCCCGAGGACCTCAGCCCCACCCGTTCGGATTTTCAGCGCGACCGCGACCGCATTGTTCACACGACGGCATTTCGCCGATTGAAGCACAAGACGCAGGTCTTCATCGCGCAGGATGGCGATCACTACCGCACCCGGCTGACACACACGATCGAGGTTGCGCAGGTGGCCCGCGCCCTTGCCAGGGCACTGAAGCTGGACGAGGACCTCGCCGAAGGTGTCGCGCTTGTCCATGACTTTGGCCACACGCCCTTCGGCCATACCGGCGAGGATGCGCTGCATGAGGTTCTGCTGCCCTATGGCGGCTTCGACCACAACGCCCAGTCGCTGCGCATCGTCACCAAGTTGGAGCGCCGCTATGCCGATTTCGATGGCATCAATCTGACATGGGAAAGCCTGGAGGGGCTCGTCAAGCACAACGGTCCGCTCCTGACCAAGGACGGTGCGGGCACGCGCGGGCCGGTTCCGCAGCCGATCCTCGACTATTGCGAGATCCACGACCTGGAACTGGATACCTATGCAAGCCTGGAAGCGCAGGTTGCCGCGATCGCGGATGATATCGCCTATAACACGCATGACATCGATGACGGGCTTCGCTCCGGCTATTTGACCTTCGACATGCTGGAGGAGATCCCGTTTCTGGCGGGTCTGATGGCGGAGGTACGGGAACGCTATCCAAACCTCGAGGCCAGCCGCTTTACCCACGAGATCATGCGCCGCCAGATCACGCGTATGGTCGAGGACGTCATTTCCGTCGCCCAACAACGCCTTGCGGCGATTAAGCCGAAGTGCGCAACGGACATTCGCCAGGCCAATCGCGTGATTGCGACATTCTCCGACGCGATGTCTGAAACCGACCGGCAGATCAAGGCAATGCTTTTCAAGCGCATCTACCGGCATCCCGATATCATGCGCATCCGCGCCGGCGCTGCGCAGATCGTGACCGATCTCTTCGGCGCCTATATGGCCAATCCGAAGGAGATGCAGAGCCACTATTGGGTGGATCATATCGCCGGTCTTGCCGAAGCGGCGAGGGCGCGCCATGTCGGCGACTATCTTGCGGGGATGACCGATACCTACGCGATCAGTGCCCACAGGCGATTGTTTGACCGCACTCCGGATTTGCGATAGGCAGCGGTCGCCCGGCCAAGACCGGACAAATGCCTTGTGGCAAAGCCTATGCATGGAAGAGTGCGATGAACCTTTTTACCGATTTTGAAGCCAGGATTAAAACCGCCCTTGAACAGATTGATCTGGTCAGGGAAAAGCGATCCGAGCTGGATTTCGACCGCATCGCAATCGAGCCGCCACGCGACGCGAGCCACGGTGATGTTGCGACCAACGCAGCAATGGTGCTGGCAAAGCCGCTCGGCACCAATCCGCGCGCTCTGGCGGAAATCATCGCCGAGAAGTTGAAGGAAGACGCCGACGTCGCAGACGTCTCGGTGGCTGGCCCCGGCTTTATCAACATCAAGCTCTCCGTCGGCTACTGGCAGCGTCTGCTTGCCTCGATGATCGAGGCCGGCATAGACTACGGCCGCTCCGCAATTGGTGCAGGCAAGCGCGTCAACGTCGAATATGTATCGGCGAATCCGACCGGGCCCATGCATGTCGGCCACTGCCGCGGCGCCGTCGTCGGCGACGCGCTGGCCAACCTGCTGTCCTTCGCCGGCTTCGAGGTCGTCAAAGAATACTATATCAACGATGCCGGCTCGCAGATCGACGTGCTGGCGCGCTCGGTCTTCTTGCGTTACCGCGAAGCTCTCGGCGAGAAGATCGGAGAGATTCCGCCCGGACTTTATCCGGGCGATTACCTCGTGCCCGTCGGCGAGTCACTGGCCCGTGACTACGGTGTCAGGCTGCACACTATGACCGAAGATCAATGGATGCCGATCGTCAAGGATCGTACGATCGACGCAATGATGACGATGATCCGTGAGGATCTGGACGCGCTGAACGTGCATCACGATGTCTTCTTCTCGGAGCGCACACTGCATGCGCACGGCGCTGCTGCTATCCGCACCGCAATCAACGATCTGACATTCAAGGGACACGTCTACAAGGGCACGCTGCCGCCGCCAAAGGGTCAGTTGCCGGAGGACTGGGAAGACCGCGAGCAGACGCTGTTCCGTTCCACGGAAGTCGGCGACGATATGGACCGGCCGCTGATCAAGTCGGACGGCTCCTATACCTATTTTGCTGCCGACGTTGCCTACTTCAAGAACAAGTTTGACCGCGATTTCAACGAGATGATTTACGTTCTCGGTGCAGACCACGGCGGCTACGTCAAGCGCCTGGAGGCTGTTGCTCGGGGTGTTTCCGAGGGCAAAGCAAAGCTGACCGTCCTTCTTTGCCAGCTTGTCAAGCTGTTCCGCAATGGCGAGCCGGTGAAGATGTCGAAGCGCTCGGGCGACTTCGTGACGCTACGCGAAGTCGTAGAGGAGGTCGGTCGCGATTCGGTCCGTTTCATGATGCTGTATCGCAAGAGTTCGGAACCGCTGGACTTCGATTTCGCCAAAGTAACGGAGCAATCGAAGGACAATCCGGTGTTCTACGTGCAATATGCGCACGCACGCTGCATGTCTGTTTTCCGGCAGGCGAAGGAAGTGTTTCCGGACCTTGACGTGACGCCTGCCGAGCTTGCGAAAGCGGCGGCGGGGATCTCGGATCCCGCGGAATTGCAGCTGGTTGCGAAGGCCGCCGAGTTTCCACGCTTGGTCGAATCCGCGGCGCAGTCACAGGAGCCCCATCGCGTCGTTTTTTACCTCTATGATCTGGCAAGTTCTTTCCATGCGCACTGGAATAAAGGTAAGGATCAAGTAGACTTACGATTTATTAACGATAAGAACCGAGAATCGAGTATAGCCAGATTAGGGCTGGTGTACGCCGTTGCGTCGGTTTTGAAGTCGGGACTTGCCATTGCGGGTACCGCTGCGCCGGATGAGATGCGGTAGCGTCACCATTTACCCACAATGCTCTGGCATAAACCTTAGCAGTTGCGAGTGGGATGAGTATGGCAGACAAACAGCGGGCGTATGACACGCGTAAGAATACGGACCTCTTTGCTGACGACGACCCTTTGGCGGAACTTGCTCGCATCGTTGGCTTTGAGCCGCGGGTAGCAGCGAATACCGTCGAAGACGCCCCCCGACAGGAACCGGCGTTCAATCTCGAAGATGAGCTGTTGCGCGAATTCGAGCGTTACGACGAACCTCAGTCCGCTGCGTCTTTCGATCGTCTGCCTGAGCCCGTCTTGGAGCAGCCGGCGGCCTATGAGGCTCCTATCGAAGCCGATACTTTGCCGGCTGGCGAGGCCGAGGCCGAATTTGTCCCCGAATTTGTCACTGAGCCTGAGGTTGTCAGCGAACCGATGGGTCGTCAGCCTTTTGACGTGGCTTCCAACCTAACCTCTGCCGCTTGGGCGTCGAGTGCCGTTCGAGAGGGCGAGCCAGTCGCCGGTGGTGCACGGGATCTGATCGAAGAACTCGAAATGTCGATCGGCGCGACGCCCGCTCCGGCTGCGCCCGTTGCGCCTGCCAAGGCGCCACAGTGGTCTGCAGCCAGTATCCGGCTGCCAATCGCCAACTTCCATCCGGCGCGCCGCGATGAGGCCTCATCTGCGCCGATCGTCCCCGTTGCTGCTCCCGCGCCTGAACCGGCCGTGGTTGCATCGGAGAGCGTTGCTGCCTTCGACGTGCCTGTTGCCGCGGGTTTCCCTGCTGAAATCGATCGCCATGAAGAACCCGAGACGGTTCCCGATGCGTCTGAGATGCGCCAAGAAGCGCCGGTCGTTGAAGCTCTCATCGATCACAGCGCCTTCGACCTGGCTGCTGCCGCAAAGGATGATGGCGCTGTTCAGGCGGATGCCGCGCTGACCGAAGCCGCGCCCACGGAGGTCGACGATATTGCCTTCGATATCGATGAACTCCTCGCGGACGTGTCGCATTACCCCGTTCCCGAGCGCCAGATCATGGCCGCGGCTGATGTCGCAGAGATGCCACGCTCGCCGGAAACGGTCCGCGTTGCCGCGCCTGTTGTGGCACCGTTGCCGAAGCCGGTCGAGCCGCCTGTGTCTGTTCCCACGGCCAAAGCCGAACCGGAAGGTGACGATCCTTTCGCCGGTCATGACTTTGAGCTTGATCTTGAAGGTATCGAGCTGGAACTCGCCGATTTTGACTTTGCTGAGCCGGTAAAGGTGCAGCCGCAGGCTGTCGAGTCGCAGCGAGTTCAGGCGCAGCATGTCGAGGCAGTTAGACCGCAGCCAGTCGCCCCAGTGCCCGCTTTCCAGCCGCCGCCGGCCCCAGCTCCGGTCGTTGTCGCGGCCCCGATCAGTCGGATTCCGGTAGAGGTACCGCCCGTCGCCAAGGCGCCTGCTTCGCCTGCATTCTCGGCTGACGCCGGAGACGACCTTCCGTTCGATCCGTCGATGATTTCGGATGCGGAATATCATCCGGAAGCTGTTGAAGAAATGCATGTGCCGGTACTGCCGCCCGTCGAGCAGCCGGAACCGGTCGTAGCGACCTCCGACTTCGATTTCGACGTCGACGCTGAAATCGCCAACCTTCTCGCGCCCGCCAAGCCAGCAGAAACGCCTGCTAAGCCGGCCGTCGAGGAATGGCGGACCCGTGCGCCAATCTCTGTCGCGCCGACCGCTGCGCCAGTTGCCAAGCAAGTTCCGTTGCAAAGCCTGGACGAATTCGAGCGCGCCTTGGAAGAAGATTTCCGCCGGAGCGTCAACGAGCCGGTCCAGCGCCGCGAGAACGTTTCCCAGGTGCAGATCCAGTCCGCAAGCGAAGCCGAGGATATGAGCCGCGCCCGCTCGATGAAGCGTATGCTGGCTGCGGCCGCCGCGATCGTCGTGTTTGGCGGCGTTGCCTATGCAGGCTATACGTTCCTGGCTCGTGACGGAGGCCTCGGGATCGCTTCCGGCGAGCCGCGCGTGATTACAGCGGACAAGGACCCGGTTAAAGTCGTGCCGGAAAATCCTGGCGGCAAGACCGTGCCGAACCAGGACAAGGCTGTTTACGACAGCGTCGGCGGTGCCGCTGCCGAAGCGCCGAAGCAGAAGGCGCTGGTATCGAGTGACGAGCAGCCGGTGGACGTCGTGCAGCGCACGCTGACGCCGGAGACGCTGCCTGAGGACAATGACAGCGATATCGCGCCGCCAATGGCGACACCGGTCGGCGACACCCAGGATCCGCGCCTGCTGCCTAGCCAGGATACGGCGGTTGCCGACGAAGGCGACAATGGCAACCAGGCTCCGTCGGTTTCTGCCCGCAAAGTCCGCACCATGATCGTCCGACCGGACGGCACTCTGGTTGCCCGTGACGAACCATCGCCTGAAGCAGCTTCGACGCTGCCGAAAGCAACGACTGTTCAGACGCAGAAGATCACAGCTGGCTCGAAGCCCGCTGGCGGCACTGCTGCGAATTTCCCGGCATCGGGGCAGGTCGCCACCGCCGACATCCGTTCGACCCCGGTTGAAGAAACCAAGCCGACCGCGGCGCAGGCTCCTTCGGAAAATGCGCTGGCCAAGGCGGCTGCCGCCACTCCGGCCAACGTCGATCCGCCAGTTCGCGCTGTGAAGAGCTCGACGGTGAGCGACACCGCACCGGCCCCCGTAGGGCGCCCGCCGGTGACTGATGCGGCGAAGGCACCTGAGGCGCCAACTGCACCGGCAGCACAAAAGCCGAAGGACGTTGCCGCTGTTTCGCCGGCAGCAACGCAGGCCCAGCCGACTGCGGCGGCCGGCGGCTACGGCGTCCAGATCGCATCGCTTCCTTCCGAGGAAGAGGCGAAGAAGTCCTACGCGAGCCTTTCGAAGAAGTTTGCAAGCGTGCTGAGCGGCCGCAGCTACGAGATCCGCAAGGCCGAGATTGCAGGCAAGGGCACGTTCTACCGCGTTCGCATCCCTGCGAGCTCCAAGGACGAAGCCGCGGCCATCTGCGAAAAGTACCGTGCCGCAGGCGGCAGCTGCCTTATCTCGAAGTAGGTTTTCGGCAAGCATTCAATCAAAGCGGCGGGCCTCTGGTCTGCCGCTTTTTTTGTGAATGCCGGTTGACCCAGCTCGTATTTCCGCAGGGCACCTCTATGATTCGGGTATGACCGAATCAAAAGCAATGATCCTAGGCTGTAGTGGCCTTTCTCTCACTCCTGACGAAAAGGCGTTCTTCAGCGCTGAGCGTCCTTGGGGTTTCATCCTGTTCGGGCGCAATATTTCGGAGCGGCAGCAGATCAGCGATCTCGTCGCGGAACTGCGCGAAGCTGTCGGTTGGCACGCGCCGGTTCTCATCGACCAGGAAGGCGGACGCGTCCAGCGAATCCGACCGCCGATCTTCCAGCACTATCCCTCAGGGCAACAGCTTGGCGACATCTATCGGCAGGACAGAGAAAAAGGCCTTCGCGCGGCGTGGCTGATGTCGCGGCTACACGCCTTCGACCTTTCTAGTCTTGGCATCAACGTGGACTGCCTTCCGGTGTTGGACGTTCCCGTGGCGGGCAGCAGCAACGTGATCGGCAACCGCGCCTACGGCGGTGATCCGACGACGGTGGTGGCCATGGGCCGGGCCGCTGCCGAGGGCTTGAAAGCGGGCGGTCTTCTCCCTGTGATGAAGCACATGCCGGGCCACGGTCGCGGCTTTGCCGATTCCCATCACGAACTACCGGTTGTCACGGTTTCGCGCGCGGAACTCGAGGCGCACGATTTCCCGCCCTTCATTGCCATGAAGGACGAATTGATGGCGATGACGTGCCATGTTGTCTTTGCGGCCATCGACTCCGAGCATCCGGCAACTACCTCACGTAAGGTCATCGACGGCATCATCCGCCAACAGATCGGCTTCAAAGGGCTGTTGCTTTCCGATGATACGTCGATGAACGCGCTGGCCGGCACGATCGGTGATCGCGCCGCCAACATCATCACCGGCGGATGTGATATCGTGCTGCATTGCAATGGCCACATGGACGAGATGCGACAGGTCGTCGAAAACGTACCGGTCTTGCAGGACCAGTCGCTGTCGCGAGCAGAAGCGGTGCTGAAGAGCTTCCCAACGGCAGACGAGGCCGACGAGGTTTCGATCCGCGCCGAATTCGATGAAATGTTTGCGACTGTCTGATTGCGGAAGGAGCAGGGCAGGGTGACCACGACCAAGGGCACGGAATGGCAACAGACGGCAACGACGCCGATGGACAAGCTGTGGCAGGAAAGCGGTGCGGAACGCGCGAGCTCCGATCCCGCGCTTCTGATCGATGTTGCCGGCTTCGAAGGCCCGCTCGACCTCTTGCTCTACCTTGCCCGCAATCAGAAGGTCGATCTGTCCCGCATCTCGGTGCTTGCGCTGGCAGAGCAATATCTGCAGTTCATCGAAAGCGCGCGGCGGATCCGGATCGAGCTGGCGGCCGACTATCTGGTCATGGCCGCTTGGCTTGCCTATCTGAAATCGCGGCTGCTGATCCCGCAGCAGGCCAAGGACGACGGGCCGTCCGGCGAGGAGATGGCGGCAACGCTCGCCTTCCGCCTGAAGCGCCTGGAGGCGATGCGCGAGGCCGCGAGCGGTCTCGTCAACCGCAACCGTCTGGGGCGGGATATCTTCGCTCGCGGCGCGCCGGAGCACATCCCTGACAGACACCAGTCGGCATATGATGCGAGCCTCTACGATCTGCTGACGGCCTATGCGTCGCTCAGGCAGCGTCAGGCTGTGACGCAGGTGACTATCGCTCGACGTAATGTATGGTCTCTGACGGACGCCCGCGAGCTTCTAACCCGCATCATTGGTGAGATCGGCGACTGGACGGCGCTCGAATCCTATCTCTTGCGTTACATGGCGTCGCCGGAAGACCGGGTCACGGCGATTGCCAGTGCGTTCGCGGCTTCGCTCGAGCTGGTCCGCGAAGGTAAGCTCGAGATTCGTCAGGATGGTGCCTTCCAGCCCCTCTACATGCGGCGAGGCCCTAAACATGCGACGCTGCAGGTCGTCGAACAGGAGCGACCGGCGTGACCGATCTTGAAGACGAGCACATCGATAGCGTAATGGTGGAAGAGACGGACGACGACATCCGGGCGGAGGCTGAAGCAGCGCGGGTTGCTGAAGCACTCGTCTTCGCGTCCGCACAACCCGTCTCCGAAGGCTTCATTGCCGAGCGCTTGCCTCGCGCGTTCAACGTCCGCGCGATCATGCTGCGCCTGAAGGAGCAATATGCCCATCGCGGTGTCAACCTCGTGCAGGTGGATGACGCGTGGGCGTTCCGCACGGCCGCCGACCTCTCATTCGTCATTCGGAGCGACGAGAACGAAACGAAGAAGCTGTCGCGGGCAGCCTTGGAAGTGTTGGCGATCATTGCGTATCACCAGCCGGTGACGCGGGCCGAAATCGAGGATATCAGAGGCGTCCAGACCTCCCGCGGCACACTCGACGTGCTGATGGAGGCAGGTTGGGTTCGGTTTCGCGGTCGCAGGCGTACACCTGGTCGGCCCGTCACGCTCGGCACCACCCGCGATTTCCTCGATCATTTCGGCCTGGAAGAACTGCGCGATCTACCTGGCCTTGAAGAATTGAAAGGCGCAGGGCTACTCTCCGGTCGCATCCCGGCCAATTTCAATATACCGTCGCCTGCCATGAACGACGAGTTGACCGAGGACGAAGATCCGATCACGCAACTCGATCTTGAGGAACTCGGCCTGCTGGCGCCCGGCGGCGGGTCCGAAGACTAATCGGATTTGTCTTGGTTCCGCCACGCATCGCGAAAACAATGCCGATCACAGTTTTTCGAATGTGTATTCTCTTGTCACAGAGGGCGATCCCGTGACATTAAGCGACAATCCACGGGGAACTTTGATGTTGGAATTGGTGTAGGAAGCTCTTACATCTGGAAACATCGCAACAGGGAGTTAGCGTAATGGGTTCTTTTAGCATGTGGCACTGGCTGATCGTTCTGGTCATCGTGCTGTTGTTGTTCGGTCGCGGCAAGATTCCGGAACTGATGGGCGACGTTGCCAAGGGCATCAAGAGCTTCAAGAAGGGCATGAACGACGAAGACAGCACGCCCGAGTCCACGACTGCCAAGACCGTCGATCACAAGGCCGACGAAACCAAGTAATCACCTCCGGGCAAACGTAGCCCCCACGTTTCCCGCTCAGGAGCCTTGAATGTTCGATATTGGCTGGACCGAGCTGCTTGTCATCGCGGTCGTTTTGATCGTGGTGGTTGGTCCGAAGGACTTGCCGCCGATGCTGCGTGCGTTCGGCAAGATGACTCAGCGTGCCCGCAAGGTTGCAGGCGAGTTTCGTGCCCAGTTCGACGAGGCCCTGCGTGAGGCCGATCTGGACGAAGTACGCCAGACACTGACGGACGCGCAGAAGCTGAACCCCGTCGACAGTTTGCGCGAAGCCATGAACCCGCTTCGGCAGATGGGCAACGAAATCAAGGCCGACCTGCAGAAGGCGACGACGGTCGAGAACAAAACCGAGGCTCCGCCCGCTGTCGTATCGGTGCCTGAGCCATCAATGAGCCTGCCAGAAACGCCGCCGGTTGTAGCGCCAGCGCCTATTGCTGTAGCAAGCGTGGAAAATGCGGTGGTTCAGGAGAAGCCTAGGGCAGCCCGTAAACCGCGCGCCAAGGCGGAGCCTGCAGCTGCCGCAGCCGCTGCTCCCGTCGAGAAGCCCAAGCGGGCTTCGACGAGGACCGCCGCCGCCAAGAAGCCCGCGGCGGTTGCCGCCACAGTCGCTCCGAAGAAGACGGCAGCAAAGAAGAAGAAGGATGATGCATGAGCGGTGAGATCGAAGACAAGCCGCAGCCATTGATCGAGCATCTGATGGAGTTGCGCACGCGACTGATCTGGTCGATCGGTGCGTTTTTCGTTGCGTTCATCGCCTGCTTCATATTCGCCAAACATCTCTTCAACGTGCTGGTTTATCCGTACAAGTGGGCCGTTACCTGGGCGAAGCTCGACGTTTCAAAGGCACAGCTCATCTACACGGCGCCGCAGGAGTTCTTCTTCACGCAGGTGAAGGTCGCCATGTTCGGTGGCCTGGTCATCGCCTTTCCGATCATTGCCGCGCAGATCTACAAGTTTGTCGCGCCTGGCCTCTACAAGAACGAGCGCGCGGCCTTCCTGCCGTTTCTGATCGCGTCGCCGATCCTGTTTCTGATGGGCGCTTCGCTCGTCTATTTTTTCTTTACGCCGATGGTCATGTGGTTCTTCCTGTCCATGCAGCAGGCGCCAGGCGAGGGCGACGTCGCAATTTCGCTGCTTCCGAAGGTCTCCGAGTATCTCAGCCTGATCATGACGCTGGTGTTCTCGTTCGGCTTGGTCTTTCAGCTTCCGGTGATAACCACGCTGCTGGCCCGTGTCGGATTGCTGACGTCGGATTGGCTGGCTGAGAAGCGCAAGTTCGCGATCGTGCTCGCCTTTATCGTCGCAGCGGTGCTGACGCCGCCCGATCCGATGTCCCAGATCGGCCTTGCACTGCCGACCATCCTTCTCTACGAGATTTCCATCTACGCGGCGCGACTCGTGGAGCGCCAGCGTGCCCGCGAGGCGGTCGAAGAGGCTGAAGGAACCACGGACGTTGCCAAGACGGACAACGTCTGACCGTTTTCCCTCAATGAGCGCTTCCAAGCATCCGGTCGAGGCCTAGCCGGGCTTTGGCCGGGTCATCTTTTTTTACAACGACCTGGAACGACGATGCTCGATATCAAATGGATCCGTGAGAATCCCGAAGCGCTCGATGCGGCACTTGCCAAGCGTGGTGCCGAGCCATTGTCCGAAAGCTTGATTGCGATCGATGAAAAGCGCCGCTCGGCCATTCAGAAGGTCCAGGACATGTTGTCCCGCCGCAATGCCGCCTCCAAGGAGATCGGCGCGGCGATGGCGCAGAAGGACAGCGAGCTTGCCGAGAAGCTGAAGGCCGAAGTGGCCGACCTGAAGGTGCTGCTTCCGACCGCCGAAGAGGATGAACGTCAGGCGACGGACGAGCTGAACGACGCGCTGTCGCGCATTCCGAACATCCCGCACGACGATGTGCCGGTCGGCAAAGATGAGCACGACAATGTCGTTGCCCGCGTCGTCGGCGAAAAGCCGCGCTGGAATCACACGCCGAAGGAACATTTCGAGATCGGTGAAGCGCTTGGCTACATGGACTTCGAGCGCGCTGCCAAGCTCTCCGGATCGCGCTTTACGGTGCTGACCGGTCCGCTCGCGCGGCTGGAGCGCGCGCTCGGTCAGTTCATGATCGACCTGCATACGAGCGAGCATGGCTACATCGAAGTCAGCTCGCCGCTGATGGTGCGCGCAGAAGCGCTCTATGGCACCGGCAATCTGCCGAAGTTCGAGGAAGATCTCTTCAAGACGACCGACAGTCGGTATCTCATTCCGACCGCGGAAGTGACGCTGACCAACCTAGTACGCGAAGAAATCCTCGACCAGGAGAAGCTGCCGCTTCGTTTCACCGCGCTGACGCCGTCCTTCCGCTCGGAAGCAGGCTCTGCCGGCCGCGACACACGTGGCATGCTGCGCCAGCATCAGTTCTGGAAGTGCGAACTCGTCTCGATCACCGACGCCGAGAGTTCTCTTGCCGAGCACGAGCGCATGACGGCCTGCGCGGAAGAGGTGTTGAAGCGCCTCGGCCTGCATTTCCGCACGATGACGCTGTGCACCGGCGATATGGGTTTTGGCTCGCGCAAGACCTACGACCTCGAGGTCTGGTTGCCGGGCCAGAACACCTACCGCGAAATCTCGTCCTGTTCCGTCTGCGGCGATTTCCAGGCCCGGCGCATGAACGCGCGCTATCGCGGCAAGGAGGACAAGGCAACGAAGTTCGTTCACACGTTGAACGGCTCGGGCACCGCCGTCGGTCGCTGCCTGATCGCTGTTCTCGAGAACTACCTGAACGAGGACGGGTCGGTGACTGTTCCCGACGCTCTGCTGCCATATATGGGCGGTTTGAAGAAGATAGAACGGGCGGCCTGAGCCGATGCGCATTCTGCTCACCAATGATGACGGCATTCACGCTGAAGGCCTCGCAGCGCTGGAGCGGATTGCGCGCACGCTGTCCGACGATGTCTGGATTGTCGCGCCGGAGACGGACCAGAGCGGCCTTGCGCATTCGTTGAGCCTTTCTGAGCCGCTGCGACTGCGCAAGATCTCCGACAAGCATTTCGCGCTACGCGGAACCCCGACCGATTGCGTCATCATGGGCATCAAGCAGGTCATGGACACCAAGCCGGACCTCGTGCTCTCGGGTGTCAACTCGGGCTCGAATGTCGCCGACGATGTCACCTATTCAGGCACCATCGCTGGCGCCATCGAAGGCACCATGCAAGGCGTCCGCTCTTTTGCATTGAGCCAGGCCTATCTCCACCAGGATGGGTCAAGGATCGTTCCATGGGAGGTCTGCGAGGCACACGCGCCGGCTCTTCTCGAGAAACTGATGTCGCTCGAATTGCCCGAGGGCACGTTCCTGAACCTCAACTTTCCGAATTGCCGCCCCGAAGAAGTCGAGGGCGTGGAAGTCACGGCGCAAGGCAAGCTTGCCTTCAACCTGCAGGTCGATGCCCGGTCTGACGGACGTGGCTTTCCCTATTATTGGCTGAGGTTCGGAGAGCGTGCCGGCGCCTTCCTCGAGGGCACCGATATCCACGCTCTGAAGCATCGCAAGATTTCGGTAACGCCTTTGAAACTGGATCTGACTGATTATTCCGTACGGGACCGCGTGGCGCGGGCGCTTTCGGGTACGGAGTAGATTGTTTTGACGGCACGGCTGGTCGAGAAGGAAGGGTTTGCGGCGCTCGTTTTGAGGCTGCGGGCCGAAGGCGTTTCCGATCTGGATCTGCTGACTGCGGTCGAGCAGACGCCGCGCTCTTTGTTCGTGCCGCCGCAGTTCGCGGAGCAAGCCTATTCGAGCCGCACGATCCCGATCGAATGCGGCTCATTTCTGGAGGGCGTCGATCTCGCGGTCAGGATCCTTCACCACCTGAAGATCAAGCCGGGGCAACGTGTGCTTGAGGTCGGTACGGGCAGCGGCTTCATGTCTGCCGTCATGGCCCGCATGGCCGAACGCGTGCTGACGATCGACCGTTACAAGACATTGACGACGAATGCGCAGCGTCGCATCGACTCACTCGGACTCAGAAACGTCATCATCCGCCAGGCCGACGGCAGCGCCGGCTTGCAGGGAGAGGGGACTTTCGATCGCATCGTGGTCACCGCGGCGTTCAATTCGATGCCGCGGTTCTACACCGACCAGCTTGTTTCCGGCGGCTCAATGATTGCACCTCTCATGATCTCCGAGAATGAATGTCGCCTTGTGCGGCTCACAAAAACGGGGAGCCGCTTCGAGCGCGAAGAGCTGTTCGATACACCCTATCTTCCGATCGTCCCGCGCCTTGCGTCTCAACTCTGACGCGAGCCGGTCGCGCGAGTTGCTATGGTTAGCAATCTCTCAAAAAAATCGCGCGGATTCCGGTGCCTTAACCGCATGGTAATACTAACGCGCTTTAATAAACCCACAAATGGTTGCGTTCATCAGTGGGTCGAGTCATGCGTTTCAGTCTTTCGCCAAGAGTAGGCAAGTCTGCCGGTAATGTCCTGATAGCGGCTTTGCTGGCGAGTGCCGCAACGGGTTGCAGTTCCGATGTAACACGTTTCGGTGGTCTTTTCTCGTCATCGGGTCAGGACCAGATGACGACCAACTCCATCCCACGCAGAAATATGCAGGCCGATCCCGTGCCGCAGGCGGATTTGGCGCAGGGCGGCTATTCGGCAAGCAGCCAGGCGATTAGTCAACCCTATCCGGCGCAGCCCGCCTATGGCGCTTCCAGCGCCCGCATGGCCTCGGCACCGGTCTCCGTTCAGCGCTCCGATCTCGCTGCTCCCTCCGCGGTGGCGCCGGCAGCTCCGTCCCGCGAAAAGCAGGTAGCGCTCGCGCAGCCATTCCCCGGGGCCGCCGCTCCGAAGAAATCGGCCCCGGTTCTCGTTCCGCCAAAGACGGCAACCGACTCGATCGTCACCGGCACGACCCCGAAGGTGTCCGGCTGGTCGGCAACCAATGCGCCTTCCGTTACGCTTCGTCCGGGCGAAACCATCGCGACGCTCGCCAATCGCTACGGTGTCCCGGAGAAGGAAATTCTTCGGGTCAACGGCTTCAGGACTGCCGCTGCCGCAAAGCCTGGTCAGATCATCCTGATCCCGACCTTCAACGGAGGCAATGCCGCCAAGGCATCCGCCCAGACGGCCGACCTCTCCAAGGGCGGGCATCTGCCTCAGCCCGGCAAGCAGCAAGAGCAGAACGTCGCCGTCGTTCCGGGTGCGAATTCCGCCCGCGACAAGTCGGTTGCAAATGCCGATCCGGCCGGCAAGCTTCCGGCTGGCGCGGGTAAGGGACCGAAGGGCGCCGGCGGCACCTATGTCGTCAAGCCGGGTGACTCGCTTGCCAAGATTGCCAAGGCAACGGGCACCAGCATCGACGATCTGAAGGCTGCCAACAGCCTGTCGGCTGGTTCGATCCGCATCGGTCAGGAACTCAATCTCCCCGGCGCTTCGCGGGATGGTATGAAAACGGCCTCCATTCCGGCAAAGGCAGAACCGAAGCCGATCGCTGAGCCTGCCGCCGCAACAACGACCGCCGCCGCGCAACCCGCAACCTATAAAGCACCCGTCGCGACCGAGACCGTGGATGAGGCTGCCAAGAAGGAAGTGGCCTCCGCGGCGCCCGAGGCAACCGGCATCGGCAAGTATCGCTGGCCGGTTCGTGGAGCTGTCATTGCGGCCTACGGCGCCAACGTCAACGGCAGTCGTAACGATGGCATCGACATTTCCGTGCCGCAGGGTACTGCGATCAAGGCGGCCGAAAACGGCGTGGTCATCTATGCCGGCAACGGCCTGAAGGAACTCGGCAATACGGTTCTCGTCCGCCACGACGACGGCACCGTTACCGTGTACGGCAACGCCGACACCCTGAGCGTCACCCGCGGCCAGAAGATCCAGCGCGGCCAGACGGTCGCCGTCTCCGGCATGAGCGGCAACGTCAAGCAGCCGCAGGTCCACTTCGAAGTCCGCAAGGATGCGACCCCGGTCAACCCAATCACGTTCCTCGAATAGGTATTGCGTCCGAGGATGTTCAAAAGCCCGGTCTCAAAGCCGGGCTTTTGTCATTATGCGCGGTCGAGTGCAATGCGCATCCGGCCGGCGAGATCCTGAATGTACTGCCAGGCGACGCGGCCGGAACGCGCGCCACGCGTTGTGGCCCATTCCAGTGCCTCGGCATGCATCTTTTCGCGATCGATGGGTAGCTTGAAATGATCTGCGTAGCCGTCGATCATCGTCAGATAGTCGTCCTGGCTGCATTTGTGGAATCCGAGCCAAAGGCCAAACCGGTCGGACAGCGAGACCTTTTCCTCGACCGCTTCGGAGGGATTGATCGCCGTCGATTGCTCGTTCTCCATCATGTTGCGCGGAAGCAGGTGGCGCCGGTTCGAGGTCGCATAGAAGAGAACGTTGTCTGGCCGACCCTCTACGCCGCCATCAAGGGCTGCCTTGAGCGATTTGTATGCCGTGTCATCGTGATCGAACGAGAGGTCGTCGCAGAAAACGATGACGCGGTGGGGCGCATCCTTCAGCAGATCTAGCAGCGTCGGGAGGCTCGCGATATCTTCCCGATGCACTTCCACCAGTTTCAGCGACACGCCGCTCTCACGCCGCACATCTTCATGGACGGCCTTGACCAGCGAGGACTTGCCCATACCGCGCGCGCCCCAAAGGAGAACGTTGTTCGCCGGATAGCCTTCGGCAAAGCGAACCGTGTTTTCGTGGAGGATATCCCGCACGTGGTCTACACCACGGATCAGCTTCAAGGCGACCCGGTTCGGTCGTGCAACTGGCTGGAGGTGCTGGCGGGCAGGGGACCAGACGAAGCAATCGGCGGCGTTCCAGTCACTGACAGCGGGCGCGGGGCCGGCCAACCGGTCGATCGCATCCGTCAGTCGGCGCAGTTCCGTCAGAATGGCGTTGTTGACGTCTTCGGCCATGGGCCTTCCTCCTGAATTCTGGTTGCAACCAGCCTGCTATGTCTTTTGACTGCGGCGTAGCATGGCCTTTTGCGAGCGGAAAGGTTATGAGGCAGCGGAATCGGTACGGTTTCCGGCTGTTTCTGTTGCATTCGCAAAGACCATAATTATAGTCCGGCCACCCGAGAAAAGGCGGAGTTCCGCCACCGGAAAGCTTTGAGGAGTTTAGCATGTTCATCACCCCGGCATTTGCCCAGGCTGCCACCGACACTGCGGCGTCGCCGTTCGGCTCTGGCCTAGAAATGATCATCCTTTTTGTGCCGCTGATGGTTGTCTGGTACTTCCTGTTGATCCGTCCGCAGCGCGCGCAGGCCAAGAAGCGTGAAGAGACGCTGAAGGCGATCCGTCGCGGCGATCAGGTCGTCACCGGCGGCGGTCTCGTCGGCAAGGTCACCAAGGTTGTTGACGACAAGGAACTCGAAGTGGAAATTGCAGACGGGGTTCGCGTTCGCGTCGTTCGCACCGGCATTTCGGAAGTTCGCGTCAAGGGTGAGCCGGTGAAGGCAGACGCTGCATAGTATTGCAAACCTAGCCGCGAACCGGATTGGTCCGGATCGGAAATTGTCGAGAGAAAATGCATCGTTTTTCCCGCTTGAAGGCCGTTCTGATCTGGGTTTTGGTACTGGTGGCCGTGATAATCGCGGCCCCAAATTTATTGTCGGACGGGCAGCGTTCTAAGCTGCCCGCATGGTTGGCTCATAGCCGTGTTGTCCTTGGCCCTGATGTGCAGGGCGGTTCCCATCTGCTTTTTCAGATCGAGCGCTCCGATATCGTCAGGGAACGGCTCGAGCGTACGGTTGCGGACGTCCGTGGCAAGTTGCGCGAATCTAACATTCGCTATACCGGCCTGACCGGTAACGACCAGGACGTCACCGTCAGGATTACCGATGCCAGCCAAGTGGACGCTGCGGTCAATGCCTTAAGCGCGCTGACTGCGAGCAGGAAGAACGGCTGGTTCGGCGGCTCGGTCCAGAATGTATCCCTGGACAGAGGTAACGGCGGGCAGCTTACGCTACGAATTTCAAACGACAGCATCGACGAAGGCATCACAGCTGTCCAGGTGCAGTCGCTGGAGGTCGTCGAGCGTCGCATTGCCGGCCTGGAGATCAAGGATTTTTCTGTTCGCGCAGATGGCCGCGACCGCATCGACGTCAAAACGCTCGGCTCGATCGACGTTGAGCGGCTGAAGAATATTCTGAACGAACCGGCTCAGCTTGCGGTTCGGATGATCGATGAAAGCATGTCCGGGCAAGAGGCCCTTGCCGGTCGCTGGCCTGCGACCTCCGAAGTGCTCTATTCGCTTGACGATCCGCCCGTTCCTCACCTCGTCGATCGCACGGATTTTATAACGGGCAAGAATCTCGTCGATGCTCAGGCGGTCGTCGATCCGCAAACGGACGCGGTCGCCATCAGCTATAGGCTGGATGGTGAAGGGACCGAGCGCCTGGCCCAGAAGACGCGCCAGAATATCGGCCGACACCTTGCCATACTCTTCGACGATCAGGTCATGGCGGCGCCGCTCATCAACGCGCCGATCTTGGACGGCACCGGAAGCGTACCGGTCAGCTTCAGCGAGGACGGAGCCCGCGATGTTGCGCTGATGTTGCGAAGCGGCGCTCTGCCGGCGACGTTGACGACGGTGGAGGAGCGCACCGTCAGCCCCACTCTCGGCGCTGAATCGAAGCGCGCCGGTTTGGTCGCCGGCTTCGTCGCTGCGATCCTTGTCACCGGGTTGATGTTTGCCTTCTATCGAAAGCTGGGCATCATCGCCGGCATTTCGCTTGTCCTGAACCTCCTCCTGATTCTCGCTGTGCTGAGTGTGATCGGCGCAACGCTGACATTGCCCGGCCTCGCTGGCATTGTCTTGATCATGGGCATGGCCGTCGATGCCAATGTGCTCGTCTACGAGCGAATCCGGCAGGAGGCGAAAGCCGGCCATTCCTTCGCGGATGCGATCGATAACGGGTTTTCTCGTGCGTTCCTGACGATCCTTGATGCCAATGTCACCATCGTCATTGCTGCGGTCATTCTCTACTATCTCGGCAGTGACACCGTTCGCGGTTTTGCCGTGACTCTGGCGGCGGGAATTCTGGCGACTGTCTTCACCACCTTCACGCTGACGCGTTGGATTGTCGTCACCTGGCTCCATCGCAAGCATCCGCGGCATCTGCCCAGGGATGTTCAGACAGGCATCTTCGATCACGCGAACATCCGCTTCATGGGCATACGGCGGTACACGTTCACGGCGTCGGCGGCGCTTTCGATACTGGCGATGGTCGGCTTCGCGACGGTTGGCGCAAACCTTGGCGTTGACTTTGCCGGCGGCTCGCTTGTCGAGGTCAAGGCGAAGCAGGGTATTTCCGATCCGGATGATATCCGCGCGCGTCTTGGCGATCTGAACATCGGGGATATCGAGGCCCGTCGCCTTGCCGATGCCTCAACGGCGTTGGTTCGCATTCAGGCGCAAGGTGGCGGCGAGAATGCCGAACAGTCGGCCATGACCTTACTGCGCGATGAACTGGGTGATGACTACGAAATCCGGAGCGTGGAGGTTGTCGGCCCAGCCGTGTCGGGTGAACTGACGAGGGCCGCGACATTGGGCATACTCGGTTCGCTCGCTGTCATCCTCCTTTACATCTGGCTGCGTTTCGAATGGCAGTTTGCGATCGGTGCGATCATCGCGACCCTCCACGATATCATCTTGACGCTGGGCCTCTTCGTGCTGACAGGCATGGAATTCAATCTAACGAGCGTTGCGGCCATCCTGACGATTGTCGGCTATTCGCTCAACGATACAGTCGTGGTCTATGATCGGATGCGCGAAAATCTGAAGCGCTACCACAAGATGCCTCTGCCGATCCTGATCGATGCCTCGATCAATCAGACGCTGTCGCGCACTGTTTTGACGGCTGCGACGACATTGCTGGCCTTGCTGGCGCTCTGCCTGTTCGGTGGTGAAGTGATCCGCCTGTTCGCCTTTGTGATGCTGTTCGGCGTTGCAGTTGGCACCTTTTCCTCCATCTACATAGCTGCGCCCGTGCTGATTGCTTTCAAGCTCCGGCCGGACGCGGTCAATAGTGATCAAAATAAGAAAGTGGCCGAGCCGGGTACGAACTCCGGCAATCCGGCAGTGTGAGAATATGGCAAGAGGCATAGAAATCCGCGAGGCGCATTTTCCTGGACGCGCGCCCATCGATACCTACGGCAACGGCGGTTTCCGTTTCGCCGACATGTCCCATCGCGGATCGATCCTTTGCCTGCCGTCCGGTATCTATGGCTGGGATATGGACATGTCGAAGCCGCTGTCGATCGAGAATTTTCAGAAGGTGCTCGACGAGGCAGCCGAGATCGAGGTCCTGCTGATCGGCACAGGGAACGATATGGGTCCGATCCCGGCTGATCTGAAGGCTGTGTTAAAGGCCGCCGGCATTTCATCCGATCCGATGAATACGGGTGCTGCGGTTCGCACCTTCAACATCATGCTGATGGAATCCCGCGCCGTCGCCGCGGCGCTGATAGCGGTCTGACGATGGCCGATCAGCCTTTGACGAACCAGGACATCTGCCTGGCGACGCTGCGCGACAACGACCGCGACCGGTACCTGGCCTGCCTGCTGTCGCCGGAAAGCAAGCGGGACGCATTGGCGGCCCTCTACGCATTCAATGCCGAGCTTGCACGCATTCGCGATCTGGTGCACGAACCCCTTCCGGGGGAGGTTCGCAT
Organism: Rhizobium sp. 3T7; assembly: GCF_020166565.1. Taxonomy (NCBI): domain Bacteria; kingdom Pseudomonadati; phylum Pseudomonadota; class Alphaproteobacteria; order Hyphomicrobiales; family Rhizobiaceae; genus Rhizobium; species Rhizobium sp. 3T7. The sequence continues at coordinate 295,197 of NZ_JAIQXS010000005.1, forward strand.
GCAATACTGGCGCGACCTGCTGGAGGGGAGCGCGCATGGCTCCACCCAGGCAAATCCAATCGCCGCTGTCTTGTTATCGACAATCGAAGCCCACCGCCTGCCGCCGAAGACCCTCGTAAACATGATCGATGCTCGCATCTTCGATCTCTACGACGATCCGATGGAGACGCGCGTCTCGCTCGAAGGATATGCCGGCGAGACGGCGTCTACCCTCATTCAATTGGCTAGCCTGGTACTTGCGCCGGAGGAGGCTGCCAGATCCGCTGAGGCTGCTGGGCACGCAGGTGTTGCGCAGGCCATCGCCGGCCTCCTGCTTTTGATGCCGCTGCATCGTCACCGCGGACAGCTCTATATTCCCCTTGAAATCCTATCCGCGACGGGACTTGATCGCGATGCGTTTCTTGCCGGGGAGGACAAGTCGCGCATCTCTGCAGCGATCGAAGCTTTCGCCGGGCTCGGCCGCGACCATCTCGCCAGGGCGAGAAGTGTTGCGATATCATCGACCGTATTTCCGGCATTCCTGCCTGTCGCGCTGGCAGAGCCTGTACTTGTCAACGCTCAGAAGACAGGCGCAGGATTGTTCGAGCGTCGGTTGCAGCGCTCGCAGCTGCGGCGCCAGGCGGACATGCTGCTCGCGTTGATGCGCAAGAAAATCTGACTTTTGTTCAAACTCGCGCAAGGCTCGTGCCTTATAGAAGCGTCGTTGCAGCTTTGATCGGAGAGCGATGTGAGCATTATCGTCTGGTGCGTTATATTCGCGATCGTCATTTTCATCGCCTTCATTTCGACGCGCATGGCGGCGCAGAACAAGGAAGATGGCCTTCACGATACCGGACTCGCGATCATCGAGTTCAACCGGGCTTTTCCCACTGAAGCAATCCGCCAGTTGCAGGCCACCGCCAACGGACAGGCAGTGTTCGTACGCCTGCATGACAACAAGGCGGGCTTCATGCGCAACATGCAGAGACATTATTCATGCCACATCATCGAGCCGGGCAGGGTGCGTGTCTTGAGTTCGGAAACGGGCAGCGGCCTCAGCATCGAGTTCCTTGACGCTCCGCATCAGAGCGGCACGTTCGAATTTGCCTCCTCCAAGGAGGCATCCGAGGTCTCTCTCTGGCTGCTCGGCAACTACGTGGCCGAGCCGGACAAGGCATTGGCGTCGCACAATTCCATAGCCACAAACGGCAAGTAGCGAAGCCCCTGGCGAACCGGCATATCGTTTCGCCGCAGTCGTTCCGCATTCACGATCATCCTTATCGGCGTAGCCTCTCGCGTTAGGCATGGCTGCGGCCGTTTTGCCGTTGCCTGCCGCCCGAAATAGGCGCAAGATTTGCGCTCATCCGGCAATGTTTGAGTTTGTGTTCACAAACGCGATGGAGGTGCGTGATGCTTGCAATCAATGATACCGCTCCGGATTTCGAAGCCCAAACGACCGAAGGCAAGATCAGTTTTCACGAGTGGATCGGTAACTCCTGGGCGGTGCTGTTTTCGCATCCGAAGGACTTTACCCCCGTGTGCACAACTGAACTCGGCTACATGGCGCGGATCAAACCTGAGTTCGACAGGCGCGGTGTGAAGATCATCGGCCTCTCGGTCGATCCGCTTGAACGCCATGCCAGCTGGATGAAGGACATCGAGGAAACACAGGGCTACCGCCCCAACTACCCGATGATCGCCGACGTCGATTACACCGTGTCGAAGCGCTATAACATGCTGCCCGCTTTGGTATCCGGCGATCCGACGGAGCGCACGCCGGCCGACAACCAGACCGTCCGGAACGTTTTCGTCATCGGCCCCGACAAGAAGATCAAACTGGTTATGGTTTATCCCATGACCACCGGTCGCAACTTCGATGAGGTGCTGCGAGTTATCGATTCGCTCCAGCTGACCGCCAAGCACAAGGTTGCTACGCCCGTGAACTGGAAGAACGGTGAGGACGTGATCATCGCCGGTTCGGTCTCCGACGACGACGCAAAGAAGCAATATCCGCAAGGTTGGCGAGCACCGAAGCCCTATATCAGGATCGTGCCGCAGCCGCACGGATAGTCCATTGCAAACTGTGCCGCCACGATGGAGGTAGGGATGATCTTCCGGCAGCTGTTCGATCCGGTGTCGAGTACTTATTCCTATTTGCTGGCAAGCCGGAAGGGCGGCGAGGCGCTGATCATCGATCCGGTGCTGGAAAGGGTCGATCGCTACCTCCAACTCATCCATGAACTCGACCTGAAGCTGGTCAAGGCCGTGGACACGCATCTCCACGCCGATCACATTACGGGCCTTGGCGCTCTACGCGACAAAACCCACTGCATCACAGTGATGGGGGAGCAGACAAAAGCCGATGTCGTTTCGATGCGGCTCTCTGATAACGACAAGCTGACCATCGAGGGGCTTTCCTTGGACGTGATCTATACGCCGGGCCACACGGACGATTCCTACAGTTTCGTGCTGCCCGACCGCGTATTCACCGGTGACACCCTGCTCATCCGCGGTACCGGCCGCACCGATTTTCAGAACGGTGACCCGAGAGCGCAGTTCGAGTCGATTTTCGGTCGGCTTCTGAAGCTTCCGGACTCAACACTGGTTTTCCCGGCGCACGATTACAAGGGGGATACGGTCTCCACCATTGGCGAGGAGAGGGCCTTTAACCCGCGCCTGCAGGTGACGTCTGCCGATGAATACGCGGACCTGATGAACAATCTAAAACTCTCGAATCCGAAGATGATGGATGTCGCCGTGCCCGCCAATATGAAGGTCGGGATGAACCAGGATAACGTCATGCGCCACGGCTGGGCGCTGACGGCGCAACAGGCGCTGAGTGTCGTCGGCCTCGGGGATGTCGCTTTGATCGATCTACGCGAGAACGCCGAGCGGCAGCGAAACGGTACGATTCCTGGCTCACTGCATGTGCCGTATCCCTCGCTCGAGGAAAGCATAGGTGCAGGCGGGATGCTGCATGAGCTGGCAAGCTCAACCCGCAAGAGGCTGCTTTTCTACTGCGCCTTCGGTGAGCGATCGGCAATGGCCGTGCAGGCAGCGCACGACGCCGGCCTTCCCCTGGCTTTTCACATTCAAGGCGGCATCGACGCCTGGAAGAAAGCGGAAGGACCGATCGCGCATTAGCGAGCAGCCAACATGAGGCCATGCAATGGTCGAGCGGCGATCAATTCTGACGTGTCCCATCTGCAGCCACCGATCGGTAGAGACGATGCCGGTTGACGCCTGCGTTTGGTTCTACGAATGCCGAGGCTGCGGCGCGACGCTCAAGCCGAAGGACGGTGATTGCTGCGTTTTCTGCTCGTATGGGTCGGTTCCTTGCCCACCGGTTCAAGACCGGAACGCCCCGCCCTTTTGTCACGCGACTTGAAACACAGCCGCGTAGTGGTAGGGCGGGAGATCGACGATCCGCAGCATGTGAAAGCCAGCGGCTTCAACGACGGCTCGGACGGACTCGGGTGGCATACGCATCTCGGTGCGCGGTCCGCGCGGCTTGCCGAGGACCACCGTTTCCTCTCGCGGCACTGGATGCCAGTTGATGGTGCAGAACACCCCGTTCGGTCTCAGAACTTCCCTTACGGAACGTGCAAGCCCGATCTGGTCAGAAACACCGTGGAAAGTATTGGCGATCAAGACAAAATCGACCGGTTCGTCAAGGCGTTCGGCCAAGGACGTGGCGTCCGCGCAAATCCACTGGCGAACGGACGCGCCTCTTCGTTCAACTTCGGCCTTCGCCAGATCGATCATGGCGGGATCGAGATCGAGCGCCGCCAGACGTCCGTCGACCAATGCTGCGAGCGGGCCGGTGAAATAGCCGTCGCCGCAGCAAAGGTCGAGAACGCTCATGCCCTGCCGGATGCCGACCTGTTGAAGGAGCCCTTCGGGATCAGGCCACAGCGCAGACCACCAATCCCGGTCCGGCATGGACGTGCCTTGAAACAATGCTGCCATAGGCGTGCGCCCTTCAACGACATTTCACTACAACATTGGCGATCGTGCCGGTGAGCTCGGATCCGCCGAGAGGGGACCGCGAGCGCTGTCTGATCATGCACTCTCCGCGAGATGAGCGTCGAGCCCCAGCCAGTTCGCGCAATCGGCAAGCGCGCGCCTGGCGATCAACTGTCGCTTCATGATCGTCTTGTCCTTGCCGCGGAAACGCTTGACACCTTCGGGCTTGACGATCGAACCGGGCTCAAGTTCGGGAAAGAGGCCGAAGTTGATGTTCATCGGCTGGAAGGACCGCTTGCCAGGTTCCTCGTCGTTGACGATGTGGCCGCCAGTGATGTGGCTAAGCAGCGAGCCGAGCGCCGTCGTTGCAGGAGGCAGCGATACAGCTTCTCCTTTGCGCTCGGCTGCAGCAAACCGGCCGGCCATCAGCCCGACGCTCGCGCTTTCGACATAGCCTTCGCATCCGGTGATCTGCCCGGCAAAACGCAGGCCGGGGCGGGACTTGAGCGTGAGGGAAGGGTCGAGCAGTGTCGGCGAATTGATATAGGTATTGCGGTGAAGGCCGCCGAGGCGGGCGAATTCGGCGTTCTGAAGTCCCGGGATCATGCGGAAGATCTCCGCCTGAGCGCCGTATTTCAGCTTCGTCTGGAAGCCGACCATGTTGTAGAGCGTGCCGAGCGCATTGTCCTGCCGCAACTGAACGACAGCGTAGGCCTTGACGGTCGGGTTATGCGCATTGGTCAGGCCCATCGGTTTCATCGGGCCGTGACGCAGCGTCTCGCGGCCGCGCTCCGCCATTACCTCGATCGGAAGACAGCCATCGAAGTAGGGCGTTCCTTCCCATTCCTTGAAGCCGACCGTATCGCCGGCAATCAGAGCGTCCACGAAAGCGTTGTACTGCTCTTCGGTCATCGGGCAGTTGATGTAATCTTTGCCGGTGCCGCCGGGACCGACCTTATCGTAGCGCGATTGGTACCAGCAGGTATCCATGTCGATGCTGTCACGATGAACGATCGGCGCGATCGCATCGAAAAAGGCCAGCGCGTCCGCACCCGTCTCGGCCTGAATCGCGCTTGCAAGGGAAGGGGCAGTCAACGGGCCGGTGGCAACGATGGCGAGGTCCCATTCTTTCGGCGGCAGGCCGGTCACTTCTTCACGAACGACCGTGATCAGCGGATGCTCGTGAATCGCCTTGGTCACGGCGCCGGAAAATCCGTCGCGGTCGACAGCCAGTGCGCCACCTGCCGGGACCTGGTGCTTGTCGGCGCACGCCATGATCAGAGATCCCGCCATGCGCATCTCGGCATGGATAACACCGACCGCGTTGCTGGTCGCGTCGTCTGACCGGAAGGAGTTGGAGCAGACGAGCTCGGCCAGGCCGTCGGTCTTGTGGGCGTCGGTGCCGCGCACGCCGCGCATCTCGTGCAGGATGACAGGCACCCCGGCATTTGCGATCTGCCAGGCCGCCTCTGAGCCGGCGAGCCCGCCGCCGACCACGTAAATGGGAGAGTAGGAAGAGGTCTTGTTCATGCGCGGCTGATTACCACGCTAGGGCGCCGCAGGAAACCGAAGAAATTGGCGACTGGTCGATGCCGGCGCCGATGTCTTCAGATATCCAACTCCAGCCGAGCGCCGGTGTCGCTCGCTGCTGGCACGGTGCAGCAGATCAACGCTTCGTCATCGGCGGTGTCGGCGCTCGGCTCCTGCGTATAGGCGACAGCGCCGGAAAGAATTTTCGTCCTGCAACTTCCGCAATTGCCGAGACGACAGCTGAATTCGGGCGCCAAGCCACGCGCTTCGGCAAGCTCCAACAGCGTGCCCGATCCCGGCTCCCAGCGCGCTTTCTTACCTGAGCGCATGAAATAGACGGGCTGCGGGTCCTCAGCGGCGCGCGCTGGCGATCGCTTGGCCTCGTCTCGCGATCGCTGGAAAGACGCGGGTCCAAACGCTTCGGCATGGATACGGCCATCGGCAATATTCAATGCGCGCAAGCCGTCATAGACAGACTGCATGAAGCCGGTTGGACCGCACAGATAGAAGTCATAGTCGTTGAACGGCAACACCCTGCTCAGCAGGCTCATGTCGACACGTCCTTGCTGTTCGTAGTCTTCGCCAGCAACCGTATCGGACGTATCGCTGAGCAACCGGACCAGCTTGACGACACCGCCGGACGCTTCGGCGAGTGCCTGCAGTTCGGTATCGAATGCGCGTTCGGACTTATTACGCGCGGAATAGATCAGCCAGGTTGGTCGGATCCGTCTGGTGCGCAGTCCCTCGTAGACGACATGCCGCAGCATGGCGAGCAGCGGGGTGATACCGATGCCGGCCGCCAGCAAAACGGCAGGACGTGTCTCCGCGGCATCGATCGTGAACGCACCGGCCGGCGCGCGGACCTCGATGATGTCTCCTTGTCGGATGGCATCATGAAGATGCGTGGAGACAAGCCCCTCGCGCTTGACGCTGATGCGATACGTGCCATCGGAGGGCGCCGAGGAGATCGTATAGGTGCGAACCGCCGGCACATCCGTTCCCGCGATCTTGATGCGGATCGGCAGGTGTTGGCCGGAGACATGCGGAATGATCCCGCCTTCGTCTGTTGGTTCGAGATAGAAAGAGCGCACGCTGGCATTCTCCTGGACGATGCGGGTGACGCGACAGGGCCGCCAGCTTTTGGTGAGTGCTACCGCACGAAGCCGCGCGGCGGCTTCGTCCCAGCTGCCGGTCATCAAGGAGTTGGGAGATGCCCCATCCGCAGGCGACCGCCAGCGAAGCGGCAACGCTTCTTGCCTGTAGACGATTTGCGTCGGGCGAAAGCGCCACAGCCGCTCCGCGCCCTGGAACGCTGCTATCTCAGGTGATTCCAGAATAACCTGCGCGTCGCCCGATAATTGCAGCAGATCGCCACTCTCGAAATCCGCGAAGACCAGCCCGGCCCGTGGGTTGGCGAGGATGTTACCGAGCGTGTTGAAAAAGAGATTGCCGGCAAAGTCCGGGATCGTCAGAACGCCGTCCTCGCCGATCCGCACGAAACCCGGCCTGCCGCCGCGATGCGAAACATCGATTTGGCGCCCTTCACTGTCGCGGTCGACATACGAGGCAACGAAAAACGTATCCGCTTTGGCAATCATTTCGGCGGGACGACCGTCAAGGCTGCCGGAACTGACGGGGTCGTATCCGGAAGGTTGCATCGGATCGCGTGCGAACTCGAAATCGCGCAGCTGGATATATTGCGGGCAGTTGCCATAGGATTGCCCCACGCGCACATCGAAGCCGTCCTGCCCAGTTCTATGGACAGTGCCGTTCAGCCGGTTGCGACGGCGCGTATGGAGTTCGATGCCGAGCATGGCGATGGCCTCGCCGTCGTCCATTCCAGCGTCGGCCGGATCAAGGTGCTCCCGCGGAAGGCGGACGCTCAGCGTGTGAATATCAGGGCTCCGAAGGAAGCCCGGCTGATTGGCACGCAGCGTTGCCCATGCATTGCCGTGCGCATCTACCGTGCCCAGGACGACAAAAGGCAGCTGCGGATAGAACTGGCGGTGCTGATCGATCAAGTGATCTCGCAGAACGCGCCGGCCCACCTCGTTCATTCGCTCGGCAACGCCGACTTTTTCCTGCAGTGCAATCTCTCCGGCATGCCAAGGAGAGGACATGGTGCTCTGTGCATCGGTAGACATAACTGCCTCCTTGACGGCTCGTGGTCGGCCGCGGCGCGATGAACCGCCTCAAGCCGCCTCGACAATACCGACTGGCGATTTCTGGAATGGTTGAAAGCCGGGGAGGGCTTCGATCCGCTCAAGCCATGCCGTTACGTTGCGGTAGGCGGACCGATCGACGTTTCCTTCCGGCGCGCGGGCGATGTAGCTGTAAAGGGCGACATCGGCGATGGTCGGCCTGCTTGCGGCGATCCACCCGCGGTCGACCAGGCGGTCATCGATCACTTGAAGGATTCGATGCGCTCTCGCGATGACCTCTTCGGTGTCGAACTTCGCTCCGAACAACGTCACAAGCCTCGCCGCGCACGGGCCATAGGCGATCTCGCCGGCAGCGACTGACAGCCAGCGCTGGACCGCCGCTGCAGCTGCCGGCTCTTCGGGGAGCCATCCTTCGGGTGCGTACTTCTTGGCGAGGTAGACGAGGATGGCATTGGAGTCGCTGATGATGACATCGCCATCTTCGAGCACCGGCAACTGTCCGAAGGGATTGAGCGCAAGGAAGCTGGCGCTTTTGTGCTCTCTGGCAGCAAGGTCGACCTGCAAGACATCGGCGTCGATGCCGATCAGCGACAGAAAGAGGTGGGCGCGATGGGAATGACCCGAGAGAGGATGTGAGTAAAGCTTCATCGGTCTGGTCTCCGTGTTGAGGTAACCAGACAATAATTGTTTCCAATGGCGTGCTGAATTGTGATTATATGAAAGAGACTATTTCATTTTGCGGAATATTGCGGGCGAGCAAATGGATCGGCTTCAATGCATGAGGATTTTGGTCAAGGTCGCCGAGACAGCGAGCTTTGCACAGGCTGCACGTCAGCTTCACATGAGTCCACCGGCAGTCACACGCGCGATCGCTTTTCTGGAGGAAGCCACAGGGGCGCGGCTCTTCCTCCGCTCCACGCGCTCCGTAAAGCTGACGCCGTCGGGCAGCCGGTATGCTGAAGACTGCAGGAGGATACTCAGCGATATCGACGAGGCGGAAGCATCGGCTGGTGGATCTCATTCAACGGCGTCGGGAATCCTGACCATCACAGCACCGGTTCTGTTCGGTCAGATCTATATCGTCCCTGTTATGACGGAGTTTCTCAGCATGCAGCCAGCCGTCACGGGGCGCGTCCTCCTCTTCGATCGGATGGTCAATCTTGTGGAGGAGGGCATCGACGTGGCCATCCGCATCGGCCACCTGCAGGATTCGGATCAGCAGGCGATAAAGGTCGGGAGCGTGCGCCGCGTCGTCTGCGGAGCGCCGGCCTACTTCGAGCGTCACGGCGAACCGGCAACGCCAGCCGACCTCACCCGGCACGTAACTATTGTGAATACGGGGTCATCGGCGCCGTTGGACTGGCACTTCGCGCCCAACCATACGCCCGTCAAGCTTCATCCGCGCATGTACTGCAACACTGTCGATGCATCGATCGCAGCGGCGGTGACTGGATGGGGCTTGTCACGGACGCTATCCTATCAGGTGGCGGAGCATCTCGCTGCCGGTCGGCTGAGAACAGTGCTCGAGGATTACGAGGAGGAGCCACTGCCAATCCACGTCGTTCATGTGGAGGGTAGGCATGTCTCGGCCAAGACGCGCGCGTTCGTTGATTTCGCGGTTCAGAAGATAAAGTCCATCGGACTCTGAATGCCGGGATCAGCAAGATGCCGCATTGGGGGCATCCGCGAAGCTCAAGCCATTGTTCTGGCCGACGCTTCGTAGCGTTTTGACAGGAAGCTTATTCGATCGAGGTTGTTCAGGATATCGACCATGTCGCATGCTTCGCGCCACGTCATCCGGGCCATCCGAACGCCGTTCAATTCGGCCGGCTGTTGTGTCGTGGCATCGACAACGGTCCACAAACCGTCCTCCATGCGAAGATTATATCGGCACATTGCGCATGTCTCCGTTAGGCAGCGGCCGGATAGTTTCACAATGATTAATATTAGTCCACCCTAAAGAATGGCCGCGATCGCGGTGTCAACAGGGCAGTGCAGATTGGACTCTGTCGCCATTCGCGCGCTCGCACCGCCGTAGTTATTCGGTTTCTGGGGATTTGGTTCGCGATCGTATCACGTTAGCGGCGCCCATCGCAGTGAAGGGCCCAGAATCAAAAACGGCGCCAAGGGCGCCGTCTTGGAAGCTTCACGCTCGCCGCTATTAGCGGAACGAGCGGGAAGCGATCGTGCGAATGTCGTAGCGGCTAACGCCAATGTCGGCGAGCGTCTGATTGGAAAGGCTGCCAAGTTCGCTGAGCGTACGGCGGTAGCTAATCCAGCTTTTTGCAATGCGGATCGGGTTCATGTTCGTCTTCCTCAGAATGATCGTCGAGAGCGGCGCCATCGCCGTCTCCTCGTTGACATCCATATAGGCGTTCCCAGTCATATTGTGCAGTGCAAAGAAAAGGCATCTGCTATGCAATTGTGCATGCGATGCCCATTCCAAATGCAGTGATTACTTTTTGAGCGCCACCATGAGGGAGGTGGAATCGGCCGCAACTATTGCGGAAGCTGATAGCCAGACAAAAGAAAACGCCCGTTGCCAGGGGCAGCGGGCGTTGTGTCAAGGCGATCTGCTTGGGAGGACAGCGGATCGCTTGGATTAGCGGGCAGAAGCCTCGCGAGCAACACGATTGATGTCAGAACGGTCGATACCGAGATCGTGCAATTCGCGGTTGGTCATGCGGCCGAGTTCGGTAACGGTCTGACGGTACTTGCGCCAGTTGTTGAAGGAGCGTGCAAAGTTCATTTTAATCCCCTTTCCTAGGGCTTGCCATTTGCCAGCTGCCGCCGATCGGCGCTGACCTCTATTTGATGACCAGAATATATGCTGCACTGCGAAGTCGTGCCAGAGACAAGTTTTCAGACCACCTATGCGCCGGATGCAGATCTCGCGCCGCCATTCACGCGATCCAGCCGATATTTGGTCAATCATTAGGCAGAATGGCTTGCAGCCGATCGGCTGTCGCCTGCCTTTTCGCCTGCCGGTCGGCATATGCGGTTACGGAGTTCAAGTAGGGACTCCCGCAGGGTTGCGGCCGTCCGTCACTGGCTGCGAGTCGTCGCTGCATCCGATGCGCTCGCCGCCAGGCCGGTTGTCGGGGTGCAATGCGCGGGAGAGGCATCGGCGCTGCCCTGGAGGCACTGGAAAATTGGCTTATGATATTGTCTGTTATCGAAAACCAAACGCCCACCGGGGGAGGATCCGGTGGGCGTCATTAGGGCGACTGACAACTGGGAGGAGGAGTGTTGTCAGTCCATCGGAGGGCGCTGGGAGGAGGAGTGCGCTGCTCCGAATTTCGTCACGAAGATCATCTTCGAAGGCTTCCGGAGGACCGGAGGCCGGGACGCCATCCCCTGCCTTGTGAAAAGTAATATAAATCGTCCCGCGTTAATTTGCAGTGCAATATACTCATGCTTCCCATGCGGCAGGTGCATGGCTTGAGAGAACGGCATGTATATTAGCGATTTGACGTTATCGATCGGTTGATACGCACCCCGAAATCACCCAATGAGGAATTCGTATGGGAATATTTCCCTCATGCTCAATCAACGGCTATAAAGCAAAACAGAAGCGCGTCATCGCGCGTTTGGCGGAGTAGGGCATGTACCGCGGTCGATTGGAGCGAGATCTTTCGGTTTGGGTGGAAAAGGGGCTGCTGCCGGAAGCGACTGCGGGAGCGCTGCTGAAGGAATATGATGCCCGCCCGGCGAGCTTCAGCCTCGGCAAGGTGCTTACGATACTCGCGGCAATCCTGCTCGGGGCCGCGATCCTGCTGGTTGTCGCTTCGAATTGGGAGGCCATTCCGCGCCTTGTGCGGCTCGCCGTCATTCTTGCAATCATCTGGGCCGTGCATCTCGGCGCGGCGTTTATGCTGAGGCGCGGCGCAACGGGGGCGGCGGGCGGACTGCTGGTGATTGGAACCTTGTCTTTCGGCGGGGCGATTTCGCTGGTCGGGCAGATGTACCATCTGTCGGGGGACGAACTGACGGTGATGTATGTTTGGTTTGCCATGGCGGTGGTTTCGGCGGTCCTGTTCCGCTCCGGCGTTGTTGCTGCAGTGGCGGGCTTTCTGTCCTGGGGCAGCTTTGCCGCCTATCTTGATACCTACGATACGCGTTGGGTGGGTCTCGATCCTTGGGTTGTGCCGCTCATGGCGGCGGTGGTCGTTGGTCTCGTGCGCTTCACCGGCGCAGACCGTGTGCGTCATCTGGCGTATCTGCTGCTCGTCGGCTGGCTTACTTGGCTCTATGCGGTGAACGAGAATTTCTGGCTCGCGCTCGCCTACGCCATCGCTGGCATGCTGGCCTTCGTGCTCGTTAGCCTGCCGCTGCCGCGCCTTTCCACGCTCATCAAAACAGCTGGTTCGGCTCCGGCCTTCTACACCTTCCTTGTCGCCCTGATTGGGCTGTTCTTCCTGCATGTTGAACTCGAGCATGGCTGGCAGTTCGTAACATTGGCGCTCGTGACGCTGGGGGCCGCGGTCCTTGCGATTGCGCTCCAAGGCCGGAACAATGGCGCGGTGCGCTATCTGGCTTATACGGCGTTTGCCGTCGAGCTGCTCTACCTTGCATCGGTGACCGTCGGCTCGATTCTTGGCACATCGAGCCTCTTCTTGTTCTCGGGGCTTTTCGTTGCGGCCGTTGCATGGATCGTCATTCGCCTCGAGCGCCGATTTGCCGTTAGAACCCCGGAGGCAAGCTTGTGAGCATTTTTTCGATGCAAGGCTCAGGGCGCCGCTACATTGTCGCTGCGATCGTCGTTGCTGCCCTCCAGACCGCCGTTCTTGGCTATGTGATAGAGAGCCGCGCATCGATCCTGCGAAGCGGCGCCGACGTTCTTCTAAAAACTGCCCCCGTTGATCCGCGCGATTTTCTCCGGGGTGACTATGTGGTGCTGAACTACGAGATATCCTCGGTCCCGGTCGCGTCGATCATTGGTGGTGCGCCGCAGGATCAGGGCAAGAGGAGCCTTTGGGTGCGGTTGAAGGCCGGTGATGGCGGATTCTGGGGCATTGTCGAATCATCGTTCGAACATCTGCCGCAGCAGCCGGGCACCGTGGTTCTGCACAGTAGACCCTTCTATAGTTATGGTCCCAATTCCGCCGACCATATCCGCGTCGAATACGGCATCGAACGCTACTACGTTCCTGAAGGGCAGGGGACGGCCCTCGAGAAGGCCCGCCAGGGCGGTGACGTCTCCATCGCCATTCGCGTCGGGTCCGACGGGACGCCGCAGATACGCAGCCTCCTCGTCGACGGCAAGCCCGCTTACGACGAGCCTCTTTATTGAGTTGAGGCCAAATGGGTGTGGAAGCCTGCGAGTGCGGGCAAAATCACTGTCATTTGCCCTTCATTTTTCCTTTGCCTCTACCAAATCGGGTGATATAGAGACGCCGCGCTCCGGAAGGCCTCATGTGCAGGCATATGTATGCGGTTTTTGAGAACGCGGGTATGGTGAAATTGGTAGACACGCCAGATTTAGGTTCTGGTGCCGCAAGGCGTGGGAGTTCAAGTCTCTCTACCCGCACCAAAGCTGGCTTGCAGGCGGGGGGACCGGCAACAGGTGTCCCTCGATTACCCGGCAGCAAAGCGCCGTTCCGCCTCGGGTGGAATGAATAAGAATTGAGAACAAGCCACGCCCGGCAATTTTCCGGCGTCGTGCTCATCGAAACGAACGGCGTCTGGGCACGGCCGCCACGAAATGAAGGTAGGAAGACATGCAGGTTATCGAAACGCTCGCTGAAGGGCTGAAGCGCGAAATCAAGGTCGTAGTCCCGGCCAAGGACATGGAAGTCAAGTTGAACGAGCGTCTTGCCGACGTGAAGGACAAGGTCCGCATCAACGGCTTCCGTCCGGGCAAGGTTCCGGCCGCTCACCTCAAGAAGGTTTACGGCAAGTCCATCATGGCCGACCTCGTCAACGAGATTGTCCGCGAGCAGCCGACCGCCATCCTCGCAGAGCGCGGCGAAAAGTCCGCGACGCAGCCGGAAATCGCGATGACGGAAGACAAGGACGAGGCAGACCAGATCCTTGCCGCTCAGAAGGACTTCGAGTTCACGCTTTCCTACGAAGTTCTGCCGCCGATTGAGCTGAAGTCCAACAAGGGCATCAAGATCACGCGCGAAGTCGTCGACATTTCCGAAGAGGAAGTCAACGAACAGGTTCTGAAGGTCGCTGAAAGCGCCCGTTCCTACGAAACCAAGAAGGGCAAGGCTGCCAACGGCGACCGCATAACGATGGACTACGTCGGCAAGGTCGACGGCGTTGCCTTCGATGGCGGCACCGACCAGGGCGCAGAACTCGTTCTCGGCTCCGGCCGCTTCATCCCTGGCTTTGAAGACCAATTGGTCGGCGCCAAGGCTGGTGATGAAAAGACCATCACCGTCACGTTCCCCGCCGACTACCCGGCCAAGAACCTGGCTGGCCAGGAAGCCACCTTCGAAGTCACCGTCAAGGATGTTGCTGCTCCGGCCGATGTTGAGATCAACGACGAGCTGGCAAAGAAGCTCGGCCTCGAATCGGCTGACCGCCTGAAGGAAATCGTCCGCGGCCAGATCGAGTCGCAGTACGGCTCGATGACCCGTCAGAAGGTCAAGCGCCAGATCCTCGATCAGCTCGACGAAATGTACAAGTTCGAGACCCCGGCTTCGCTCGTCGACGCCGAGTACAACGGCATCTGGAATCAGGTCGCCAACGACCTCGCCCAATCCGGCAAGACCTTCGAAGACGAAGACACGACGGAAGAGCAGGCTCGCGAAGAGTACAAGAAGCTTGCTGAGCGTCGCGTTCGCCTTGGCCTCGTTCTCTCGGAAATCGGCGAAAAGGCCGGTGTTGAGGTGAGCGAAGACGAAATGCAGCGCGCTATCTACGAGCAGCTGCGTCAGTATCCGGGCCAGGAAAAGCAGATCCTCGACTTCTTCCGCAGCCAGCCGGGTGCAGCCGCCTCGATCCGTGCTCCGATCTTCGAAGAAAAGGTCATCGACCATCTGCTGACCGAGATCGACGTTACGGATAAGAAGGTGACCAAGGAAGAGCTTCTCGCCGACGAAGAAGGCGAAGGTTCCGAGAAGGAAACCAAGAAGTCCGCTCCGAAGAAGAAGGCTGCTGCCAAGGCAGAAGCTGCTGAAGGCGAAGAAGCCGCTGCTCCGAAGAAGAAGGCTGCTCCGAAGAAGAAGGCTTCCGAGGACAGCGCCGAGTAATCTTCGGCCAGTTCAATTTACAGAAAGCCCCGCGCCT